>NZ_JAUYQU010000215.1 GCF_030697065.1 Bradyrhizobium sp.
CATCAGCTGGAAATTCGGCTTGGCCTCCTGGACGGTGAGGTTGGGCGCGGCCTTGACCTGCTGGATGAACTGCAGCGGAATCTGGTGGCTGACGTCGAACTGTCCGCCCAGCATGGCGGCGACACGGCTCGCGTCCTCCGGTACGATCTTGATGCTGAGCTTCTCGAACTTCACCGGACCCTTGTTCTGGTACATCGACGGCCCCCATTTGTAGGCGTCGTGGCGCTTCAGCACGATCTCGGTGCGCGGCTGCCAGCTCTCGAAGCACCACGGTCCGGTGCCGTCGATCGCCTTGATGCCGTAATCCTTGCCCAGCGATTCGACGCTGTCCTTGTTGTGGATCGCGTTGGTGTACATCGTGAGCTGCAGCAGCAGTTCGGAGTAAGGCTCCTTGAGTTCGTACTCGACCGTATAGGGATCGGGCGCGCGGAGTTCCTTGATGTCGCCGGCGCGCCAGGCGTAGGGCGCCTTGGTCTCGGGATCCTTCAGGCGCTTGAAGCTGTAGATCACGTCGGCGGCGGTGAATTTCTTGCCGCTGCAGAACTGCACGTCGTCGCGCAGCTTGAACGTGTAGGTCTTGCCGTCCGGCGAGACGGTCCACGACTTCGCGAGATAGGGGATCGCGGTCTTGCCGTCCCAGTCGAGCGCCAGCAGCGTGTCCTGGAACATGTTGACGATATCGGAGGTCGGCGACCAGGTCGTGCGCTGGCCGTCGTAATGCGGCGCGTCCAGCGACTTCATGACCTTCAAGGTCTGCGCCCCGGTCGCTGAAGAAAATCCGGCGATCCCAAGAAGCGCCACAGCGGCGGTTAAAATGCCTCGCATCGTCCTTGCTCCCTTGTTCGAGTTTCCAAAGTGAAGCGTCCAGTCCCTGCAGAATGTGCATGCCATCCACGGATCGGTCCTGATCATGTCTGCAGCCTCGGATCGAGGACGTCGCGGAAGGCGTCGCCGAGAAGGTTGGCGGCCAGCACGATCACGAAGATCGCGCAGCTCGGGATCGTCGCGATGTGCGGCGCCATGAACAGGAAGTCGCGGCCCTGGGCCGCCATCATCCCGAGTTCGGCGGTCGGCGGCTGCGCGCCCATGCCGAGGAAGCCGAGCGCCGAGCCGATCAGGATGATCTGGCCGAAGCGCAGGGTCAGGAACACGAAGATCGTGGAAATGCAGTTGAGCGTCAGGTAGCGCCAGATCAGCGCGCCGTCCGATACGCCCACCGCGCGGCCGGCTTCCATGAATTCCTGGCCCATGACGCCGACAGCGGCACCCCGCGCCACCCGCGCGACGTCGGGCACGGTGGCAACGACCAGCGCGATGACCACGGCGGTGAGGCCCGCGCCGAAGATCGCGGCCACCGCGAGCCCGATCAGGATTGCGGGGAAGGCCAGCATGACGTCCACCAGCCGCATGATCCAGCCGTCCAGCCGCCGGTAATAGGCGGCGAGGATGCCCAGCACGCCGCCGAGCAGGCCGCCGACGATCACGCCGACCAGCCCGAGCATCAGCGTGCTGCGGGTGCCGAAGATGGTGCGGCTGAGAATATCGCGGCCGGTGTTGTCGGTGCCGAACCAGTGCTCGGCGCTGGGCGGCTGCATCACCTTGGTGAGGTCGGTGAAGTAGGGATCGTAAGGCGAAATCCACGGCGCGAACAGCGCTGCCAGCACGATTGCCGTCAGCAGCAGCGCGGCGGCGGCCGCCACCCGGTCGCGCGCCAGCCGGCGCATGATGCCGGCGCGGGCGAACACCGTTGCTTCCGGGTCCGCGGCAAAGGGGGTTTCGAGAGCCTCGACGCTCATCTGCGCTGCACCCTGGGATCGAGATAGACGTAGAGCACGTCGACCAGGAGATTGATCGACAGGAAGGCGATCGCGAGGATCATGATCGCGCCTTGCGCCGTCGGGAAATCGCTCGAGACGATGGCGCCGACCGCGAGCCGTCCGACGCCGGGCCAGGAGAACATGGTTTCCGTGACCACGGCGCCGCCGAGCAGGAAGGCCGCCTGCAGTCCGATCAGGGTGACGACCGGAATCATGGCATTGCGCAGCGCGTGATGGATGATCACCACGGTCTCGCGCAGTCCCTTGGCGCGCGCCGTGCGCACGAAATCGGCGCCCAGCACTTCGAGCACGGCGGTGCGCGTCAGCCGCGCGATCGGTCCGATCAGCACGAGGCCGAGCGTCGTCGCGGGCAGGATCAGGCTCGGCAATCCGCCGTCCCAGATCGGCCCGGTGCGGCCGGTGAACGGCAGCAGCGCCCATTTGTAGCCGACATACTGGATCAGGATCAGGCCGATGAAGAACACCGGCATCGACACGCCCGCCACCGAGCATGCCATGATGACGCGATCGGCGAGTCGGCCGCGGTTCACCGCCGCCAGTGTTCCCAGAGCGAGGCCGCTGGGCACTGCGATCAGCATCGCTCCCAGCATCAGTTCGACGGTCGGACCGATCGTCATCGCCAGTTCTTCGCTCACCATCCTGTTGGAAATGATCGAGCGGCCGAGATCGCCGCGCAGGACCCGCATGATGTATTCGAAGAACTGCACGGGAATGGAGCGGTCGAGCCCGAGCTCCAGACGGATGGCGGCGATGGTCTCGGCGCTGGCATCGGGCCCGGCGATGATCATCGCGGGATCGGCGGGCACCACCTGCAACAGGCAAAAACAGAGGAAGAGAACCCCGAGCAGGGCGGGGATGGAAATCAGCAGACGATGGACAATCTGTTGCCCCATGCGACGCCAACCGGACCCGTTCGGCCAATGGGATGCGCCGCCGCTTGCGCGAACGTTGTGCAGTCCCCTCCCTGGCAGCCGCGCTTCGTCCGACGTGCGCGAGCTTTGTTTATTTCGGGATACTGGCATGCACTGGACGCGGCGTCACGTCCAAATCCGTAAAACGTTTACAACTGCGCGCCCGTGTCGCGTGCGCCCATGGCGATTGCGTTGCGGCGCGGGAACCCGCGCATGATCAAGGCAAGCGGGGCTGACACTCTTCGGAGACAGCGGAAGCCCGGTCTAATTCCGTCACGCGATAAATCGCGAAGAGAAAACCGGAGGTTGATTGGGGAGAATGCGCTTCAGCGCAGCCCTTCATACACCATGAAGCCGCGTGCGACCGCGAGCTTGCGCAACGCGCGGGGAACGAATCGTTGCGGTTGATGGCCGATGTAACGCCACGACGTCAGCTTGAAATCACCGAGCTGGCGGCGATCGCTTTCGAACGGCGCCAGCAATCCGGTCAGGCTGAGCGGCGAATGCGCGCGGGTGTTGAACGGCAGCAGCAGCAACTCCAGATGCGCCGGCCTGCCGTCCTCCGACACGGCGGTTATGCCGGCGACCACCGCCATCATTTCCTCGCAAACCACGGCGATGATGTCCTCGATCTCGCGGCGGCCGTCGGCTGAAAACAGCGCGGAGAAACTGCGATCCTTCAGATCGCAGCCGAGCAGGGCGCAAACCCGCGTTCCCGCGACGCGAAACGGGTAGCCGGCCGCGGCGTCGTAAGACAGCACGAAGATGTCGCCGAGCAATTCGCGCACCGCGCCGGGTTCGATCTCGCTGCGATCGGGGGCGCGCGCGTCGCCGCGCTTCTGGTCCCAATAGGCGAAGAACTCTCGGCTTGACGGATGTTTCATTCTTCGGCCTTGACCCTGGCGCCCGGCCTGCCGGGACAGATCTGTCCCGCTTTCGCCCACGCGCATTCCCCGATTTGTCTTGCAAGACTGGCTTTGCAGCGTCCATGCCGTTGGCGTGTTTTCGCCGCGCGGGCGGCGTCTTTGCGCCGTTAACGTTAAATTAACTATGAGCTTGGGGAACGGCGCAGAGCTGGCTAGGGTCCGCTCGCTCTCGTTCGCCGGTTTTCTCCAGGGGCCGGCGAGTTTTTGCAGAGGTGGCGTCAAACAGTTTGGTCATCATGCGGGGAGGGGTGGGGATGTCACCCGGGGCCTTGCACGGAAAAGATCAGCACGGATGAGGGAGGGTGTCTCAGCACCCTCCCTTTTTCCTTGAGTGTTCGGAAAAGCGACCAGAACCCGGTCATGTCTCGTGTCGCGGACGCAGCATGGCGCGTAGAGGCGCTGCACCGCGTCCGGGACAGGAGCAGGCCCTTGCGCTGCCCGGCCAAGCCGCCTATTGGGGCGCAATCGCTCCCGTTAGCCGCCTGCTTCAGGTTTGAGCCCTTGGAATCCCCGCCAGAATTGCCGCAGGACAGCCCGCGCGAACCGATCCTGACGCTGCCGGGCGCGCTGACCGCCTATGTGCTGCTGCTCGCGGTCATTCACCTGCGCGTGCTGCTGCCGCCGGATCTGGAATACTGGACCATCGAGGTGTTCGGCTTCATTCCGAAACGTTACGATTCCACGCTGCTGGAGTTCGCCTTTCCGGGCGGAACCGGCGCCAAGATCTGGACCTTCGTCACCTACTCGCTGCTGCACGCCAATCTCAGCCATCTCGGTTTCAACGTGCTGTGGCTGCTGCCGTTCGGCAGCGCACTGGCGCGCCGCTTCGGCGCATTCAGGTTTTTCGCCTTCATGGCGGTGACCGCGGTGGCCGGGGCGCTGGCGCATCTGGTCACCCATCAGCATGCGATCGCGCCGATGATCGGCGCTTCGGCGTCGGTGTCCGGCGCGATGGCGGCCGCGATCCGCTTTGCCTTTGTGCAGGGAAGCTTCCTGTCGTTCCGTCGCGGTGACGCCGATGCGGCGGCGCGCGTGCCTGCGCTTTCGTTGATGCGTGCCTTCCGCGACCCGCGCGTGCTCGGCTTTCTCGCGGTCTGGTTCGGTGTCAACATCATCTTCGGGATGGGATCGATCTCGATCGGAGCTGACGGCGGCAGCGTCGCCTGGCAGGCGCATATCGGCGGATTCTTCGCAGGCCTGTTGCTGTTTTCGCTGTTTGATCCGGTCCCGCGCGAGCCTGCCGATGCCGCGGATGCGACCTTCCCCGATCTCCCGGATCGCGGTTGAACATCGCTTGCGGTGCAACGCGATTTCATTCATCATCGCCGATCTGTGCAGCGGGGCTTAAGCCCGTAAACGTGCTTATGGCCGTGCTCGCCGAACGCGCCTGCAACGAAACCGGCGCCAGTCTGTTGATTGAAGACTCTAGGGAATAAGGTCGCGCGCGCTTCACGGCGCGATCGGCCTCAGGGAGACGACAATGACGGTACGTGCAATTCTCGATACCAAAGGCCATCAGATCCAGAGCGTCGAGCCGGACGCCAGGCTCTCCGCTGCAATCAGGATTCTGGCGGATCGGAAGATCGGCGCCGTATTGGTCATGAGCAAGGGCCGTATCGAGGGAATCCTGTCGGAACGCGACATCGTGCGCGTGCTCGGTGAACGCGGCGCCGGCGTGCTGGAGGAACCGGTCAGCGCCGTGATGACCCGCAAGGTCATCAGTTGCAAGGAGTCCGATACGGTCGCCGCCATCATGGAAATGATGACATCGGGAAAATTCAGGCATCTGCCGGTGGTCGAGGAAGGCGCGGTGGTCGGCCTGATCTCGATCGGCGACATCGTCAAATGGCGGGTCAGGGAATTCGAGACAGAGCAGGAAGCGCTGCAGAACTATATCAAGACCGCCTGATCGACGGCGCCGCTATCACGGCGCCTTGTCGACGACAGCGCCCGGCTCGCCGGGCACCGGCGCCAGCATGTGGATGGCTTCCTGGATCGAGTCGATGGCGCGCTCGGCGGCGCGGGCGCCATGGGCAATCAGATCTCCGGCGCGGTGGAAATCGAACCAGCCGATTTGGCCGACGCGGGGCGTGATCAACAGATCCGGCGGATCGCCGGCGAGGCGGGCGCGGGTGATGCGGTCCTGCATGATATTGAACGCATCCACCATGACCGAGGAAATGCCCGGCCGTTGGCCGCTGCCGAAGAACTCGCGCTTCATGGTACGCTCGGCGGAAAACAACCGGCCGAAGCCGCGTTTCGGCGGAGCCGGCTCGGCCGCGGTCTCCGGCGCTGCGGGGGCCGGCCCGTGGGCATAGATCGTGGTGGAGAAGATGTCGCTGCAGAGATTGGCGGCGATGACGATCTCCGCCCCCAGCGCGCGCGCGGCCGACACCGGCACCGGATTGACCAGCGCACCGTCGACCAGCCAGCGATCGCCGACCAGGACGGGTGAGAAAATCCCGGGCAACGCGTAGGAGGCGCGCATGGCATCGACCATGCGGCCGCGGGTCAGCCAGATCTCGTGCCCGGTGCGGACTTCGGTCGCCACGGTCGCGAATTTCAACGGCAAGTCCTCAATCAGGGTCGGGCCGATCGCGGCTTCGAGCTGCGACGCCAGACGGTCGCCGCCGATCAGTCCGGAGCCGTTGAGGCGGATGTCGAGATAGCCGAGTACATTGCGCGGCTGCAGGTCGCGCGCCCATTGCTCCAGCGTATCGAGCTGCCCGGCGGCATAGGCGCCGCCGACCACGGCGCCGATCGAGGTGCCGACCACGACATTGGGAATGATGCCGTGCGCCAGCAATGTCCTGAGAATTCCGATGTGGGCGAAGCCGCGGGCGGCGCCGCCACCAAGCGCCAATCCGATCACCGGCCGCCTGATACTGCCGAGCCCGACCTTGTCCTGGTCCTCGGCGCCGCGTCCGATCAAACTCTTCAGCACCTGACACTCCTTGCCGGGCAAGGCTCTTCGCTAGGATTCAGCCCGGTCAGCCCGTCCATAAGCATAGTCCGTGCCGCGGACCCGACTGTGACGGGATCGCGACGCAGGGGAACCCTACCAACTCCCCGACATTTTTTTTGGTTCCATCGCCGGAACATCCTGCGAACGTTTCGTCACAGGCTTGAATTTGCCGCGTTTTCAGTGAAAAGCATCTTAATGGCATCAGGGGATAAAGGGACTGCTGGATCCGGGTGGGGCGGACGCCTGTTCCCCGCACTTGCGTTCGCCGCAATTCTGGCGGCCGCGCCGGCAACCCCTGTCTCGGCTCAGATGTTCAGCGACCGGCCGCCGCCGGTGCCGCCGGCGTCGGTCCCGGAAGCGCCTTCCGGACCGGCGATGAATCTGGCTCCGCCGTCCGGTCCGGCGTCTATTCCGACTTTGCCCGCGCCGCTGACGCAGCCATCGGTGGCCGCGGTGCCCCCGGTGGTTCCGCCGCCGGGCACGGGCGCATCGACCGCCGGCCAGGCGGTGCTGTCGCTGACGGCGCGCTACGGCAAGGACCTGCCGGTCATCAACAACGGGCTGGTGTGGCGGGTGTTCGCCGACAAACCCGATGAAACCGGCGTTTTCAAACTGATCCGCGAGGATCGCGGCGCCACGCCAAACATCGTGCTGCCGCCGGGCGGCTATGTCGTCCATGTCACGATGGGTCTGGTCAGCGCGGTGCGGCCGGTGACGCTGAAGTCCGAGACCGACCGCGAATCCTTCGTGCTTCCGGCGGGCGGTCTGCGCATCGAGGGCCGTGTCGGCACCAGCCGGATTCCGCCGAACCAGATTTCCTTCGCGCTCTACAAGGGCAGCCAGTTTGACGGCGACCAACGCGCCTCGCTGGTGCCGAACGTCGCAGCCGGCGATGTCGCGCTGCTGACCGAGGGCACCTATTACATCATCTCGAATTACGGCGACGCCAATTCCGTGGTGCGCTCGGATATCCGCGTGCAGGCCGGCAAGCTGACCGACGTGGTCATCACCCATCGCGCCGCGGTGATCACCCTGAAACTGGTGAGTGACAAGGGCGGCGAGGCGCTGGCCAACACCGCCTGGTCGGTGATCACGCCGGGCGGCGACGTCATCAAGGAATCGATCGGCGCATTCCCGCGCGTCGTGCTGTCCGAAGGCGAATATCGCGCCATCGCCAAGAACGAGGGCAAGGTGTTCGAGCGTCCCTTCAATGTCGTCAACGGCGTCGACGGCGAGATCGAAGTCGTTGCGCGCTAGGCGCACGGCTTCCGCTGTCATCAAGGATCCTGCGCAGCGCGCCGACTGCGTCGCGCTCGTCGGGCGATCTCCGGCCTCGGCCGCAGTCTGAACGTCATCACTAAGGCCGAAGGCCGTCGAGGCGCTCGGCGGGCGCGCATCGAAGGCGGCGTGAACCGGTCGGTCAGAACCGCGTGACGATATCGGCGAGTGCCGGGCGCGGGCGGTCTTCGCTCGGCTTCGACGGCGTGCCGATATGAATGAAGCCGGCGAGCTTTTCGCCGGGCGTTATTCCGAACCCGTGCAGCACGTCGCGATCGAAGGCGAACCAGCCGGTCAGCCAGTTCGCGCCGTAGCCGAGCGCGGTCGCAGCTGTGACGATGTTCATGGCGCTGGCGCCCGCGGATAATTCCTGCTCCCACGCCGGCACCTTGGGATGCGGTTTGGTGAAGCTGACCACCGCAATCACCAGCGGGGCATCCATCAGCCGGCGCTTCTCGATCTCGATCTCGGCGGCCGGCGCCTGCGGGTTCTTTCGTGCGAAGACATTGGAAATCACCTCGCCGGCGCGGGCGCGGGCGTCGCCTTCGAACACGATGAAGCGCCACGGCGTCAGCTTGCCGTGATCGGGCACCCGCGCGCCGATGGTCAGAATGGTCTCGAGCTCGGCAGCAGAGGGGCCGGGACCGCTCATCTCGCGCGGCTTTACCGATCGGCGAATTTTCAGGAGTTCAAGGGCGTCGGGCATCGAGGTTCCAGTGCTTCAAGGGTGTGAAGCAGATATCTGCTTCTGCGATGCGATAGCAAGCCGCCGCTGTTTAGCGGACCTCCAGTCTGGCATTCCGGTCGGACATCCCGAGATCGAGGCGATGAAGCCGGATCATTGATCCCGGTCAAAGAGCCTGGAAGAAATGCCCGTATCGTACGTTAAGTCGCCTTTGGACCCCCAGCCGATGTCGGAATCGCATAAAATCGATCAGAACCCGACGGAAGGCCATCCGACCGAGCGTAATCCGGTCAGCGCGGTCAAGCTTCCGACGGCTCTCACCGCCAGTATCGATGCGTGGGCCAGGGCCCATGCCGTCAATCGCTCCGAGGCGATCAGGCAGTTGATCGAGTTGGGCCTGACGTCGGAGGCCACGGCCGGCGTCAAACCGGTCCCGCGCCTCAATGCGATCGCGGTCGAAGAGCAGGTCGCAAGCCAACTCGATCAATTCATCGATCCGGACACGCCACAGGAAGAGCGCGAACGCCGCATTCACCGGCTTACGGAAGGCCCGCCTGAATTCGTCGATCTGCGGATTGATCTGCCGAAACGAAGGTCATGAAGTAGCGGGCCTGCCCGGGCCGAACCGGTCAGGCGGATTTACGTCCGATCCCGTTTGGCCGGCATTTTCGCCGCCCGCTCCAGCAGATCCTTGCCGAGATCTTCCAGGATCTGCCGGGTCGCCAGAAACAGGCTGTGGCCCTGGTCGGTCTCGATCGCCAGCGCCACCACGTCAGGCTGGTTGGGATCCGGGATAAGCTGGTAAGCCCGGATCGGATAGGCCGGCAGTTCCTGTTCTTCGGTGATCGGTGCGCGCGTCATCAGGCCTCCAGCCTCGCCCGCTTGACGTCGGGCGGGGTGGCTTCCTCGAGCAGTGCGGCCAGCGCCTCGGCGGTCGACATGACGGTCTGTCCTTCGCTGCCGAGACGGCGGATCGAGACCGAATGGCTCTCGGCTTCCTTCTTGCCGACCACCAGCAGCGCCGGAATCTTCGCCAGCGAATGCTCGCGGACCTTGTAGTTGATCTTCTCGTTGCGCAGGTCGATTTCGACGCGCAGGCCGGCCCGCCGCGCCGCGGCCGCCACCACCTTGGCGTATTCGTCGCCTTCCGAGGTGATGGTGGTGACGACGGCCTGGACCGGCGCCAGCCACAGCGGGAAGTTGCCGGCATAGTGCTCGATCAGGATGCCGATGAAGCGCTCCATCGAACCGCAGATCGCGCGGTGCACCATGACCGGCGCCTTCTTGGAGCCGTCGGCGTCGATGTAGAACGCGCCGAAGCGCTCCGGCAGGTTGAAGTCGACCTGCGTGGTGCCGCACTGCCAGTCGCGGCCGATGGCGTCGCGCAGCACATACTCGAATTTCGGGCCGTAGAACGCGCCTTCGCCGGGATTGATCTCGGTCTTGATGCGGTTGTGGCCCTGCGCCTGGATCTCCGAGAGCACGGTGGCCATCACGCGCTCGGCGTGATCCCACATCTCGTCGGTACCGACGCGCTTCTCCGGCCGGGTGGAAAGCTTGACCGTGAGCTCGCCCTCGAAGCCGAAATCCGCATAGGTCGACAGGATCAGGTCGTTGATCTTCAGGCACTCCTCGGCGAGCTGCTGTTCGGTGCAGAACACATGGGCGTCGTCCTGCGTGAACCCGCGCACCCGCATCAGGCCATGCATCGCGCCCGACGGCTCGTAGCGATGCACCACGCCGAATTCGGCGAGCCGCAGCGGCAGGTCGCGATAGCTCTTCAGGCCGTGCTTGAAGATCTGCACATGGCCCGGACAGTTCATCGGCTTCAGCGCGAACCAGCGCTTGTCCTCGGCCTCGTCGCCGGCGGATTGCGCGGCGAACATGTTCTCGCGGTACCAGTCCCAGTGACCCGAGGTTTCCCACAGCGACTTGTCGAGAATCTGCGGCGCGTTGACCTCGCTGTAATCGCCGGTCAGCCGCCGGCGCATATAGGCGATCAGCGCCTGGAAAATGGTCCAGCCCTTGGCGTGCCAGAACACCACGCCGGGGCCTTCTTCCTGGAAGTGAAACAGATCGAGCTCGCGACCGAGCTTGCGGTGGTCGCGCTTCTCGGCTTCCTCGATCTGCTTCAGATAGGCGTCGAGATCTTCCTGCCGCGCGAACGCCGTGCCGTAGATCCGCGTCAGCATCGGATTGTTGCTGTCGCCGCGCCAGTAGGCGCCCGCCACCTTCATCAGCTTGAAGGCGTTGCCGATCTTGCCGGTCGAGGTCATGTGCGGACCGCGGCACAGGTCGAACCAGTCGCCCTGGTAGTAGATCTTGATCGGCTCATTGCCGGGAATGGTGTCGACCAGTTCGACCTTGAAGGCCTCGCCCTTGTCGCGGAACACCTGCTTTGTCTTTTCGCGGTCCCACACATCCTTGGTGAAGGGCTTGTCGCGCGCGATGATCTCGCGCATCTTCTTCTCGATCGCGGCGAAGTCTTCCGGCGTGAACGGCTCGTTGCGGAAGAAGTCGTAGTAAAAGCCGTTCTCGATCACCGGGCCGATCGTGACCTGGGTGCCCGGCCACAGCGTCTGCACCGCTTCGGCCAGCACATGCGCCGCGTCATGCCGGATCAGTTCCAGCGCACGGGCATCGTCGCGGGCGATGAATTCGATCTTCGCATCGCGGTCGATCGGGTCGCCGAGGTCGGTGACCACGCCGTCCAGCGCCATCGCCACGGTGCGCTTGGCCAGCGACGGCGAGATGCCCTTGGCGATGTCGAGGCCGGTGATGCTTTTGGGGAATTCGCGCCGGGCGCCGTCGGGGAAGGTGACGGCTACCTTCTGCTCGGGTTCCACCGGTTTCAGATTGGTCAGACCGAACTGGAATCCGGACGCGGGTTTGCTCTTGTCGTCGGGCATATGTGTCTCCTGTGGCTCACTCCTGCGAACGAGCGCAGGTAAGCGGAAGCAGCGGTATAGCAGGGGATTCGCCGGACTCAATCCCCCCAGCGAGACGCCTTCAGCCAAATTGATCGCTTGCTGCGCATGGGGTAACTCTGGAAACCGGCTGTTGGGGAATTTCGATCATGGGCAGGTGGTTTGCCGCAATCCTTTCTGTTGTGCTTTGGGGAAATTCCGCTCCGCCCGCATCCGCGCTGGTTTCCCCGGAGTGCAGGAAGGGCGGATTGGGAGTGGCCCTCGCGGAGACGGGAAGAATTATCGACGACTGCACCAGGTTCCTGAAGGGAAAATCCTCCAAGCAGGATCGCATCGTCGCGCATTATCTGCGGGGCGTGACCCTGAGCGCGGCCCGCAGTTTCGACCGGGCCATCGCCGATCTCGATGAAGCGTTTCGACTTGGCCCGAGCGTCGCCGACGACAAGGCGAGGATCGTCGAGGCGCGAGGAACGGTCTGGAAGAAGGCCGGCGAACTCGATCGCGCTCTGGAAGCCTATGAGGAGACGATCCGACTCAGTCCAAATGATCCTTCCGGTTACACCAACCGCGCTATCATTTTCTACGAACGGGGCCAGTTCGATCGCTCGATTGCCGAATACGGCCGAAGCATCGCGGTCAAGAAAACCGCCATCGCCTACAACAACCGCGGCAATACCTGGATACAAAAGGGGGATTTCGACAGGGCCATATCGGATTTCACCGATTCGCTTCGTATCAATCCGAAGTATCAGAACGCCTTCTCCAACAGGGGGAAGGCATGGCGCCTGAAGGGTGATTTGACCCGTGCGCTCGAAGACCAGAACAAGGCGGTCGACCTCGACATACAGGGGCGGGGATCCTTCATCTACATTGCGAGGGCGGATACCCTTCGCTACATGGGCGAATTCTCCCGTGCGATTGCGGACTACAAGAAGTCGTTGCAGAACATCCCGGAATATCTGCCGGCATTGACCGGGCTGGGACTGACCTACGAGAAGTTGGGAGATCTCGCCGAAGCCCGACGCCATTTCGAACAGGCTGCGGCGTCCGCCAATCCAAGCAGGTTTACGGACGTCTCGAAGGAAGCGTTCGAAACAGCGCAGGCACGTCTCGCGGCGCTGCAATCGGGTGGAATTTCTCCTGTCATCGCGGCCCCTCAGCTGAGGGTGGGCAATACAGGATCGATCCCGACGCCGGCCATTGCCGCGCCGATTCTCAACCGGCCGCTCGGCACGCCCGCCGCCGTCCGCCAGGGACGCCGTGTCGCGCTGGTGATCGGCAATTCGGGCTACCAAAAAGTGCCTGCCTTGGCCAATCCGCAGAAGGATGCCGGGGTCATCGCGGCCGCCCTGCGGAACCTCGGATTCGACGCGGTGACGCTCGCTTCCGACGCGACGCGTGAAAAGCTGATCGATGCGTTGCGCAGCTTCGCCAACGAAGCCGAGAAGGCGGATTGGGCGATGGTCTACTATGCAGGCCACGGCATCGAAGTGAACGGCCAGAATTTCCTCATCCCCGTCGATGCCAGGCTCGCCGCCGACCGCGACGTGCAGTTCGAGGCGGTTCCGCTCGAACAGGTGCTGGCGGCGCTGGAGGGCGCGAAGAAGCTGAAGCTGGTGCTGCTCGATGCCTGCCGCGACAATCCATTCGCGCCGCAGATGCGGAAGACGACTGCCCCCGACGCGGTGGCCGCCGCCTCGACCGCCGGCGGTGCCGTCGGCACCCGCTCGATCGGCCGCGGTCTCGGCGAAGTGAGAGTCCATGGCGCTTCGCTGGTGGTATTCGCCGCCAAGCACGGCCAGACCGCGCTGGACGGTGAGGGTGCCAACTCGCCGTTCGCGGTCGCGATGGTCCAGCGCATCGCCACCCCGGGCGTCGAGCTCAACAAGATATTCCGCCTTGTGCGCGATGATGTCATGGAAGCGACGGCCGGGCGGCAGGAGCCCTACACCTATGGATCCTTGCCGGGAAAAGAGGACTTCTTCTTCGTCGCGGCAAAATAAAAGGCGCCGCATCCGGCGAGGCGCCGTGACTGTCCTTTCATTCCGTGGCCCCGTGCTCTACATGCATTTGCATGAAAAATCCGCCCGCCGACGGCCACGTCCCCCGCCGCTTCGCACCAACCGCCCTGATGCTCGGCAATATCGTCACCGGGTGCGCTGTACTGGCTCCGGCGGGCATGTTGAGCGAATTGTCGTCGGGGCTCGGCGTCTCGATCCGCGACGCGGGTCTCCTGGTGACCTTCGGCGCGATCATGCTGTGCGTCGGTTCGCCGATCACGGCGTCGCTGACCAGCCGGATCGAACGCCGCACCCTGCTGGCCGCGACGCTGGCGGTCCTGGCGCTCGGCAACCTCGCCTCGGCGTTCGCGCCGGACTATGCGAGCCTTCTCGCCATCCGCCTCGTCATGCTGGCGGTCGGCGCGCTCTACACGCCGCAGGCCGCCGGCACCGCCGCCCTCATCGTGCCGGCGGAAAAGCGCGGCAGCACCATCGCCTACATCTTTCTCGGATGGTCGCTGGCGGCGGCGGTCGGCCTGCCGCTGATCGCCCTGATTGCCAGCCGTTACGGCTGGCGCACGGCGTATGGCGGCATCGGCGCGATCGGCTGTATCGGTTTCCTGCTGCTGGCGTGGCGACTGCCGCGCGGACTGACGGGCACGCCTGTCAATCTGAAGACTTGGGCCGATGTCGGTCGCAACCGGCTGATCTTGTTGTTGCTCCTGATCACGATGCTGCAGATGTCCGGCCAGTTCGTGGTGTTCACCTTCATGGGCCCGCTGCTGAGAGGACTGGCGCAGGCCGATGCGCACGAGATCGGACTGGTATTCCTGATCTACGGCGCGTTTGGCTTCATCGGAATCGCGCTCGCCACCCGCATCGTCGATTCCTGGGGGGCCTACAGGTCTTCGATGCTGTCGACCACCCTCATACTGACGGGGATAACCGGATGGGCGCTCAGCGCCGGCATCTACCCGCTGATGGCCTGCTCGGTTGCAATCTGGGGATTGGGCTTCGCCTCGACCAACTCGATGCAGCAGGTACGGCTGGTCAGCGCCGCGCCGGCGCTGGCTTCGGCGTCGGTATCGCTCAATACCTCGGTGCTCTATATCGGCCAGGCCGTCGGTTCGGCGATCGGCGGATTGCTCTATGCGGGAGGCTGGCTGCACGCTTCCGGCTATGTGGCGGCGGGCTTTGTCGCGCTGGCACTGGTGACGCTGATGCTGACCAGGCCGGCTACGCGCTGAACAGGTAAAGTGCGGTTCCACGAGCCGCCACCGTGACAAGGTC
>NZ_JAUYQU010000243.1 GCF_030697065.1 Bradyrhizobium sp.
CGGGGAAAGCCGGATGATCCGGTTGCCCTGTGGTCTACTCGTGCGCTTCTTGTGCACGACCGCGGGTGCGATCGGCGCCCGGCTTTCCCCGCGCCCTCTCTTCTTGAGAGAGGGCGAAACGGACGCATACCTCGGGCGCAACGCGCCGCGAGAATGCGAGGACGTGTCGGATAGGGCGTGTCGGATGGAGCCTCGTCATTGCGAGCGCAGCGAAGCAATCCATTCTTTCTTTGCGCGGTGAGATGGATTGCTTCGCTGCGCTCGCAATGACGGAATATGCACTCCACCCTCGCCCGGAAAGACAGACAACAGAAACGTCGATGATTGAACCGATAGGCCGCGGCGTACCGGGTCCCCCGCAGGAGCCTGTCATCGGGCGGCGCGATGCGCCGACCCGGTGGCGGGGGACGACGGCCTCGGGGTGGGATAGCCCGAAGGCAACCCGTTCCGCCGTCAACCCGACGGTAACGAGTTTTCTTTACACTCCGCACACCATAAGCCGCAGCGGTTTCCCGGCGTGTCGGCGAGCGAGTGCGTATCATGTTGCGTTTGAAGATCCTGGCCTCGGCTTTTCCGTTGCTGGCCGCCGCGATGTTCGCGGGCGGCGACCTCCTGCCAGGCGCGCGGCCCTGCCTCGCGATCGGCGAGGGCTCGGTGCAGATCACCTCGCTGCCCTGGCAGGCGCAGGCTCATGTCAGCTTCACCGGCGATCCGTCGCTTGCCACCGTGCGGGTGCAACTGACCGACGATGCCGCGGCCGCCGACTTTGCCGTGCTCGACGATATCGACGGCACGAAAGCCCAGGCAACCTCGCATGGCTGCGCGATCAACGCCGCCACCCGTTTCGTGGCGATCTCCGCCGGCCCCGCGGCATCCCGGCCTATCATCTATCTGTCCCCGGGCGGCCCCGCCGATTACCGGATCTTCGTCGCCTCGAAGCGCTTCTCGGCGCGCGAGGCCGCCGCCCTGATCGTCGGCGCCCATGGCGCGCCGCGCCGGCTGGCCGCCGCCGCACTTTAAATCTCTTAACCTCTCGTAAACCACGTTCCTATCGGACGACGCCAGACCCTCCGGCCTCAAGCACTTCGCAAGGTCGCCGCGCCATGTTCAGCGCCGCGACAGATGCGGAAGCACAGCGACAGGGTCACGGCATGAAGCGGCGGATTTTCCGGGTCAAGGTACGCATGCGCCGCTTCGCCCGGCGCCACCCGTGGCTCACCTTCATTGTCCGCTCTTTCATGATCTTTTCGGCCGCGTTCGGCGGCGCCTATGGCTTCATCTCCGGCAGCCGGGTCGAGGGCTCCGGCTACGACCCCCACGCCTTTGCGATCGGCGCCAGCTTCCTGTTCGCGCTCGCCTGCCTCGCGCTGGCGACCCTGAGCTTCCGGCTGCGCTGGGTGCGGCAGAACATGCGCAAGCTGGCGCTGCACAATGAAGCGCTGGTCGACCGCAACTGGGAACTGCAGGAGGCCGAGCAGCGCGCCCGCAGCCTGTTCGAATCGCAAGGCGACCTGATCGTGCTGCGCGCCTGCGACGGCCGCATCACCTTCGCCAACGATGCCTATTGCGAACTGGCGGAACGGCCGCGCGAAAAACTGATCGGCAGCCGGTTTGCGCTCAACGTGCTGGAGCAGGGCGGCACCGCGATCGAGACCAACGGTACAAGGATCCACGACCAGAAGGTCGCGACCGCGCTCGGTCCGCGCTGGATCGCCTGGCGCGAGGGCCTGATCCGCAGCGATGCCGGCCAGCCCGCGGAAATGCAGAGCGTCGGCCGCGACGTCACCGACCGCACCGAGACCGAGCGCGCGCTGGCCGAGGCCCGCGATCACGCCGACGCCGCCAACCGCGCCAAGTCGCGCTTCCTGGCGATGGCGTCCCACGAAATCCGCACGCCGCTGAACGGCATCATCGGCATGAGCGGCCTGCTGCTGGATACGCCGCTGACGCCGGAACAGGCGACCTATGCGAAGGCGGTGAAGACGTCGGGCGACGCGCTGCTGTCGCTGATCGAGGAGCTGCTGGATTATTCCAAGATCGAGGCCGGAAAGATCGATCTCGAACACCGCCCGTTCGCGCTATCGGCCCTGATCGAGGACATCACCGAACTGCTGGCGCCGCGGGCGCAGGCGCGGCAGCTCGAGATCGCGGCTTATGTCGACGAGCGGCTGCCGCTGCAGGTGGTCGGTGACGCCGCGCGGCTGCGCCAGGTGCTGCTCAATCTCGCCGGCAACGCGATCAAGTTCACCTCGACCGGCGGCGTGGCGCTGATCGTCGAGCCCGGCCTTTGGCCGGACGAAGTCAGTTTCCTGGTGCGCGACACCGGCATCGGCATCGCGCCCGAGGCGAGGGAGCGGATCTTCCGCGAGTTCGAACAGGCCGACGAGCGCATCGCGCGCAGCTATGGCGGCACCGGCCTCGGGCTCAGCATCTCCGAACGCATCGTCAAGCGCATGGGCGGCCGCATCACGCTGCAGAGCGAACTGGGCGCCGGCTCGACCTTCGAGGTATCGATTCCGCTCGCGGGCGCCGAAGGCCATGCGAGCGAGCAACCTGCCTTTGCTCCGCCGGATCTGACCGATCAATCGATCATGCTGGTCGGGCCGCAGAGCATCGAGGCTTCGCTGATCGCGCGGCGGCTGCAGCGCTGGGGCGGCCAGACCTGCGTGGTTTCGGATATCGCGGCGGCGCAGGCGCTGCTGCCGGAACGGATCTGGCACGCCGTGCTGCTCGACCATGCGCTCGGTGCCGGCGAGGCCGCCATGCTGGCCGAAGCCGCCCGCATCCATGCGACCCAGCGCATCGTGCTGTTCACGCCGGCCACCCGGCATGAACTGCAACCTTCCCCGGCCTCCGCCTTCACCGGCTATCTGATCAAGCCGCTGCGCGCCGCCTCGCTCGCGGCCCGCCTGAGCATGCCGCCGGACGTGCGGGCGCCCGACCTGGCCGGCGACGACCTGATCGATGCATCAGACAATGTCGCGGCGCCTTCGAACGCGCCGGCGCGCGGGCTCTCGATCCTGGTGGCGGAGGACAACGAGATCAACGCGCTGCTGATGCGCTCATTGCTGACGCGCCTGGGGCATGTTGCCGTCCTCACCACCAATGGCGAGGAGGCGCTGGAATCCTGGCTTGCCGCCAAATCCGCCGGCGCGCCCTACGATCTCGTGCTGATGGATGTCCAGATGCCGCGGCTGGACGGCATCGAGACCACCCGGCGGATCCGCGAGCGCGAGGCCGGCCAGCCCGGCCGCCAGACGCCGATCCTGGCGCTGACCGCAAATACGCTGGTGGAGGACCGCTACGCCTGCTTCGAGGCCGGCATGGACGGCTTTCTCATCAAGCCGCTCGATCGCGAAAAGCTCGCCGATGCGCTGGCCGGATTGGCGGCGTCGCGGCATCTCGCGGCCTGAGCGCCGTCATCCGCCGACAATTGCGGCGTCACATGACTGTCGGATGCCCGTGATCTCTCAACCCTCGAAGACCGCGCCGATTCGCGGTCGCGAGGGAAGCCATGCAGAACGGCGAATTGGCGCGATCGACGCAGCGCCTGATCCGGCTGCTGCGTCCGGAGACGATCGGAGCCACCGCGCAGGCGGCGGTCACCTGGTTCAAGCCGCTTCCGGTCACGCTGGGGCGGCTCGGCGCCCTCGAGGTCCGGCTGGCGCAGGAAAAGCGTGAGGTCCGGCGCGCGCAAAAGCTGCGCTACCGCGTGTTTTATCGGGACGGCAGCGCCATCGCCGATGCCGCAACCCTGCTGGCCCGCCGCGACAAGGATGCGTTCGACAGGATTTGCGATCATCTGATGGTGATCGATCACGCCGCCAAGCCATCGATGCGCGGCAGGCAGCCGGTGGTCGGCACCTACCGGCTATTGCGCCAGGAGGTGGCGGAACGGCATGGCGGCTTCTACAGCGAGAACGAGTTCGACATAGCGAGCCTGACCGGCCGCCACGCCGGCCTGCGCTTTCTCGAACTCGGGCGTTCCTGCGTGCTGCCGCGCTATCGCACCAAGCGCACCGTCGAACTGCTGTGGCACGGAATCTGGGCCTATGTCCGCCAGCACCGGCTCGACGTCATGATCGGCTGCGCGTCGTTCGAGGGCACCGATCCCGACCGGGTGGCGATGCCGTTGTCGTTCCTGCATCACTACGCGCAGGCCCCGGCAGCCTGGCGCGCCAGCGCGCATCCCTCCCGCCGGGTCGAGATGAACCGGATGGCGAAGGAGGCGATCAACCCGAGGGCCGCCCTTCACGAGCTGCCGCCTCTGATCAAGGGATATCTGCGGCTGGGGGCCTTTATCGGCGACGGCGCCGTGATCGATCATCAGTTCGGTACCACCGACGTGCTGATCGTGATGCCGGTTTCGGCGATCAGCGCCCGCTATATCGGGCATTTCGGCGCCGATGCGTCGCGGCACGCCGCCTGACGCGCGGCTCAGAGCCGGCGCAGCGCCACGGTTTCGACCACGTGATCGGCGCCCTTTTTCAGGATCAGCGTCGCCCGCGGCCGTGTCGGCAGGATGTTGTCCTCGAGATTGGCGAGGTTGGTGCGCTCCCAGATCGCCAGCGCGGTGGCGGTGGCCTCCTCGTCGGACAGCAGCGCATAACGATGGAAATACGACCGCGGGTCGGTAAAGGCGGTGTCGCGCAGCGCCAGAAAGCGCCGGACGTACCAGTCGCGCAGCACCGGTTCGTCGGCGTCGATATAGACCGAGAAATCGAAGAAGTCCGACACCACCGGGACCGCCTTGCCGTCGCGGGGCAGCCGTCCGGTCTGCAGCACATTGACGCCCTCGACGATCAGGATATCCGGGCGGTCGACCTCGACCCATTTATTCGGAACGATGTCGTAGGTCAGGTGCGAATAGACCGGCGCCCGCACCGGCCGCCGGCCCGCCTTGATGTCGCTGAGGAATGACAGCAGCGTCGGCAGATCATAGCTCTCCGGGAAGCCCTTTTTCTGCATCAGGCCCTGCCGTTCCAGCACCGCATTGGGAAACAGAAAGCCGTCGGTGGTGACGAGGTCGACCTTGGGCCGCGGCGACCAGCGCGCCAGCAGCGCCTGCAGCACGCGCGCGGTGGTCGACTTGCCGACGGCGACCGATCCCGCGACGCCGATGATGTAGGGCACCTTGCGATCGCGGATGCCGAGGAATTGCCGCTGCGCCTGATAGAGCCGCAGCGTGGCATCGACATAGATCGACAGCAGCCGCGACAGCGGCAGAAAGATGTCCTCGACCTCCTTCATGTCGAGGCGATCATGCATCGAACGCAGCCGCTCGAACTCGCCCGGCTCCAGCGTCATCGGCGTGTCGTCGCGCAGGCGCGCCCACTGCTCCCGCGAGAATATCCGGTATGGATTGTATTGTTGATCCGGTGCCCTGATGTCCATCAGCCGCCTCTAGCGTTGACCTCTAGCGTACCCTTGGCTCTTACGTGTCGCGCTTGCGCGCGGCCTTCTCTTCGAGTCCTGACGTGCCGGTACGCTGTTCCAGCGCGCCCTCGACCTCTTCAAGCCGGACGCCGCGTGATTTCAGCAGCACCAGCAGGTGAAACAGCAGATCGGCACTTTCGGCGATCAGGTGGTCGCGGTCGTCCTCGACGGCGGCGATCACGGTTTCCACCGCCTCCTCGCCGAGCTTCTTGGCGCAATGCTCCGCGCCCTTGCCGAGGAGCTTGACGGTGTAGGACGCCTCGCCGCCGGCCGCCGCACGGGCGTCGATGGTGGCAGCCAGATCATGGATCGTGAAACGCGTCATCAACTCAAACCCAACACGCGCGCCACCGGGTCCGGGGCGCGTTCTCCGCCGGGGGATGTAGCACTTCTGTCACAAAGAGTCGTCAGGGATCGAGCCGCATCGGCAGCCCGGCGCGCACCATGTGGTCCTTGGCCTGGCGTATGGTGAATTCCCCGAAGTGAAATATCGACGCCGCCAGCACCGCGGTCGCATGGCCCTGCCGGATGCCGTCGACCAGATGATCGAGATTGCCGACCCCGCCGGAGGCGATGACCGGAACCCGGATGCTGTCCGCCACCGCCTGGGTCAGCGGCAGGTCGAACCCCTGCCTCGTGCCGTCCCGGTCCATCGATGTCAGCAGGATTTCGCCGGCGCCGAGCGAGACCACTTCCTGGGCGTATTCGATCGCATCGATCCCGGTGGAATTGCGTCCGCCATGGGTGAAGATTTCCCAGCGCTCGCCGCCACCGCCGCGCTTGACGCGCTTGGCGTCGATCGCCACCACGATGCACTGATCGCCGAATTTCTCCGCGGCTTCCTTGACGAATTCGCGGCGGCTGACGGCCGCGCTGTTGATCGACACCTTGTCGGCGCCGGATCGCAGCAACATCTTGATGTCGTCGACGGTTCGCACCCCGCCGCCCACGGTCAGTGGCATGAAGCAGGCTTCCGCCGTGCGCCGGACCACCTCCATCATGGTGCCGCGATTTTCATGCGTGGCGGTGATGTCGAGAAAGCAAAGCTCGTCGGCGCCGGCGGCGTCATAGGCGATGGCCGCCTCCACGGGATCTCCGGCGTCGCGCAAATCGACGAAGTTGACGCCCTTGACGACCCGGCCGTCCTTGACGTCGAGACAGGGAATCACGCGAACCTTGAACATCTGCGACTCCTAGACCGCGGCGCGCGCGCTGCGGATCAGCGCCAACGCTGCTTCGGGATCGAGCCGGCCGTCATAGAGCGCGCGGCCCGCGATCGCGCCGGCCAGTTTCCGGGCGCGCGGCGCCAGCAACGCCTTGACGTCCTCGATCGAGGCAAAACCGCCCGAGGCGATGACAGGGATCGAGATGCGTTCGGCAAGTTCGATGGTGGCGTCGAGATTGAGGCCCTTCAGCAGGCCGTCGCGCGCGATGTCGGTGAAGATGATCGCGGCAACGCCGGCATCCTCGAAACGCCGCGCGATTTCCAGCACCGTGACCTGCGAGGTCTCGGCCCAGCCTTCGACCGCGACCTTGCCGTCGCGCGCATCGAGACCGACCGCGACGCGGCCGGGGAATTTCTTGGCAGCCCCCTTCACCAGTTCGGGATCGCGCACCGCGGCGGTACCGATGATCACGCGGGTGACGCCCTTGGCGAGCCAAGCCTCGACGGTCTTGAGATCGCGAATCCCGCCGCCGAGCTGCACCGGCATGGTGACAACCTCGAGCATCGATTCGACGGCAGCCGCGTTCATCGGCTTGCCGGCAAAGGCGCCGTCGAGGTCGACCACGTGCAGATATTCGAACCCCTGCGCGGCGAAGCTCCGCGCCTGCGCCGCGGGTTCGAGGCTGAACACGGTGGCGCGCGCCATGTCACCCTGCTCGAGGCGGACGCACTGGCCGTTCTTCAGGTCGATGGCGGGAAAAAGAATCACGGCTTCCATTTCAAGAAGTTCGAAATCAGGGCCAGCCCGAAGCGCTGGCTTTTTTCCGGGTGAAACTGGGTGCCGATCGCGGTGTCCTTGCCGACCATCGCAGTCACCGGTCCGCCGTAGTCGGCGCGCGCCAGCACTTCCGACTCATGGGTGGCATTGAGGTGGTAGGAGTGCACGAAGTAAGCGTGGCGGCCCTTCGGGCCGAGCGGCAACCGCTCGAGCACCGGGTGTTCCCGGACCATGTCCAGCGTGTTCCAGCCCATGTGCGGAATTTTCAGGTTCTCTTCGCGCGGCGAGATCTTTTCGACGTCGCCCGCGATCCAGTTGAAGCCGTCGGTCGTGACGTGCTCCTTGCCGCGGGTCGCCATCAACTGCATGCCGACGCAAATGCCGAAAAACGGCCGCGCCTTGTCGCGCACCGCTTCGGTCATGGCTTCGATCATGCCGTCGAGCGCGTCGAGGCCCTTTCGGCAATCGGCGAAGGCGCCGACGCCCGGCAGCACGATGCGATCGGCGCGAAACACCGTTTCGGGGTCGCGGGTCACCACGATCTTTTCCGGCACCGCCATGCCGCGCGCCGCGCGTTCGAACGCCTTGGCGGCGGAGTGCAGATTGCCGGAGCCGTAATCGATGATGGCAACGCTCACCGCGAGCCTCCCGGTTCCGGAAACAATCCGATGATCTCGCTTCGCGGCAATGGCGGCGGCCGCGAAAACGGCTGGCCCGGAACATCCCGGGTCGGCGGCGGCCCGCCGCGCTCGACCGCCGGTTGATCGTTGACAAGCGCGCGCTGCTTGGCGGTCCAGCGATCAAAGAACCGCCGCTCGGCGGTTTCCGAATCCTCGGCCACCACTATGTCGAGCTGGCGCCAGTTGCGCCGCGACAGGGTCCAGCGCCGCAAGCTCGCCGCTTCGAACCCCATCAGCAGCGCCAGCATGAGATCGACGAGAAGGATCGCGTTTCCGCCGACGCCGAGCGCCGCCATTCCGACACTGACCGCGACCATCACGACGATCCAGCCGATCAGCGCCAGCCACAGCCCATGCCAGAGCAGCCAGACCGGGCCCAGCAGAGCCGCCCAGAAATGAAAGCCGTCGCGAACGAAGGCGAACCTGTCGGCCGCCCGGGTCCCCGCATCGATCATTACTGGCGCATGAACCGTATAAACCGGCATCGCAACTCTCCGCCGAGAACGAAATCAGCCGCCGAGCTGACCCTTGGTGGACGGAACTTCGCCGGCGGCGCGCGGATCGATCGCGACTGCCGCACGAAGTGCCCTCGCCAGACCCTTGAAGCAGGATTCGGCGATATGGTGGCTGTTCTCGCCATATAGGGTCTCGACGTGCAAAGTCACGCCGGCATTGATCGCAAAGGCGTTGAACCATTCGCGAACCAGTTCGGTATCGAACGCGCCGATCTTGTCGCGCGGAAACTCAACCTTGAACACCAGAACCGGCCGACCGGATATGTCGATCACGACCCGCGACAGCGTCTCGTCCATCGGCATATAGACCCCCGCATAGCGGCTGATCCCGGCCATGTTGCCGAGCGCCTGCTTCACCGCCTGGCCGATCGCGATGCCGACATCCTCTGTCGTGTGATGGTCGTCGATATGGAGGTCGCCGACCGCCTTTACGGTCAGGTCGATGCGCGAATGCCGGGCCAGGAGATCGAGCATATGATCGAAAAAGCCGACCCCGGTCGCGACGTTGGACACGCCTGATCCGTCGAGGTCCACCGTCACCTCGATATCGGTCTCTTTGGTTTTGCGCTTGATGGTCGCCGTGCGCATGAAAACTGCTTTCCTTTGGCCGAAAACGCGGCCCTTTTAACAGGCCGATGCGGCCTTCGCTACTGCGGGATAGCCCAGGGGAGGGCGAACTTCGCCCTATGGTGACCGAAATCAGGCTTCAAAGCGCAGCGATTGTAACCTCCCGCGCCAATCCCTAGATTTGGGCCAACACAGGGAATTCCATGCACGCATCACAATCCCAGTCGCCGGTCTGGCACGGCACCACCATTTTGACGGTCCGCAAGGGTGGCAAGGTGGTGATCGGCGGCGACGGCCAGGTCTCGATCGGCCAGACCGTCATCAAATCCAACGCCAGGAAGGTACGCAAACTCGGCAAGGGCGACGTGATCGGCGGTTTTGCCGGCGCCACAGCCGACGCCTTTACGCTGTTCGAGCGGCTGGAAAGCAAGCTCGAGCAATACCCGGGGCAATTGACCCGTGCCGCGGTCGAACTCGCCAAGGACTGGCGCACCGACCGTTATCTGCGGCGGCTGGAAGCGATGATGATCGTCGCCGACAAGGATGTCTCGCTGGTCCTGACCGGCACCGGCGACGTGCTGGAGCCGGAAGCCGGCGTGATGGCGATCGGATCCGGCGGCAACTACGCCCTGGCGGCCGCCCGCGCCTTGGTCGATTCCGACAAGGACGCCGAAGCCATCGTGCGCCGGGCCCTCGATATCGCCGCGGACATCTGCGTCTATACCAACCGCAACGTGACCCTCGAGACCCTCTAAGGAGCGCGCGGCCGGTCATGGCTCCGCCTTACATATTCCGTCCGATGACGAAAGCCGATCTGCCGCTGGTTCAGCGCTGGCTTGGGGAGCCGCATGTCGCCGAATGGTGGCATGATCCCGAAACCTTCGAGTTCGTCAGTGGAGATCTGAATCATCCGGACGCAGCGCAATTCATCGTGACCCTGGAAGGCCGGCCGTTCGCCTACCTGCAGTGCTATCGCATGAGCGAGTGGACCAGCGGCTTTGGTCCGCAGCCGGCCGGCACGCGCGGAATCGACCAGTTCATCGGGGAGGCCGATATGATGGGGCGCGGCCACGGGTCTGCCTTCGTCGGCGCCTTCATTGAAGACCTGCTGAGCAATGGCACGCCTCGCGTCGTGCTCGACCCCAGACCGACGAATTCCCGTGCCATACGGGCCTATGAGAAAGCCGGATTTCAGCGCGATCGCGAAGTCGACACGCCGGACGGCGTTGCGCTCCTCATGGTACGGGATGCATGACCCGCCGATGCCCGCCGGTCGCTACCAGTTTCGCCCGATGACAGCGGCAGATCTCCCGCTGGTGAAGCGCTGGCTGGCAGAACCGCACGTGGTGCAGTGGTGGGGCGACGCTTCCGAACAATTCGAACTGGTCAGCGGCGACCTCGAAGTCGAGACCATTGACCAGTTCATCGTGGCGACGGACGGCCGGCCCTTCGGATACATCCAGTGCTATGATCCCGAAATCTGGCCGGATAGCGGACTGGGCGACCATCCCAAGGGAACCCGTGCCATCGACCAGTTCATCGGAGAACTCGCCATGGTGGACCGCGGTCATGGATCGGCGTTTATCCGCACTTTCATCGATCTGTTGCTGGCCTCCGGCGCGCCTCGCGTCATCACCGACCCCGATCCTGCCAATGCGCGCGCGATCCGCGCCTATGAAAAGGCCGGATTTCGCCGGGATCGCCTGGTCGATACATCCGAAGGCGAGGCCCTGCTGATGGTGCGCGACCGATGACGCGCGAGCGCAGCGCCGGCCGGACCGCCGATCATCTGAAGCCGCTTGTGCCGGCCACATTTTAAACCTAGCTAGGACGCATGACCGACTTCTCCCCCCGTGAAATCGTTTCCGAACTCGACCGCTTCATCGTCGGCCAGGCCGATGCCAAGCGCGCAGTTTCCATCGCACTGCGCAATCGCTGGCGCCGGCTTCAGCTCACCGGCCTGCTGCGCGAGGAAGTGCTGCCGAAAAACATCCTGATGATCGGGCCGACCGGCGTCGGCAAGACCGAAATCGCGCGGCGGCTGGCGAAACTGGCGGGGGCCCCGTTCATCAAGGTCGAAGCCACCAAATTCACCGAGGTCGGCTATGTCGGCCGAGACGTCGAGCAGATCATCCGCGACCTGGTCGAGGTCGCGATCGCGCAGACCCGCGAACGCAAGCGCAAGGACGTGCAGGCCCGTGCGCAACTCGCCGCCGAGGAGCGCGTGCTCGATGCCCTGGTCGGCCCGGGCTCCGGCCCCGCGACGCGGGATTCGTTTCGCAGGAAGTTGCGCGCCGGCGAACTCAATGACAAGGAAATCGAGATCGAGACCCAATCTTCCGGCGGCGCCCCGATGTTCGAGATTCCCGGGATGCCCGGGGCGCAGCTCGGCGCGATCTCGATCGGCGATATCTTCGGCAAGATGGGCGGACGGACCAAGACCCGCCGCCTGACGGTTGTGGATTCCCACGAACTTCTGGTCAACGAGGAATCCGACAAGCTGCTGGACAACGATCAACTGGTGCAGGAAGCGATTCATGCGGTCGAAAACAACGGCATCGTGTTTCTCGACGAGATCGACAAGATCTGCGTTCGCGACGGCCGCACCGGCGGCGACGTTTCGCGCGAGGGCGTGCAGCGCGACCTGCTGCCTCTGATCGAAGGCACCACAGTCTCGACCAAGCACGGCGCGGTCAAGACCGATCACATCCTGTTCATCGCGTCAGGCGCGTTTCACATCGCAAAGCCGTCGGACCTGCTGCCGGAACTGCAAGGGCGATTGCCGATCCGGGTCGAGCTGGAAGCGCTGACCCGTGACGACATGCGCCGCATCCTGACCGAGCCGGA
>NZ_JAUYQU010000293.1 GCF_030697065.1 Bradyrhizobium sp.
CGGGGAGTGGGGTCGGAAAGGCCCTCGATCTCCCCTAAAACCGACCCCACTATGCCAAACCAACGAGTCTCGGATCAAGTCAAAAAATGCTGATGATTCAATGTTATATAGCGTGATTGAGCGTGATCGAACACACCATAGTGGGATGGTTGTGCACCAGGATCAGCGCGGTCGCCGACAGTTCCAGCGCGCGCTTGATCACTTCGCGCGGATAGACCGGGGTGTGGTCGACGGTGCCGGTCTGCTGCACCTCGTCGGATATCAGCTGGTTGCGCTTGTCCAGGAACAGGATGCGAAACTGCTCCCTGTCGGCGAACGCCATGCCGGTGCGGCAATAGCCGATCACGTCGTTCCACGACGACAGCGCGACGCTGCGCTTGATTTCCCCTTTTGCAACCCGGCTGGCCGCAGCGGCCATCAATTTGAGCTGCGTGATGGAAGCATCGCCGATGCCGTCTACCTCGCGCAACCGGGTTTCGGGCGCATGGATCACTTCCGCGAACGAGCCGAACTTCTTCAGCAGCGCCTTGGCCAGCGGCTTGGTGTCGCGCCGGGGCAAGGCAGGAAACAGCGCCATCTCCAGCAGTTCATAGTCGCTCAGGGCATCCGGCCCGGCGCCGTAAAACCGCTCGCGCAGCCGCTCGCGGTGGCCGTGGTAATGCGGCGCCTCGGCGGGCTGGTCCGGGTCCTGGCTCTTGCTGGTCTTGCCTGGCATCGCCGATCAGCATGCCGTTTAAGCCGGGTTTTGCAACTCGGAAGTGCCGGACCGGACGTTGATTTCGGACAGCGAGAAAGGCGCCGCGCGGGGCAAGGCGCCTTCGATGGTTTCACATCGCCCGACAGCGTCACGCCTTGACCGCGGCGAACGCGTAGCCGTTGCCGTCTTTCGACAGCGTGCCGACATTGGGGAAGCCGAAATGATAGCCGGCGATCATGCCCTTTTCGGCGATCACCCGATCGAAGAAGGCGCGGCGGGTGGCTTCCGCCTTCGGAGCGTCGGAATCGAACATCGAGAACCAGCCGGGGTTCTTCACGAACAGCTGGTGGATGCCGGTGACGTCGCCCTGGATGAACAATTGCTGCCCTCCCGACGCTACCAGGAACGACATGTGGCCGACGGTATGGCCCGGTGTCGCAATGGCGCGAACGCCGGGCGCGACCTCGGCGCCATCTG
This sequence comes from Bradyrhizobium sp., assembly GCF_030697065.1. Classification (GTDB taxonomy): domain Bacteria; phylum Pseudomonadota; class Alphaproteobacteria; order Rhizobiales; family Xanthobacteraceae; genus Bradyrhizobium. The sequence goes on from NZ_JAUYQU010000293.1 coordinate 1,175, forward strand.
CATATTGCCTGATGTTCTTCCAGGCCGGGAAGGTCGACTGGATGCGCCGCGCATTGCCACGGGCCGCTTCCGGAAGCCTCTCCACCAGCGCCGGATCGATCCAGAACTTGTACTCGACCTCGGGCATCAGGATTTCGGCGTTCGGGAATACCTGCGCGTTGGTCTCCTTCACCCACAGGCCCGAGATGTGATCGGGATGGAAATGCGAGATCACGACCGTCGAGACGGTGGCCGGATCGAGGCCGGCCGCCTTCATGTTGGCGGCGAGCTTGCCCACGGTGGGCGGGCCGTTGCCGCCGAACCCGGTGTCGAACAGCACGACCTTGCCGCCGGTCCTGATGGCGGTAACCGTGAACGGGTTGTCGAACTTGTCCGGGCCGATGCCGCCGGCGCTCAACGCCTTTTTGACCTCGTCGAGGGAGGCGTTCTTGACGAAGCCGTCATTGACCACGCGCTCGATGATGCCGTCATGCAGGCTGAACACCTCGATGTCGCCGACCTTGTATTTGAGGCTGTCGGCGGCGCGCTGCGCCTGCGCCGCGCCGATGAACGAAACCGGTCCCTTCAGTCCGAACACGAGTGCGGCTGCCGTACTTCCGAGAACCAGATCGCGACGCGTAATCTCGAACATGCCCTACCCCCTGGATTGATCCATTGCCGCATCGGAGCCCCTGCGACGGAGGACGATGTCCTGATAACTTACACCGGGCCGTCCGGGCTATTCCCGTTGCGATTCATTCTCAACCAAAAAGCTTGTTGCCGCAGCGCAGCGGCTGCCCGATCGCGAAATTTCGCACGATGCTCGAGCGGCTGCCCCCCGCCTCCTACGGGCGCGGGGTGAATCGGCGAGGGTACCCATTCGGTTTCCTGGAGAAGAACCGCTGGCAGGTATTCGATGCGGAGGACGGCTTCCTCGGCGAGACACCGGGAACCCGAGACGGCGCAGTCGAATCAGGCCGCGGCCGGCGGCTTTTCGGCGTGCCGCTGCGACAGCGTGAAGATCTCGACGCCGGTCGAGGTGACGCCGACCGAATGTTCGAACTGCGCAGACAGCGAACGGTCGCGCGTCACGGCGGTCCAGCCGTCGGACAGGATCTTCACATGCGGCTTGCCGAGATTGATCATCGGCTCGACGGTGAAGAACATGCCGGGCTTCAGCGTCACGCCCTCGCCGGGCCGGCCGACATGGATGATGTTGGGCTCGTCGTGGAACAGGCGGCCGAGGCCATGGCCGCAGAAATCGCGCACCACGCTCATGCCCTGCGGTTCGACGAAACTCTGGATGGCGTGGCCGATGTCGCCGGTGGTGGCGCCCGGCTTCACCGCGGCGATGCCGCGCATCATCGCTTCGTAGGTCACCTCGATCAGCCGTTCGGCCTTGCGGGCGATCGGGCCGATTGCATACATCCGGCTGGAATCGCCGTACCAGCCGTCGACGATGAAAGTGACGTCGACATTGACGATGTCGGCTTCCTTCAGCGCCCGGTCGCCGGGCATGCCGTGGCAGACCACATGATTGATCGAGGTGCAGGTCGAATAGCGGTAGCCGCGATACATCAGCGTGGCGGGATAGGCGCCATGGCTGAAGGCGAAGGCGCGGACGAATTCGTCGATGACGGAGGTCGGCACGCCCGGCTTGACGATATCGGTCAGCTCATCGAGGCATGCCGCGACCAGCGCGCCGGCCTTGCGCATGCCCGCGAACCCGTTCTGCCCATGCAGCTTGATCTGGCCGGTTTTGCGCAAGGAGGTGTCGGTTGCTTCGATATAGCTCATGGGCGGATCGCGTCTTGGCGAGGGGATGATCTGAAGGTCTAATCTAGTGATCGGGGCGCGCAGTGCAAGCCAGGGTTGGTACTGTAACCCTGGCAACTCCCTGGCATGGTCGGAGGGCGAGGATCGGGCGGGACCGCAGTCCTATACGGCAAATGCGCCGCCTGCGGCAAATTATCCGTTCGGCACCTCTACCGTGGTCTCGACCGGCAGCACGCCGCCCCGGATTCGGATTTCGCGCACCGGATAGGGCACGCGGATGCCCTCGCGCTTGAAGGCGTCCCACAACGCCAGCATCACCTCGCTCTTCACATTGTCCATGCCGTCGGGCTCGGCGATCCAGAAGGTCAGCGAAAATTTCATCCCGGCTTCCGCGAATTCGGTCAGGATGCAGCCTGGCGGCTTGCTCTTGATGGCGCGCGGGGCGGCGGCGGCGATCTCGGCCGCCAGTTTGCAGACCAGCCGCGGATCGGCATCGTAATTGGTGCCAAAACCGATTTTTACCAGCGTGTTCTTGTCGGTGTAGGTCCAGTTGGTGACCATTTTCGTCACCAGATCCTCGTTCGGGATCAGGAATTCGCGGCCGTCGCCGGCGGCGACCGAGATGTAGCGTGTCTTCATCGCGCTGATGCGCCCCGAACTGTCGCCGATGGTGACGAGATCGCCCGGCTTCACCGATTTGTCAGCCAGCAGGATGATGCCGCTGACGAAATTGGCGACGATCTTCTGCAGGCCGATACCGATGCCGACGCCGACCGCGCCGGTGAACACCGCCAGCGCCGAGAGGTCGATGCCCACCGTGCTGATGGCGACTGTAATGGCGAACACCATCAGCCCGATCCGGATCATCTTGATCAGCAACACCTGGACCGAAGGCGTCAGGTCGCTGGAGCGGGTGATCCGGCCTTCGATGAAATTGCTGGCCAGGCTGGTCAGCCACAGCGCAAGCAGCAGCAGCGCGCCGAATTTGATCAGCAGCAGCGGCGTCAGCCGCAGGCCTCCCAGCACGATGGAAACCGAATCGAGCGCCTCGACCACCGGGTCGAGCTGGCCGATGATGCTCAGCGCCGCCAGGGTCCATGCCGACAGCGACACCAGGTGGACGATGAAAGCGTTGCGGATCAGCGAGGTGACAATCCGGATAATCAGCCAGGCAAAGGCCAGGTTGGCGGCGACTCCAAGCAGATAGCTGCGGCTCGGCCAGGTCGACGACAGCATGATCACGCGCGCCACCGCCATCAGCACCGCGAACACGGCCGTCGGCGCACTGCCGACCAGCACGCGCAGGAACAGCCGGAACGGCGCCGGCCAGCGCATGGCGAGCGACGTGACATCGAACCTGGAGCGCACCGCGGCGCCGACCGCGACAGCGATTCCGGCGGCGGCCAGCATCAGCCCCAACTGGAGATAGAACCAGGGCGAGGTCACCTCCGCGCCGACCGAACGCGACGCGGCCAGCAGGAATTCGGTGATGTCTTTCAGATCCATCGTCAAGGTCTCGTCGCAGGCAGGTGATCGGCCAAGGTTGATTAGAATGACCGGCAGATTCACACAATGGCGCCGATGGCGCCATCGATACGACACCGGGACTACCGCGAGTTGAGGCCGTCAATCGGGCGCTTTTGCCGCTGGGGTCAGAAATGGGTTGGCGTCGAACTGTGGCGACGATAAGGATGCAATTGCAGTTATTTCCAGTGAGTTCCGGAGGTTCATGGCTTCTCTCGATGCGGTCAGCATAGTCATTCTTCTTGGCGCGGTTCTGGTCATGGCCGGCATTCTGTCGAGCCTGCTCGCGCTGCGCTTCGGCGCCCCGTTATTGCTGGTGTTCCTGTTCATCGGCATGCTGGCCGGCGATTCCGGTCCCGGCCAACTGGGGTTCGACGACGTCCGCACCACCTATCTGGTGGGGTCGGTGGCGCTGGCTCTGATCCTGTTCGACGGCGGGCTGAAAACGCGATTTCAAACCATCCGTACGGTGCTGGCGCCGTCGATGCTGCTGGCGACGGTCGGCGTGCTGCTGACGGCGCTGATCACGGCGCCGGTCGCCAAGTTTGCGCTCGATCTGAACTGGACCGAAGCGCTGCTGGTGGGCGCCGTCGTGGGGTCGACCGATGCCGCGGCGGTGTTTCTGCTGGTGCATGCGCAGGGACTGCGCCTGCGGCCCCGCGTCGGCGCGACGCTGGAGGTCGAATCCGGCACCAACGATCCGTTCGCGGTGTTTCTGACGCTGATGCTGGTCGAGCTCATATCCATCGGCGAAAGCTCGATCGGGCAGGTCGCGCTGCAGTTTTCCCGTCAGGCCGTGCTCGGCACCATCATCGGCGTGGTCGGCGGCCGCATCGTGGTGCTGGCGCTGAACCGGGTGGCGCTCCCCCAGGGCCTGCACGCGCCCTTCGTCGCCACCGCCGCCCTGGTGATCTTCGGCGTGGCGCAAACCGCCCACGGTTCGGGATTTCTCGCGGTCTATCTCGCCGGCATCATCATCGGCAACCGCCCGACCCGGGCGCACAATTCGGTGGTGACGTTTCTCGACGCCGCGACCTGGCTGGCGCAGATCGTGATGTTCGTGTTGCTCGGCCTGCTGGTCTCGCCGCAGCGGCTGGTCAGCAGCATCGGCCCGGCTGTCGTGGTGGCGCTGGCCCTGATGCTGCTGGCGCGCCCGGTCGCGGTGTTTCTCTGCCTGGCGCCGTTTCGCTTCAACTGGCGGGAAAAGATATTCATCGCCTGGACCGGTCTGCGCGGCGCGGTCGCGATCTTCCTGGCCTCGATCCCGATGCTGGTCGGGCTGTCCAAGGCCTATCTCTATTTCGATGTCGCCTTCGTCGTCGTTCTCATCTCGCTGCTGCTGCAGGGCTGGACACTGGGCTTCGCCGCCCGGCGGCTCCACGTCGCGCTGCCGCGGGTCGATCGCGCGCCCCGGCGCGTCGAGCTCGATCTGCCCGGCCAGCTCGAGCAGCAGCTGGTCGGCTATCCGGTCCGTTCGAAAAGCCTGTATTTCCGGCGCGGCCTCATTCCATCCTGGTCGAAGCCGACACTGGTGATCCGCGACGAGAAGATCCTGTCGCCCGCCGAGGCCGATCCGGTCGCGCCCGGCGATTACATCTACCTGCTGGCGCCGCCGGAAAAGGCCGAGGCGCTGGACCGGTTCTTCGTCGACATGCCCCAGAGCCTGGCGCCCGATCCGCATCTGCTCGGCGACTTCATGGTGTCGGGAGAGCACACGCTCGGCGAGGTAGCCGAGATCTACGGCGTGGCGGTCGACAAAGAGCAGGCAGGGCAGACGCTGGCGGATTACTTCGACATTCATCTCGATCACGCGCCGAAGGAGGGTGCCGAGCTCGTTCTCGACCCCATCGTGCTGGTGGCGCGCAGCATCGGCGGCGGCCGGGTCAATGTCGTCGGCCTGCGGCTGCCGGAAGAGGAAGAAGAGGTTGCGCCGTTGACGCGGCTCGCACGGTTCAAGCGCAAGCTGTCGGAGATCTGGTCGCAGGTCGCGGGGGTCTGATCCAGCCCCCCAATCATGCTGCGGGCGACACCGGCTTGCTCATCAGGATGCTGCCGCCGCTGTGCTTGAGCCTCGGATGCGTCGGAATGCCGGCGATTCCAACCTCGATGAAGCCCCTCACCTTGTAGAATTTCACGGCGGAGATGTTGTCCGCCCATACGTGCAGGCTGAGGCGCTGGTACCCGGCTTCCACCGCGCGGCCTTCGGCCCATTCGAGCAATCTGGCGCCGATGCCCGACCCGCGGTAAGCGTCGCCGACGGCAAGGCTGTTCAGGAACATGCTGCCCCAGTCCTGCAACTCCAGCATCGGCCGGATATGATCGTGGCGCTCGGAGCCGAGCAGCATGTAATTATCGTCCTTCAGGAGGTCGGCGGGAAAAACATTCGCCGCGGCGACGATCTCGCGGTCGTGGTTGCGAGCTGCCACGCAGCAATTGAGGTAGGAAATGGGAAAGCGTTCGCCGCCGATGCCGGCCGACAGCAGGTCGACGGCGGTCACGAACGGGATCAAATCATCGAACAGGAATTCGTAGACGCCGCCGCCCGCAATGCACATGAAGCGCGCCAGTTCGCCGCTCTCGTCGGGCCGGGCCATGCGGTAAGTGACGTGAGCCGATATTTCCATGGGATCCTTCAGCCCTTGCCTCGCGTGGTAGTTCTAGTGCTGCGGTGCGCCGCCACGTTTTGACGCAGATCAACCGCCGTCACAGCAAAGCGGTATCGGAGCCTTGCCCTGATCAGCCAGCCGGGTTTGCGGCGGTGGACGGCAACACCTCGGGCCCGCCAAATGCGATCACCCGGCCGCGCCTGAGCATCACGACCTGCGTCGCCAGCCGGCGCATTTCGCCGGCGTCGTGGCTGACATAGACCATCGGCACACTGGCTTCGTCGCGCAGCCGTTCCAGGTAGGGCAGGATCTCCACCTTGCGTTCCTCGTCCAGCGACCCCAGCGGCTCGTCGAGCAGCAGCAGCCGCGGCTGCGCCAGCAGCGCGCGCCCCAGCGCGACGCGCTGACGTTCGCCGCCGGACAGCCGGCCGGGGCGGCGGTCGAGCAAGCCGCCGATATCAAGCAGATCGGTGACGCGCGCCTGAAGGGCGGGATCCTCGGCCAGCCGGTTCATGCGCCGCCCGTAGTCGAGGTTCTGCCGGACATCGAGATGCGGAAACAGCCGCGCGTCCTGGAACACATAACCGATGCGGCGGCGATGCGCCGGGACGTGCAGACCACCGGCGGTGTCGTCGAGCGCTTCGCCGTCGACCGCGATGATGCCGCGGTCGGGCCGCAGCAGGCCGGCGATCATGTTGATGAGCGAGGTCTTGCCGGCGCCGGAGGCCCCGAACAGCCCGGTCACGCGGCCCTCGCTGGCGAAGGAGACCTCGACCGAAAATTCACCAAGCTGTTTTGATACGTCAACGCGCAGCATGATCAGTTTCCATGCAGGCGTTTGCTGGCGCGCCGGGCGAACCATTCGGAGCCGACCAGGGCGGCAAGCGCGATGACGATCGATACCACCACCAGCCGCAGTGCCGCGCGATCGCCGTCCGGGGTCTGGATCAGCGAATAGATCGCCGAGGAAATGGTCTGGGTTTCGCCGGGGATGTTCGAGACGAAGGTGATGGTGGCGCCGAATTCGCCGATCGCCTTGGCAAAGCCGAGCACCATGCCGGCCAGCACGCCCGGCATTGCCAGCGGCAGCGTGATGGTGAGAAACACCCGCCAGGGCGGCGCGCCGAGGGTGCCCGCGGCCTGCTCCAGCCGGTGGTCGACCGCCTCGATCGACAGCCGGATCGGCCGCACCAGCAGCGGAAACGCCATGATGCCGCAGGCCAGCGCCGCCCCGGTCCAGCGAAACGCCAACACGATGCCGAAATGATCCGCGAGAAATGCGCCGACCAGCCCGCGTCGCCCGAACGTCAGCAGCAGCAGATAGCCGGTCACGACCGGCGGCAGCACCAGCGGCAGGTGGACCAGCGCGTCGAGCAGCGACTTGCCCCAGAACTCGCGCCGCGCCAGCAGCCACGCCAGCGCGACCGCGAGCGGCGTCGCCACCAGCGTTGCCACCGCGGCCACTCTCAGCGAGAGCTGGATCGCCGTCCATTCCGTTGGCGAGATGTCGAACACGGGATCAGGAGGTCGGGCGGATCAGGAAGACAAACCCGTATCTCTCGAAGATCGTCTTGGCCGCCGATGAAGCCAGAAAAGTCAGATAGGCCGCGGCTGCGGGCTTCGCGGTCGCCGTCGCGGCCACCGGATAAAGGATGGCGGGGTGGGATTCGGCCGGGAACGTGCCGACGATCTTGACTCCGGGCTCGACCTTGGCATCGGTGGAGTAGACGATCCCGAACGGCGCTTCGTTACGCGCCACCAGCGCCAGTGCAGCGCGGACATTCTCCGCCATCGCGAATTTCGGCTCCGCCGCCTGCCAGGCGCCGAGCCTTTCCAGTGCCGCCTTGGCGTATTTGCCCGATGGAACCGACCTGACGTCGCCGCTTGCGATCCGGCCGTCACCGGCGAGCTTGGCGAGGTCGAAGCCTTGCCCGATCGCCACCTTGTCGAGTTTGGAATCTTTCGGCGCGATCAGCACGATGCTGTTGCCGAGCAGATTGACCCGCGTCGGCTGGTTGATGGTCTTCTTGCCGATCGCATAATCCATCCAGTCGGGATCGGCGGATACGAAAATGTCAGCAGGGGCGCCCTGTTCGATTTGTTTGGCGAGCGCCGAACTGGCGGCGTAGCTGGCGACCATCTTGACGCCCGACCTCGCGGTATAGGCGGCGTTGATGTCGTCGAGCGCATTCTTCATCGAGACTGCGGCAAACACCGTCAGGCTCTTGTCCTGCGCAAACGCGGGGGCATGGAACGATCCAAACAGGATCGAGAGAACGAGGAAATAACCGGCAAGACGATGCATTGGGCGCTCCAAGCGTGCCTGCGCGCGCTTCGCGCACGCGCAACTCAGGCGTTGTGATGGAATGCGACAGGCGGAAGCGCCGTTCCGGCAATCCGGCGGATTTACGATCCGTCAGGATATCGCTGGGCGAAAGCCTACAGCATCGCCGGGGGCGGCGCAAAGGCTTCGGGCGATCGTGACCATTACTGTTTCGCGTCCGGCGCGGCCAGCACCGCCTTGCAGGCGTCCGGCAATTGCGCCAGCGTCATCGGCGGCCGTGGCTTCGGCGGCGCCACGGGCGGCTTCGGACGAAGCACCGAATCCCTGAACCAGTAGGCGAGGTCGCCCGCGCTGCAGCCCTCGCTTTCGGGCGGCTCCGCCTGGCTCTCGCATTCGCCGCTGCCCCGCGGACATTTGATGCGGATGTGGAAGTGATAGTCGTGGCCGTACATCGGGCGCACCTTGTTCAGCCAGCTGCGGTCGCCCCTGGCTTCGCGGCACAGCGCCTTCTTGATCGCGGCGTTGACGAAGATGCGCTGCACGCCCGGGTCCCGGGCTGCGGCGCGGATCACGTTGAGATGGGTCGGCGTCCAGACTCTGGGATCGATGTCGAGCCGGTCGGCGCGCACCATCATCACCGCGGAGGTTTCCTCGCGCTCCTCGCGCGAAAAACGTCGGTTCGGCATCGGCGTCAGCCAGATATCGGCGTCCAGCCCGGCCTGGTGGCTGGCGTGGCCGGTCAGCATCGGGCCGCCGCGCGGTTGCGACATGTCGCCGACCAGGATCCCCGGCCAGCCGGCCTCCTTGCGCGCCTGGACCGCCAGCCGCGCCACCAGCGCCACCAGGTCCGGATGCCCCCAATTGCGGTTGCGCGACAGCCGCATCACCTGCCAGTTCTCGCCATTGATCGGCAGCGCCTCCGCGCCCGCGATGCAGCCTTTGGCATAGAAGCCGACCACGCGCGCCGGCGCCGCCGCCGGCAGCACCTTGCGGCCGAACAGTTCCTTGGCGCCGAGCTTGGGATCGTTGGGATTGGCCAGCGGCGGCAACGGCTTTGGATTGACGCTGCCCTTGTCCTGCGCCAGCGCCACGTGGGAACTGACGACGGTTGCGGCGAGCAGCAGGGCGAGGATCGGGCGAAGGTTCATCGAGCCGAATCTAGCACGAAACCGGCAGCCGGCGAACAGCCGCGCCGGGTGGCAAGGCACAGTTTTCATCGCAGTTCTCGTCTCAGTCACCGGTTTAGGCGAAGCCGCTCGTGGCGGGTTAAGATTAACCCGCGACGGGTTGCGGCCTTGCGTCGCCCGGTCTTTACAACCCGCAAGCGGGAACGACATCATGCCCGTCACAAAAAGTGGTGACAGGGTACGATCATGAAATGGCTGTCGGATCGGCGGCTCGCACGTTTGGCATTTGCTGTCGCGGCGGTCGTGGCGGGATTGGCGCTGACGCCGGCGCGCGCCGGGGTCGTGGTCCAGATCGACAAGTCGTCGCAGCGCATGGCGGTCAGCGTCGACGGCACGATGCGGTACTCGTGGCCGGTGTCGACCGGCCGCCGCGGTTACGGCACGCCGAGCGGCGTGTTCCGCCCGCAGATGATGGCGCGGCGCTGGTTCTCGCGGAAGTATTACAATTCGCCGATGCCGCACTCGATCTTCTTCCATCGCGGCTATGCCATTCACGGCACCTCCGAGCTGGCGCGGCTCGGCGGCCCCGCCTCGCATGGCTGCATCAGGCTGCATCCGTCGAATGCGGCGGCGCTGTATTCGTTGATCGAGCGCCGCGGCCCGGGCAATACCCGGATCGTGATTTCGAACTGATCGCCTGCTTAATCGTTCGATAACCCTGTTGCGCATTGACGCAATTTCGGGCGCGCGCGAGGGAAATCCTCGACCTTCCGGCGCAACCTCGGGTTTCGTGCATTTTTATCATCCGCGCGCACAATATTGCCGCACTGTCAGGCGCGACCGCGCATCTGACGTGTCGGGTGGGTGACATTGATGGCGCGGCTTCGCCTTTTTTTACGGCACCCGGTGCCTGTTCCGGTTCCGCGGCACGTCCAGAGATCCGAGGCGCCGGCGCCAACTGTTACCAATTTTTCATGCACTTATCGGAGAACATGGCGGCGCAGAATGCGAGTGGGCGTAAAGAATGCAGAGTATCCGGCCGAAGCCAGCCAAAAAAGTCAAACATGCGGCGATCGTCCGCGCTCCCGGCCGACCGGCAAAGCCCAGTCCGAAGCTTCAAGGGAAGCCTGAAGGCAAACGCCGGCGCGTTCCGGTCGAGATCGGCGAGATCGTGCGCAAGCGCGCCGAGGCGGAAGCCGCCATCGCGGATGCGCGAAAATCCCACGAGCGGCTGCGCGAGGCGATCGACATCCTGCCGCAGGGCATCGTGTTTCTCGACGCCGACGGGCGCTACATTCTCTGGAACAAGAAATATTCCGAGATCTACAATCGCAGTTCCGACCTGTTCCGGCCCGGCGCGCGGCTGCAGGACACGATCCGCGTCGGCGTCGAGCGCGGCGATTATCCCGAAGCGGTCGGTCGCGAGGAAGAGTGGATCGCCGAGCGGCTCAGCCGGATGTATCAGCCCGGCGCACGCCACGAGCAGACGCTCGCCGACGGCCGCTGCATCCTGATCGAGGAGCGGCTGACCGAGGACGGCGGCGTCGTCGGGCTGCGCGTCGACATCACCGAGTTGAAGCAGCGCGAGGCCTCGTTCCGGCTGCTGTTCGACAGCAATCCGGTCCCGATGATCGTCTGCGCGCTGGACGACGAGCGCATCCTCGGCGTCAACGACGCCGCCATCGAGCATTACGGCTACAACCGCGCCGAATTCGAGAAGCTGACCATCCGCAGCGTCCAGGCCTTCGAGACCGAGCTGCCATGGGGCGGCGACCGCTCCAGCGACGAGCAGACCGCGCGCACCTGGAAGCATGTCAGGGCCGACGGCGCGCTGATCGACCTTGCGATCTATTCGCGCCAGCTGGTCTATAACGACCAGCCCGCGGTGCTGCTGGCGCTGATGGACATCACCGAGCGCAAGCGCGCCGAGGCGCGGCTGGCCTTCATGGCCCAGCATGACGGGCTGACCGGGCTGCCGAACCGCAACCTGCTGCGCCAGCAGATGGACGACATCCTGCTGCATACCCGGCGCAGCGCGGAAAAGGTCGCGGTGCTGGTGCTCGGTCTCGACAATTTCAAGGCGGTCAACGATACGCTCGGCCACGGCATCGGCGACAAGCTGCTGCGCGGCGTCGCCAAGCGCCTGCGGTCCACCCTGCGCGAGGAGGACGCGCTGGCCCGCCTCAACTCCGACGAATTCGCGATCATCCAGAGCGGGCTAACGCGTCCCGAGGATGCGGTGCTGCTGGCCAAGAGGCTGCTGGAGGCGATCGGCGATCCCTATCTGCTCGACGGCCATTCCGTCGTGATCGGCGCCAGCATCGGCATCGCCATGGCGCCCGGCGACGGCGACGAATCCGAGAAGCTGCTCAAGAACGCCGACATGGCGCTGTCGCGCGCCAAGAACGATTCGCGCGGCACGTTTGCCTTCTTCGAATCCGGCATGGATGCCCGCGCCCAGAGCCGCCGCAAGATCGAGATCGATCTGCGCGACGCGATTCAGAACGACGTGCTGCGGCCGTATTACCAGCCGCTGGTCGATCTCGCGACCGGGCGCATCACCGGCTTCGAGGCGCTGGTGCGCTGGCCGCATCCGGAGCGCGGCATGGTATCGCCGGCCGACTTCATTCCCGTCGCCGAGGAGACCGGCCTGATCAATCCGCTCGGCGCCCTGATGCTGCGCCGCGCCTGCGCTGACGCCGCGCTGTGGCCCGACGACGTCCGCGTCGCGGTCAATCTGTCGCCGCTCCAGTTCCGGGTCGGCAATCTGCTGTCGCTGGTGATGGATGCGCTGAAGCAGACCGGGCTGCCGGCGCGAAGGCTGGAACTGGAAATCACCGAAACGCTGCTGCTGGAAAAGAGCAGCCAGGTGCTGGCCACGCTGCACGCGCTGCGCGCGCTCGGCGTCCGCATCTCGATGGACGATTTCGGCACCGGCTATTCCAGCCTGAGCTATCTCCGCAGCTTTCCGTTCGACAAGATCAAGATCGACCAGTCGTTCGTGCGCGACCTCGGCGCCAACCGCGACGCGCAGGCGATCGTGCGCTCGATCATCAGCCTCGGCATGGGCCTCGGCGTCACCATCACCGCCGAGGGCGTCGAGACCGAGGCCGAGCTGAGCTGCCTGCGCGCCGAGGGCTGTCACGAAGGCCAGGGCTTCCTGTTCAGCCGCGCCCGGCCCAATGCCGAGATCGTGGCCCTGCTGAAGGCGCAGCGCGGCTCGGAATTCGTCGCGCCGGAAGACCCGCCGGGGGAAGCCGCGATGGTGGCGTGAGGATTTCTTCTTAGCCTCCCCCGGAGGGCGTGAAGAAAACTATCCGCGCCCCGCCTTCCGCTTCCTCAAATGATACGTCAGCGCCAGGCCGACGCAGTGACGCAACGGGGCTTCGGGAAGCTTGTCAGCAGCGTTGAGAAGGATGCCGCGGTTGCCGTCGTAACGCAGCCCGGGATACAGCTCGCGAAAGGTTGCGACCAGGTCGGTCTGGCAATGGAAATAGATCGCGACCTCGCCGGGGGCCGCCTTGACCCGGTCGATTCGAACCGTGCTGCCGCTCTTGGTTGCCGTGGTGAGATAGCTCGGCTGGCCCCATTTCAGGGTTTCCTCGAGCGCGCCGACGCCGGTGCTCGCCCTGGCGGTGTCGAGGATCAACCGGCGCAACGCCAGCAGTCTTGCCTGCAATGGTTCTGGACAGGCGCCGAACACCGCGGCCACCGCGGGATCGGAAAATCCCGCGCCTGGCTTTCCGGCCGGGGGCTTTTTCCCCGCAGCCTTTCCAGGTGTTCGCGGCATCGTGTTTTCGGGATGGTGCCGGTCTATTTGGTCTGGTCGTCGGTGCTGGCGCCCGGCGCATTCTTCTTGATCGATTCGATCGCGCTCATGGCGGAGGCCTTCTGCGCATAGCCTTCCGACGCAAACATGCTCTCGCCGTTCGGCGCCTTGAAGCGGAAACGAAACTCGCCGGCCTTGTCCTTGTAGACTTCGAACTTGTAAGCCATGATTCTCTGCCCCTTGGGTGGATTGTCAAAACAGCGGGGGCAATTTCTGTCGCAAACGGCGTCGAGTCAATCGGGCAACGGCGCCCGCTCCATGGAGCAGGAGGCGCCGCGCGCTCGCCCATCATAAATCCGTGTTGCTGCCATCCTTCGAGACGCGGCGAAGACGCCGCTCCTCAGGATGAGGTTAACTTGTTGAAACACCACAACCTCATGCAGAGGAGCGAGCGACGCGAGCGTCTCGAAGCATGGGCAGCAGGCGACTCACCGATCCCGGATCGTCGGTACTAGGCGGCCTTGCGCAGGCCGGCGAGGAAGCTGTCGACGCTGTCGAACAGCGCGGTGGCCTGCTGGTTGAGTTCGCCGGACGCGACCATCACGTTGTTGGCGAGGATGCGCGACTGGTCGGCGGCCTGGCTGGCGCCCGCCACGTTGAGCGAGACCTCGCTGGTGCCGGCGGCGGCCTGCTGCACGCTGCGGGCGATTTCCCGCGTCGCCGAATCCTGCTGCTCGACGGCGGCGGCGATGGTGGTCGCGATGCCGCTGATTTCCCGGATGGTGTCGCTGATGCCGCCGATCGCGGTGACGCAATTGCCGGTGGCGGACTGGATCGCGGTCACCTGGCCGGCGATTTCCTCGGTGGCCTTGGCGGTCTGGCTGGCCAGTTCCTTGACTTCGGAGGCGACCACGGCGAAGCCGCGGCCGGCATCGCCGGCTCGCGCCGCCTCGATGGTGGCGTTGAGCGCCAGCAGGTTGGTCTGGCTGGCGATGGCGCCGATCAGGCGAAGCACGTCGCCGATCTTTTCGCCGGCCGCCGTGAGGCTGCCGACCATTTCGGTGGTTTGCCCGGCCTTGATCACGGCGTCATCGGCGACGCTGCTGGAATGGGTGACCTGGCGGCCGATCTCGGCGACGGAAGAGGCGAGTTCCTCGGTGGCGGCGGCGACCGTGTTGACGCTGGCCGAGGCTTCCTCGGAGGCGGCAGCCGCGGCGGTGGCGCGTTCCGAGGTGCCGTTGACGCTGGCCGTGATCTCGCCGGCGACGCGCTGCATGTCCTTGGTCGCGCGTGCGACCGCGCTGACGACGCTCTTGACGTCGGCCTCGAAGCGGTCGGCCATCTGGCGCTGCAAGGCTTTCTTTTCCTCTTCCGCGTGCTGTTTGGTGGCTTCCTGCGCCGCGCGCATGGTGCCGGCTTCCAGCATGCTGCGGCGGAACACATCGACCGCCACCGCCATGGTGCCGAGTTCGTCCTTGCGGTCGCCGCCGGGAATGGTCACGTCGGTATCGCCGCTGGAGAGCCGGTTCATGACCGCGGTGATCGCCGTCAGCGGACGCGACAGGCCGCGGCCGAGCAGGAACGCCAGCAGCACGGCGCCGGCCAGGATGACGATGGTGCCGAGGATCAGGTTGCGCTGCGAACTTGCCGCCGCCGCCTCGTATTCGGTGGTGTCCTTGATGACTTCCAGCACGGCGACCGGCTGGCCGGCGTAGTTCCTGATCTGCCCGACATAGAGGGCGGCGGGACGGCCGCCGAGTGCCGCGTCGCGGTGCAGCGCGGCGCCGTTGAACACGTTCTTCAACTCCTCCGATGTCGCGACGACGGCATCGCCGAAAGTCGAGGAGAGTTTTTTGAATTCCTTGCCGTCGAACGAATGCACGGCGAGATCGATCCCGAAGCGCTGCTTGGCGCGGTCGACGAATTCCTTGCCGAAAGCAGCGCCGACATCGGCGTTCGCCAGCGTCTTGCCGTCACGCGCGATCGGGGTCATGCCGAAAATGCTCAGCGCCTCCCGGCCGGGTTCGACGCCGACGATCGATTTGCCGGTCTTCAGCGCTTCCACCACGGTGGTGCGGCGTCCCGAAATATCGTCGCCGAACACCTTCGGCGCATGAACGCGGTAAAACACCATCGCCGGCGGCGTCTGGAACGTGATCAGCGGTATGCCTTGCGCAATCAAGGCCTTCATCGGCGCGGCGAGCAGCGCCGCCAGCCCGTCGCGATCGCCCCTGGCGATGGCGTCGCCGACCGGAGGCAGCGCGGCGATCACGGAGCTGACCGCGAGCGTCGCGCGTCCCTCATAGTCGATCGCGGCAATGACGCTTTCATATTGCAGCTTGAGCTGCTGGTCGAGCGCGAGCCGCGTCAGGGCGCGCTGCTGCAGGATCGAGAAGGTGCCGAGGATCGCGCAGGCCGCGGCCACCGTCAGCGAAATGGCGAGGATCAGGCGGGCCGCGATCGATTGCAGTTTGAACATGGGGGGGTGCGAGGCTCCGCTGGAGGAAGACCGCAAGTTCCCAGAAACAGTTTAACAAAATGACGTAGGTAGCGCGCCCGTACTACTACGGGCGCGCCGTCGGCGCGGCCTCGAGCCTGCCCGACAGGATCACCTTGCCGACGTCCTCGTAATGGCTGTCGCGGCCCTGCAATTGCTGCGCGATGGTGTGCATGTCGCGGAAGCGGCGCTCGAACGGGTTGGCGCTGAACACGGCGGTGGCGCCCGCCATGTGATAGGCGGTATCGACCACCGCCGTGGACTGATGGATGGTCCAGGTCGACGCCAGCCGCAGCGCGGTGCGATGCGCCTCGGTGAAGGCATCGCCGCGCACCAGATCGCGCCAGACTTCGGCGGCGGCGGCATAGAGATAGGCGCGGGTGGAACGCAGCCTTGCTTCGGTGCGCCCGATCAGGCCCTGCACCGCATTGTTCTCGCGCATCGCGCCGATCCCCTGCGGCTGCTTGGCGCGCGACAGCTCGATGGCGGCATCCAGCGTGGCACGGGCGACGCCGAGCGAGGTCGCGGCAAAGCCCATGCTGTAGACTGAATTGGTGACGATCCGGTACAGCGGGCCGCTCTCGCGCAGCGCGGTGGGCTCGTCGCGCAGCGCGGCGAATTTCTCGGGAATGAACAGATCCTCGACCGAATAGGAATCGGTGCCGGTGCCGTTGAGGCCGATCACGTCCCAGACGTCGTACATCGTGGCGCTGGTCACCGGGAACAGGATGGTGCGGATCTCCGGCGAGCCGTCGGGCCTGCGGCGCGGCGAGCCGTCGGCCTCGACGATCCGGACATGGGCGCCGAGCCAGCTCGCCTGCCGCGAGCCGCTGGCGAAGTCCCAGCGCGCGCTGGCCTTGTAGCCGCCGGGGACCGCCTGGACCTGATGATTGATCGCGCCCCAGGCCAGAATGCCGGGCGCGGTGTTGAAAATCTCGTTGGCGGGTTCGGGGTCGAGATAGGCCGAGACCATGGCGCAGACGCTGCACTGGCCGAGGCACCATGCGGTCGAGGCATCGGCCTTGGCGATCTCCTCCTGCATCTGCATGAAGATCTCGAGCG
The DNA here is from genome assembly GCF_030697065.1 of Bradyrhizobium sp. GTDB lineage: Bacteria > Pseudomonadota > Alphaproteobacteria > Rhizobiales > Xanthobacteraceae > Bradyrhizobium. Next base: position 17,799 of record NZ_JAUYQU010000293.1, read on the forward strand.
GCGCCTCGGTGCCGCCGAGGCTTTTCGGCAGCAGCGCGCGATAGAGCCCGTTCTCGAGCAGCGCGGAAACCACCGGCTGGGTGAGGCGCCGGGTCCGCTCGATCTCGCCGGCCTCGCGCGTGATCAAGGGATGCAGGGACCGCGCCCGCTCCACCAGATCGAAACCGGCAGCCTTGTTCATGTATTTCCTCGCCCCTTGTTCCGCCGCTTGTCGGGCTTCTTGATCGGTGGCGCCGCAATGGTGGTCCATCTGCCGCCGCCGATCAAGAGAGGCCGGGCGCTGGTGAAGACGGCGCCGGTTTACGCCGCCGCGGACCCGAGCCGGAGCGCGGGCTGTGACGGCCGCCGCGGCGCGGGGAAACCCAGCGCCACCGCGACCGCGGCGAGGCCGATGCCGAACGAGCCGACATAGAGCCAGAAATAGCCGTTGTAGGTATCGAATACCCAGCCGCCGGCCCATGGCCCGAGCGCCATGCCGAGGCTGGCAAACGCCGAAACCGCGCCGAACACCGTGCCCATGATGCGCGCGCCGAAAAACTCCCGCACCAGCACGGCGTACAGCGGCATCACCCCGCCATAGGCGAGGCCGAACACGACGGAAAGCGCGTAGAATTCGCCGAGCTGGCCGACCGCGAGGTAGGTCGCCACGCACAGCGCCTGCACCAGGAGTCCGGCGACCAGCACCGGCTTGGCCCCGATGCGGTCCGCCATGATGCCGAGTGCAAGCCGGCCGCCGAGGCCGGAGAACCCGGCGAGGCTGTAGACGGTGACCGCGGTCAGCGGCGCGATGCCGCACACCATGGCGTAGCTCACCATGTGGAAGATCGGCCCCGAATGCGCGGCGCAGCAGCAGAAATGCGCCAGCGCCAGCGTGATGAATTGCGGCGTGCGGAACGCCTGCGCCGCGCTCCACTCCACGGCAGGCGCCTCCGCGCCGCTTCCGGCTGAAGGTGCTGCCGGTTCCGGCGCCTGCCGCACCAGGAACGCCGCCGGTATCAACAGCGCCGAGGCGGCGATGCCGATCACCAGCATCGCGGTGCGCCAGTCATAGGCCGTGATCAGCCAGCTCGCGAACGGCGCCACCGTCAGCGGCGCCACCCCCATGCCGGCCGACACCAGCGACACCGCGAGGCTGCGCTGGTGTTCGATCCAGGCGCTGGCGATCGCCATCATCGGCGCATAGAAGGCGCCGGCGGCGACCCCGATCAGGATGCCGAACAGCAGTTGAAACTGCCACAGGCTGGTGGCCATGCTCGCCGTCACGAGGCCGAGGCCGAGCAGCACGGCGCCGGCCAGCACCACGATGCGGGTGCCGTAGCGGTCCGACAGCGCGCCCCAGAAAAACGCCGCGACCCCCATGCAGAGAAAATTCAGCGTCGACGCCGCCGAGACACCCGCGCGCGACCAGCCCATCGCCTCCGAAATCGGCTGCAGGAACACCGCCAGCGACAGCATCGAGCCGAAGCCCACGCAGGTCATCAGCGCGCCGGCGCCGACGACGACCCAGCCATAATTGAAACCGGCGGATTTGCTCATGCGTTTCCTCGCATTTTTGGTGGTTATGATTGAGCAGAGGAATGGTGGCGCATCCGGCAGCAGAGGGCAAGGTTTGGAAGGGGATGGGTGTCATTCCGGGGCGCGCATTAGCGCGAACCCGGAATCTCGCGCTGCGATCTCTGGATTCCGGGTCTGGTCCTTCGGACCATCCCGGAACGACGGATGGCACTTCAGCTATCCGCCTTCAGCGCGCCAACCCGAGAACCAACAGAAGTGCTCGGTCCAGTTGTTCGGACGTCTCTGCGTCGATGCGGCCGATAACCCGCCGAATGCGGTCGCGACGGAGCGCGACCAGTTTATCTGTCATGATCTGTGAGCGAAGGCGAAGGCCGTTCTCGGGAGCAAATTCGATGACGGGTCGGAGCGGAAGTCTGTCCTGCAGGTCCGACGAAACCGGGCACACGAAGACTGTCGAAAGGCCGGCTGTGAAATTGTCGCCTTGAACGACGATGCCCGGCCGCGGCCTCCCGAGATCGCTCGGGACGACCATCAGCACGACATCGCCGCGCGCTATTTCCATGAATCCCAATCATAGACCGACTCGATCCAGTCATCGATCGCGTCATTCTCCGGGTGCTTTGCCATCAGCTTTACCTGACGGCGGATATCCGCCAGCACCTTGGGATCGCGCAAATCCGGCACCCAATGCTGCACCGGCCGCAGCCCCTGCGCGCGCAGCCGCTGGCGGCGCGACGCCATGCGCTGCTGCGGGGTGCGGGGTTTTGCCTTTTTCGGCGTCGTGGCCATGGAAGCAACGTAACATGTTACGAAGGCAATTCCAAACGGATCAGGGCCGCTATCGGACGCCGATCACACGCGCCGCCGTCAGGAATTCAGGTATCACGCCACCGGCGTCTTGCATTGCATGGGGTTGTTTTCGATATTTTGTTTTCCGGCCTGAAAAGCCCCGGATCGGACCTATCTCGCCATGCTCCGGCGGTGGAACTCCCGCCTCAGCTATCCACCTTCAGCGCGGCGATAAACGCTTCCTGCGGGATGTCGACCTTGCCGAACTGCCGCATCTTCTTCTTGCCTTCCTTCTGCTTCTCCAGAAGTTTTCGTTTACGCGTGATGTCGCCGCCGTAGCATTTTGCGGTCACGTCCTTGCGCAGCGCGCGGACGGTCTCGCGGGCGATCACCTTGCCGCCGATCGCGGCCTGGATCGGGATCACGAACATGTGCGGCGGGATCAACTCCTTCATCTTCTCGACCATGGCGCGGCCGCGGCCCTCGGCGCGGGTGCGATGCACCAGCATCGAGAGCGCATCGACCGGTTCGAGGTTGACGAGGATCTGCATCTTGACCAGATCGG
>NZ_JAUYQU010000252.1 GCF_030697065.1 Bradyrhizobium sp.
CCGAAGTTCCGCGCGATCCGCGATCGTTACGTCAACACGAAAACGCCGCCGGCGAGCACGCTGGTGGTCGTTACCCGGCTGGCGCGGCCGGGCTGGCTGATCGAGATCGAGGCGATTGCCGCGCTCGACGACTGAAACGAAAACGGCGCCCGCGAGGGCGCCGTTTTGCTTGTCGAGAATAGATATCAGGCCGCCTTCACCGCGAGGTGCTTGAACATGTTGCCGCGCGCCTCGTCGTCCATTTCCGCCTTGAACTTGAAATTGTCCTTCAGGGCGATCGCCTTGGCCGCTGCCGGCCGTGCCGAGATCTCGTCGACCAGCCGCTTGACGTTGGGATACTTGGCAGAGGCGTCGTCGCCCATGATGAAGGGGATCATGCGGGCCCAGCCCCAGACGTCCATGTCGACGATGGTGTAGGTGTCGCCGACCATGTAGCGGCGCTCCGCCAGACGGTCGTTGAGGATGCCAAAATGCCGCTGCGCCTCGAACTGATAGCGGTTGTGGGCATAGTCGATCTTCTCCGGCGCGAAGTGCCGGAAGTGGACGGCCTGGCCGCTATACGGTCCGACGCCTGTGGCGACGAACATCAGCCAGGACAGCAGCTCGGCGCGGTTGGCCGGGCTGGTCGGGGGCAGGAACTTGCCGGTCTTTTCCGCGAGGTAGAGCAGGATGGCGTTGGAATCGAACACCTTGACGCCGTCGTCATCGATCGCCGGCACCTTGGCGTTCGGATTGACGGCGAGATATTCCGGCTTGAACTGGTCGCCGGCGCGGGTATCGACGGCGACGGGCTGATAGGAAATGCCGGCTTCCTCGAGGAAGAGCGCGACCTTGGTCGGGTTGGGCGATCCGTTGAAGTAGAATTTGAGCATTTAACCCCCTTGTCCATTGTTGCCGAAAAAATCGGGACGCGGCCACACTGCCGCGGACGGCATCTGAATGCTCACATTTCGTGGAATGCGCAACCGACGAGTTCGTGAGGCGCCCCGTGGGGATACGGCGCGCCGATCAGCCGTACCAGAAGAACCCGACCACCCCGGCGACGATGAGCCCGGCCCCGGTCGCCGTCATCATGGTTGCGAAACGAATCGCCGAATGCAGGTTCGAGGTCTGCGCGGCCCGTTCCGAGCGGCGCGCATAGCCGCGCACGATGACTTCCTCGTTGAAGGCGTTGCTGGCGTCCAGCCCGCCGGAGAGGCCGACGCAGATCAGCAGGACGCCGAGAATGACGAGACCAGCGAAGCCCAGGAAGCTCAGCATCAGCATCGGCGGCAGGCCGACCAGAAAGATCGGCAGCAACGGCAGCACGATCAATGATTCGGACGCTCGGGATCGCATCGGATCCTCCATCTGGCCGAAAATGACGGCCGGTGCGGAGTACGGACGCTGCGACTTATAGCAGGAATCGAGGCTGAACAGGGCGCGGCAGCGGCAGAAATTACACGGCTGCCATGCCGGAGCGGATTTCGGCGCGCAACTCGTCGATCAGCTTGAGGCCCTTCTTGGTCTCGATATGCCAGAAGGTCCAGCCGTTGCAGGCGCCGGAGCCCTGCGCCACCGCGCCCATGCGGTGGATCGAGCCGACCTTGTCGCCGAGCATGATGGCGCCGTCGGCGCGCACCAGGGCACCGTGACGCTTCCTGGCATCGACGAGCTTGGTGCCGGGTGAGATCATGCCGCGCTCGATCAGTTCGGAAAACGCCACCCGGGGCGCATCGCGAGCGGTCATGAACGGCGCCAGGGTGGCTTCCGGCAGCGGTTCGATGGCGGCGATGCGGGCTTCCGCCGCGCTCGCATAGGTCTGGTCGCGCTCGAAGCCGATGTAGCGGCGGCCGAGCCGCTTGGCCACGGCGCCGGTGGTGCCGGTACCGTTGAACGGATCGATCACGAGGTCGCCGGGCTTGGAGGACGACAGCAGCACGCGGGCCAGCAGGCCCTCGGGCTTCTGGGTCGGATGAACCTTCTTGCCGTCGGCGCCCTTGAGGCGTTCGTCGCCGGTGCACAGCGGGATCAGCCAGTCGGAACGCGCCTGCACGTCCTCGTTGGCGGCTTTCAGGGCCTCGTAATTGAACGTATAGCCCTTGGCCTTCTCGTCGCGCGCCGCCCAGATCATGGTTTCGTGGGCATTGGTGAAGCGGCGGCCGCGGAAGTTCGGCATCGGATTGGTCTTGCGCCAGACGATATCGTTGAGAACCCAGAAGCCGAGGTCCTGCATGATCGAGCCGACGCGGAAAATGTTGTGGTAGGAGCCGATCACCCACAGCGTCGCCGACGGTTTCATGATGCGGCGGCAGGCCAGTAGCCAGGCGCGGGTGAAGTCGTCATAGGCGGCGAAGGACGCGAACTTGTCCCAGTCGTTGTTGACGGCGTCGACATGGGATTCGTCGGGGCGCTTGAGGTCGCCCTTGAGCTGCAGATTGTACGGCGGATCTGCAAACACCAGATCGACCGAACCTGCGGCAAGCTTCGACATCTCGGCGACGCAATCGCCTACGACGATACGGGCACTCGACTCGGACTCAAATTGTGTGCGGGGCGCCCTTGCAGACGCCCCGCGACGCGACTCAACCATGACTCAATTACTCTGACTCAGGCGACGCTGTCGGCGACGCGGGACTAAACAACCGACTGGCCATACATTGACGTGCCGAGGTAAACACCGGGTTATCGAGCGCTGGTATTGCGCGAGGCCCGCCGTTGATTGATGGCTAGGCAATAATTGCCGGGCAGGTTATTGATTAATGGAATGGAAATTTTACCCGATTGCCGCGTTAGGTGTCGGCGAGTGCGCCGCCATCTGGCTGGAATGAGGAAATACCGCCATGCGTTATGATGACTTCCGCCGCAGCGACAATATCGACGATCGTCGCGATGACAGCGGCGGCGGAATGGGCGGCGGTGGCGGCATGCGGATGGGCGGCGGCGGGCTCGGCATCGGCACCATCATCGTGCTCGGCCTGGTCGGCTACGCCTTCGGCATCGACCCGCGCATCCTGATCGGCGGCGCCGAGATTCTCACCGGCGGCAGTCAGGCGCCGTCCTATCAATCCGATCGCAAGTCCGCGCCCGCCAAGACCGGTCCGCCGACCGACGAGATGGGCAGCATGATCGCCGGCGTGCTCGGCGAAATCGACGATCGCTGGGACGAGATCTTCAAGGCCAGCGGCCAAACCTACAAGGGCCCGCGCATCGTGCTGTTTCGCAACGCCACCAATGGCGGGCGCTGCGGCATGGCGCAGTCGGCGATGGGACCGTTCTATTGTCCGCCCGACAAGCAGATCTTTCTCGACACCGCGTTCTTCCGCCAGGTCGAAACCAAGTTTCGCGGCTGTTCGGGCAACGCCTGCAAGTTCACCGCGGCCTACATCATCGCCCATGAAGCGGGGCATCACGTCCAGAACCTGCTCGGCATCCTGCCGCGCGTGAACCGGATGCAGCAGCAGGCCGGCAGCAAGGCGGAAGCCAACGCGCTGCAGGTCAAGGTCGAGCTGCAGGCCGATTGCCTGTCGGGCGTCTGGGTCAACCGCGAGGAGAAGAAGCGTCCGGGCTTCGTCCAGCCCGGTGACATCGAAGCGGCCTTGCAGACCGCCGCCGCGATCGGCGACGACACGCTGCAGCGCAAGGCGACGGGCAGGGTGGTGCCCGACTCCTTTACCCACGGCACCGCCGCGCAGCGCAAGCAGTGGTTCATGACCGGCTACCAGCAGGGCACGGTGCAGTCCTGCAACACGTTCGGCGCGGGAGTGCTGTAGCAATCGAGGTCATTCCGGGGCGCGCGCAAGCGCGAACCCGGAATCTTGACAAGGCGTGCACGAGATTCCGGATCAGCCCGCTGCGCGGTCTGTCCGGAATGACGGATGAGGGTTTGCAAATGTCTTCCATCGACGAAACCAAGACATTCGTCCCGCTCAACATCGCGGTGCTGACGGTTTCCGACACCCGCTCGCTGGCGGATGACAAATCCGGAACCACGCTGGCGGATCGGATCGTCGCCGCCGGTCACCTGCTGGCGGCGCGCGAGATCATCGTCGACGATGTCGACGCCATCCGCATCATCATCAGGCGATGGATTGCCGACCCCGGCATTGATGCCATCATCACCACCGGCGGTACCGGTTTTACCGGCCGCGACGTCACACCGGAGGCGATCGAACCGCTGTTCGAAAAGCGCATGGACGGTTTCTCCATCGCCTTTCACATGCTGAGCCACGCCAAGATCGGGACCTCGACGATCCAGAGCCGCGCCACCGCCGGCGTCGCCGGCGCCACCTACATCTTTTGCCTGCCGGGATCGCCGGGCGCCTGCCGCGACGGCTGGGACGGCATTTTGGCGGCGCAACTCGATTATCGCACGCGGCCGTGCAATTTCGTCGAGATCATGCCGCGGCTGGATGAGCATTTGCGGCGGCCGAAGGCGCAGGGCGCGTCGGTCTGATCCGTCATTCCGGGGCGATGCGAAGCATCGAACCCGGAATCTCGAGATTCCCCGATGCGCAATTGCGCATCTGAGGTTCGCGTCTGCGACGCGCCCCGGAATGACGACTACTGCAGCCGCGCGATCTTTTTCAGCAATCCCCCACAGCGCGAGCCACTTGTCCCGCCAGGCTTCGTCGCGCAGTTGTTTGGCCCGTTGCTTGTGGAACGCCATGCGTTCCGGCGTGATGCGCCGCGGCGTATCGCGGCGCATTCCCGTCACAGTTCGCGCTCCCAGGTCTCGCCGATCAGGCTCTGGCCGAAACTGCGGTGCGGCTCGGTCGCCACCAGCACGAAGCCCTTGTCCTGATAGATCTTGCGGGCGGCGACCAGGATGCTCTGGGTCCACAGCGTGATCTTGCGGTAGCCGCAGGCCCGTGCGAACGCGATGCACTCTTCGACCAGACGCTGACCGAGACCCTGTCCGCGTCCGGCCGGATCGACCAGCAGCAGCCGCAGTTTGGCGACGGTGTCGCTCTGCCGGACCAGAAATACCGAGCCGACCTGGACGCCGTCGAGTTCGGCGATCCAGCAGCGTTCGCGCGAGGCATCGAACGAGGTCAGGAATTTTCCCGCGATCTCCGCCACCAGGCCCTCGAACGAGGAATCGAAGCCGTATTCGCGGGCATAGAGCGCGCCGTGGCTCTGGACCACCCATCCCATGTCGCCCGGCCGGGGATCGCGCAGGATCGCGGGCGGCGCTGCGTCGGTGGTGCCGAGCAGCCGCTCGATGGCGGCCATCGCCGCGATTAGCCGGTCGCTGTCGCCATGACGCAGCGAGGCCAGCATGGCGCCGACTTCGTCCTCCATGCTGCGTTCGAGCCTGGCAAAGGTCTGGCGTCCTTTTGCGGTCAGCGCCAGCCGGAATTGCCGGCGGTCCGAAGCCAGCGGCTTGCGGGTGATCAGTCCGTCTTCGTCGAATTTCTGGACGATGCGGCTGAGGTAGCCGGGATCGAGCCCGAGTTCGATCCCGATGTCCTTGGCGGCCGCGTCCTCCCGGTGCGCGAGTTCGTACAGCACCCGCGCCTCGCTCAGCGAGAACGGGCTCTTCAGGAGTTGCTGATCGAGCACCCCGAGCTTGCGGGTATAGAACCGGTTGAAGGCCCGGACCGCTGATATCTGGTCGTTGGAATCGGCTGGGGACATCGCGCACCTCAATACTTGCCATTGTCAATTAATTATTTGACTCTGGCAAGCATTTTGGCCGGGTACTGCGGGCAAGGATATTTGCGCTACGCCACCATGATCCGGCTGCGCAGCAAGGTGCGCGAGCGGCCGAGCCGGCGCAGCAGCCTGGCCTCGGAACGGCGGACGTCCGGCGCGTAGCCGCCGAGCGTCTCGTAATGATCGCGCGCGATCAGCAATCCCTGCTCCGCCGACGGTCCCGCGATCAGCCGCGCGACGAATTTGAGCCCGTCGCGCCAGCCCGCATCGGAATAGGGTGAGCGGGCGTATCGAAAAATCCCGGCGCGAGGACGGTCGCTGCTGGAGACGCCCTGCATGAACTGGGCGGTTTCCTCGATCCAGCCGGAGTCCAGCACCGCGCCGGCCTGCAGGAACATCAGCCAGGGCGAACGCGCCTGCCGCGCGCCGGCCGCCAGCGCCGCGGCGTGCGATCCCTCAAACGCGAGATACCGGCATCCCGCGACATCGGCGACGCGCTCGATCACCCCGTTGCCGGCGCGGTCGACCAGCAGCACCTCGCGTACCAGGCCGGCTGCGGCGCCCGGCACCAGCGCGGCAAGGGTGACCACGGCCGGCCGTTCGGCGCCGTCGGTGGGGATGATGATGCTGAGCATGGAGTTTCTGCGGTGCCTTGCGCGAGGGGGAAGCGCCGCACTGTTATCACCTTGTCACACTCAAATCAGCCTGCCCGGTTGCAGCTTTTTGCGGCATACGGGCCCGACGGGTGGAACGGCTCGGGATGAGAGAGCGGCGGCCGGTTGCTCGGACGAGGCCGACTATCCGGCGGCCGTGTGATGGGCGGCCAAGTTTGGCTTGCGGCCGCCATCACCCGGCTCATGAGCCCCGGACCGCCAACTGGCGACTTCGGCCAACTCTGCCTCGGGCCGCGTCACGGTGGTGTGGCGCCGGCCCAAGTAGAGATGGCCGCTGTCGCCGTCGATGGTGATCCAGTCGCTACCCGAGATCGCTGCGTTGCCAAGCCGCGCCCGGTCGGCCTCGCCATCGATCGACATGGCCGAACATCCGACCACGCAGGGCTTTCCCATCTGACGCGCCACCAGCGCGGCATGGGCGGTGCGGGCGCCGACCGATGTCACGATGCCCGCCGCGATGGCAAAACCCGCGACATCCGCCGTGCTGGTGTCAGGGCGCATCAGGATCACCGGGTCACCTGCGGCCGCCAGTCGCTCGGCGCTTTCGGAACAGAACGCGGCGCGGCCGACCGCGATGCCGCCCGAAGCGCCGATTCCGGAAATGACCGGATCGTCGGCCGAGAGCAGGGAGACCTCGACAAGGGCGTCCAGATCGACGCCGTCAAGCCGCTGCAGCGCCTGCTGTGGCGTGATCCGTCCCTCATGCACGAGGTCGATGGCGATCCGCAGCGCCGCGCGCGGGGTCCGCTTCGCCGACCGTGTCTGCAGGATCCACAATTTGCCGTCTTCGATGGTGAACTCGACATCCTGCACGTCGCCGAATTCCCGTTCGAGACGGTGGAGAATGTCGTTGAGTTCGACCGCAGCCGCCGGCAAAGCGCGCGCGAACGTCTCTTCGGTGTCGGGCGTCCGCCGGCCAGAAACGACGTCCTCGCCCTGGGCATCGAGCACGAGGTCGATCATCGGATGAGGCTTGCCGGTCGAGGGGTCCCGTGAAAACGCGACGCCGGCTCCGGAAGAAAGCCCGCCATTGCCGAAGACCATGGCCTGAACGGTAACCGCGGTGCCCCTGAGATCGTCGAGCTTCTGGAGACGGCGGTAGGTTTGCGCCCGCTCGCTCATCCACGATCGATAGACGGCCCGGGCGGCGCCGATGAGTTGCGCTGCCGCATCCTCGAGCCAGCTGTCGTCGCGGTCCTCGATCAACGCCTGCTCGTCGGCGGCGAGACGCTGGAGCGCCTCGCTATCCAGTTCTCGGTCGCTGGCGACGCCTTCGCTGGCGGTCAACTCGGCGAGACACGTGGTGAACGCTCCGGGGTCGAGGCCCAGTACCGCCTCGCCGTAGCTCTCGAGAAAGCGCCGCCGGCAATCCCACGCCAGCCGCGGCCGGCCGGTGGACCGGATCAGCCCGTGCACGGCGTCCAATGTGCAGCCGACGTCGAGCACGGTGTCCAGCATGCCCGGCATCGATCGCGCCGCTCCGGACCTTACCGATACCAATAGCGGTGAACGGACGTCGCCGAAGCGCTTGCCGGTGGCGCTCTCCAGGAACGCGATGCCTTCCTTCAGCCCCTCGCGCAGGCGGCGTTCGGCATGGGCATCTTGTTCGATGATGTCGGCGCAAAGCTTGACCGGGAGCACGAAGGCGGGCGGCACCGGCAATCCGAGCGCCGCCATCCGCGCCAGGTTCGCGGCCTTGGCGCCGATCGTGACGGCGGAATGCTGCCCGGTCGATTGTCCGCCGATTCGCACGATATGCATGGGCTGAGTTCCTTCCTAGGCGGCCAGATCGGTCATGATGTGCCGTCGCAGCAGGTGCCCGAATCCCGCCAGACGGTCGGTGGCGCGCTCGATGGCACGCGCCAGTTCGAGAACGGAGAGCGACGTGGCCACGTCGAAACCGCCCGCGAATATTTGCGTGGTGACATCGCGTTCCCGCAAATCCGCGGCGTGCTCGGCATCCATCAGGCGGACGACGGCGGCCAGCGCGTCCTCGGAATCGGCGCGGCGGCCTTCAGGGACTTCGATCGCGGCGGCAAGCCCGGACGCCGCGGCTTCCGCCGCGCCGGCGGCGATAGCGCACAGTCCGGCAAGTGCCGAGAGCAGACGCGGATCGATGCCATCCGGCGCCAGCGAGGCGATGAAGGCCGCCTGTT
>NZ_JAUYQU010000037.1 GCF_030697065.1 Bradyrhizobium sp.
CGAGACCACTTCGGTGCGGATGTGGGCGGAACGGGCGGACACCGCGACTCAGTTGGGCGCCGGCGCAGCACAGCTCAGCCATGCATTGACAAAAGCAGAGCTGCAGACCGGCGTTATCGTGATCGGCGACGGCCGCCGCGCTGAATGCGCTGCTGGAGGGATTGACGCAGACCGGCAGCCCGCCGCCGGCCATGGCCTCCCCGAAAGAGCTGCGCAACGGCGGCGATGTCGCGCACCAGATCAACACGCCGCCGCCGTTTCGCGGCGCGCATCCCTCGGCGCAGCCGGTCGCCCTGCCGTCACTGCCGGCGGATGCACCGTCCGCGACCATCGCGCGTCAGCTGCTCGGCGATACCGAGTCTGCGATCGCGCGCCAGACCTTGCTGCAGGTGGCGTCATTGCCCGACCGCATCGATACGTCGGTGCCACGGACCGATCCGGCGACGCCGCGATGGCATTTCGAAATCCCGTTCGCGACGCCGCAGGGAACCGCGATGGCGGAGTTCGAGATTTCACGCGACGGCGGCGGCGACGAGGTCGAAGCCGCCAGGCGCGTCTGGCAGGCGCGCTTCTCGCTCGACGTCGAGCCGGCCGGTCCGGTGCATGCGCTGGTCTCCCTGGTAGGCGAGACCACTTCGGTGCGGATGTGGGCGGAACGGCCGGAAACCGCGACTCAGTTGCGCGCCGGCGCAGCACAGCTCAGCCAGGCATTGACAAAAGCCGAGCTGCAGCCCGGCGATATCGTGATCGGCGACGGCCGGCCGCCGCAACCTGCGCCCGCACCCGCCGGGCATTTCCTGGATCGCGCGCTATGAGGGTGGATTCCAGGAGCCGGCTTGCTGTCGCGCTGCACTACGACAAGACCGGCGCGCCGCGCGTCACCGCCAAGGGCAAGGGATCGATCGGCGCCAAGATCATCGAAGTCGCCAGGGAAAACAATATCCCGATCGAGGAAAACGAGGTGCTGGCCGGCGCGCTCGCCAATGTCGAGATCGGCGACGAAATTCCGACCGAACTCTACAAGGCCGTCGCCGAAGTGCTGGCCTTCGTGCTCGGGCTGTCGCGGCGGGTGCGGTAGCCCATCGCACCCACACCGTCATGGCCGGGCTTGACCCGGCCATCCACGTCTTTCTGACCTCAACAAACGAAGTCGTGGATGCCCGGGTCAAGCCCGGGCATGACGAGCCTCATATCCTGTCCCGGCCCTCCGCCCGATTGTCATTGTTTTACCACGATACCGGATGCATCGTCGGCTGCCGTCAACCACATCGGATGCTCCCGTGATCCATCGCCGTCATGCGCTCGGCCTTCTCGCCGCCAGTCTCCTGCCGTCGCACAGCTTTGCCAATGTCTCACCCCAGCGCAGCGAGTTCCGCGAGGATCTGGCCAGGCGGTTTACCGCCGAGGGAACGGTCGGCACTTTCGTCGGCTACAAGGTCGACGACTATCTGATCGTCGCCAGCGACAAGAACCGTTCCGGCGAGGCGATGCTGCCGGCCTCGACCTTCAAGATTCCGAATTCGCTGATCGCGCTGGAGACCGGCGTGGTCGCGGATACCGACAAAGAGGTGTTCAAGTGGGACGGGGTGAAGCGAAGCATCGAGCCCTGGAACAGCGACCATACATTGCGCACCGCCTTCGCCGCCTCCGCGGTGCCGGTCTATCAGGATATCGCCCGGCGCATCGGCGCCGAGCGGATGCAGAAGTATCTCGACCTGTTCGAATACGGCAACCGCGATATCGGCGGCGGCATCGACCAGTTCTGGCTGACCGGGGATCTGCGCATCGATCCCGTGCAGCAGATCGATTTCGTCGACCGTCTCAGGCGCGGCGTGCTGCCGGTGTCGAAGCGCAGCCAGGACCTGGTGCGCGACATTCTCGTCGTGACGAATGTCGGCGACGCCGTCATCCGCGCCAAGAGCGGGTTACTGGGCGCCGAGGCCGGAAAACCGTCGCTGGGCTGGATGGTGGGCTGGGCCGAGAAGGGATCGGCGCAAACGGTGTTCGCCCTCAACATGGATTGTCTGGAGCCACGCCACATCGCCGCCCGCATGACCCTGACGCAGCGCTGCCTCGGCGATATCGGCGCGATCTGATAGGCTGAGGCGCCGACGCCGAATGCAAACCGGTCCGCACGGAGAAATCATGAACCCGACCCCAGCCAGGCCGCCGCGCTTTCCGCAACTGACCATGGACCAGCTCGACGCCACGCAAAAACCGCTGGGCGAGCAGATCGTGAAGGTCTCGAGCATCGGCATCGGCGGTCCCTATAATTCGATGCTGCGCAGCCCGGTGCTGGGCCAGCGTCTGTTCGATCTGTTTCATTATCTGCGCTGGGAGACGTCCGTCCCGCTCAGGCTCAACGAGTTCGCGATCCTGATTATCGCGCGCCAGTGGCGCTCGCAGGTCGAATGGTTCGCGCATGCGCCGATTGCGGCGAAGGCGGGCCTGTCGGCCGGGATTATCGCCGAGCTGAAAACCGGCGCGCGGCCGTCCGACATGGCCGAGGACGAGGCCGCCGTGTATGATTTCGTCACCGAACTCACCACCGCGCGAAAAGTGTCCGACGAGACCTACGCGAAGGCGAAACGGGTTTTCAGCGATCAGCAGATCGTGGATCTGACGGCGGTGGCGGGAAACTACATCATGGTGGCGATGCTGCTGGCGATGTCCGAGGCGTCGGTGCCGCCGGGCAAGGAGCCGCCGTTCGGCGATGGCGAGGGGTAGGGGGGCGGCGCGCTGCGCCGAACTGGTCTGACCGATCGCCCGGGAAAGCCGGAATCCGGGCACCGGCACCCACTGCAGGGGCTCTGCCCAAAAATCAGCAAAACAACCCCATGCACAGATAGAGGGCCGGTCATGGCCGCTCCGGCGGCCGCCGGGGCCATGCGCGCCGCGTGACGGTATCCAGGCCCTGAAGGGCGTTTCCCGCGCCTGAAAGGCCGTGCTAGAACGCCGTGAAATCCTTTGAAATCTCTCAAAAATCTCTTGGCAATTGCGGGCGGAAGCACATGAAGGACATCCTGGACACCCTCGAGGAACGGCGCGCCGGCGCCAAGCTTGGCGGCGGGGAAAAGCGCATCGAGGCGCAGCACGCCCGCGGCAAGCTGACCGCGCGCGAGCGCATCGAGCTGCTGCTCGACAAGGGCTCGTTCGAGGAATTCGACATGTTCGTCGAGCACCGCTCGGTCGAATTCGGCATGGAGAAGACCAAGGTGCCGGGCGACGGCGTCGTCACCGGCTGGGGCACCGTCAACGGTCGCAAGACCTTCGTCTTCGCCAAGGATTTTACCGTGTTCGGGGGATCGCTGTCCGAAACCCACGCGCAAAAGATCGTCAAGATCCAGGACATGGCGATGAAGGCGAGGGCGCCGATCATCGGGCTCTACGACGCCGGCGGCGCGCGGATCCAGGAAGGCGTCGCGGCGCTGGCCGGTTATTCCTACGTGTTCCGCCGCAACGTCATTGCCTCGGGCGTGATCCCGCAGATTTCCGTCATCATGGGCCCCTGCGCCGGCGGCGATGTCTATTCGCCCGCCATGACCGACTTCATCTTCATGGTGAAGAACACCAGCTACATGTTCGTCACCGGTCCCGACGTGGTGAAGACCGTCACCAACGAGGTGGTGACGGCGGAAGAACTCGGCGGCGCCTCCGTGCATGCGACGCGCTCCTCGATCGCCGACGGCGCCTTCGAGAATGACGTCGAGACGCTCTTGCAGATGCGCCGGCTGATCGACTTCCTCCCCAGCAACAACACCGACGGCGTGCCGGAATGGCCGAGTTTCGACGACATCGAACGGGTGGACATGTCGCTGGATACGCTGATCCCCGACAATCCGAACAAGCCCTACGACATGAAGGAGCTGATCCTGAAGGTGGTCGACGAGGGCGACTTCTTCGAGATCTCCGAGACGTTTGCCAAGAACATCGTCACCGGCTTCGGCCGCATCGCGGGCCGCACCGTCGGTTTCGTCGCCAACCAGCCGATGGTACTGGCGGGCGTGCTCGACTCTGACGCCTCGCGCAAGGCGGCGCGGTTCGTCCGGTTCTGCGACGCCTTCAACATCCCGATCGTCACCTTCGTCGACGTCCCCGGCTTTCTGCCCGGCACGGCGCAGGAATATGGCGGTCTGATCAAGCACGGCGCCAAGCTGCTGTTCGCGTTCTCGCAGGCCACGGTGCCGCTGGTCACCGTGATCACCCGAAAGGCCTATGGCGGCGCGTTCGACGTGATGGCGTCCAAGGAAATCGGCGCCGACATGAACTATGCCTGGCCGACCGCGCAGATCGCGGTGATGGGCGCCAAGGGCGCGGTGGAAATCATCTTCCGCAGCGACATCGGCGACGCCGACAAGATCGCCGCGCGCACCAGGGAGTACGAAGACCGCTTCCTTTCCCCCTTCATCGCCGCCGAACGCGGCTACATCGACGACGTCATCATGCCGCATTCGACCCGGCGGCGGATCGCCCGGGCGCTGGCGATGCTGAAGGACAAGCAGGTGGAAATGCCGGCTAAGAAGCACGACAATCTGCCGTTGTGACTTTTTGGTAGCGGTCATTCCGGGGCGCGCGTAGCGTGAACCCGGAATATCGTGATCACAATCTCTGGATTCCGGGTTCATCGCTGCGCGATGCCCCGGAATGACGGAAAGAAAAATATTCGAGAGGAACCCATGCCCAACGCCTATTTCATCGTCCGCGCCACCGTCACCGATCCCGCCAAGCGCGCGGCGTTCGACGAATGGTACCAAAAGGAACATCTCCCCGACGCGACCAAAGCGTTCGGCATCACGAAGGCGCGGCGGTTCTGGAGCGCCAGCGATCCGTCGCTGCATCTGGCGATGTATGAATTTCCGGACCTGGCGGCGGTGGAGCGCGGCACCGGCGCCGACACGATGAAGCCGCTTGTGGCCGAATTCGACCGCTGCTGGCCCGGCGTCACCCGTACCCGCGAGGTGCTGGTGCTGGCGGAGGAGTTCGGGGGGTAAAGGGTCCCGGATCGAGTGCCGTTGCTCGGCAAGTTGTCACCTCGGAACACGCGTGGGCCGAAGTGGAGCAGTCGTAGGGTGGGCAAAGCGAAGCGTGCCCACCGTGATGCCGCGACGGACGATGGTGGGCACGGCGCAAGGGCGCCTTTGCCCACCCTACGGCTCTGACGCCGCTACTTCATCCCCATGCAGTTGGCGTAAAACGTCGTGGTCGCCGGCCAGTCCGAGAACATGCCGCGGATGCCGACCTGCTGCGCCAGCACGTCGAGCACGGTGAGGGTGTCGCCGTCGCGGTCGATCGCGGCCTTGATCGATTTGTGATAGAAGCCTCCGCCGCGGTTGAGCGGGCCGTCGCGCTCCAGCGACCATCCGATCAAATCGAGGCCCGCGGCCTTCGCCGCCCTGGCGTATTCCGACGGCACGATCTCGTTCCTGCCGTTCAGCGCCAG
>NZ_JAUYQU010000042.1 GCF_030697065.1 Bradyrhizobium sp.
AACTCTACGCAAAGCCCGACGCGCCGCAGTTGCTGGAAATGGAACTGGCGGCGCAGGATTACGAGCCGCGCATGATCGCGATCGGCACCAACACCGATCCCTACCAGCCGATCGAGCGCGACGCGAAAATCATGCGCGGTATCCTCGAAGTGCTTGAGCGCGCCTCGCACCCCGTCGGCATCGTCACCAAATCGGCGCTGGTGACGCGAGATATCGATATTCTGGCGCGGATGGCGAAGCGCAATCTCGCCAAGGTCGCGCTGTCGGACACCACGCTCGATCCGAAACTGGCGCGCACCATGGAGCCGCGGGCCTCGACGCCGGCCCGGCGGCTGGAAGCGCTGCGGCAATTGTCGGCGGCGGGAATCCCGACCACGGTGATGGTGGCGCCGGTAATCCCCGCGCTGAACGATTGCGAGATCGAGCGCATTCTCGATGCCGCCTTTCATGCCGGCGCCCGGGAAGCGAGCTATGTGCTGCTGCGGCTGCCGCTCGAGGTGCGCGACCTGTTCCGCGAATGGCTGATGGCGAATTATCCCGACCGCTACCGCCACGTCTTCACCCTGATCCGCGACATGCGCGGCGGGCGCGACTACGATTCGCAATGGGAAACCCGGATGAAGGGCACCGGGCCGATGGCCTGGATGATCGGACGCCGATTCGAGATCGCCTGCGAAAAGCTCGGACTCAACAAGCGCCGCTCGAAACTGACGACGGATCATTTCGCCCGGCCGAAACGCAGCGGGCAGCAGTTGAGCTTGTTCTAGGTTCACTCTCTCAATGGTCGTTCCGGCGAACGCCGGAACCCATAGACACCGGCGTCTGCGTTGGACACAGGTGCGTCGAACATCCTGCTGAAACAAAAAAATCACGCGGTATAGGTCCCGGCGTTCGCCGGGACGACGATGCATTGTTCCTGAATAGCGGGCATTGAGCCGGGTTCCCGGTTGCGCCGCCGGGCGCGCTTGCGCACGATCCCGGCATGATTCGCGACAAATCCGAAAAAGAAAAGCCCAGGCGACTGCCCAGAGGCGTCATCGCCGTGGCACCGCCGAGCTTTCGACGCGAGCGTGCGCTGATCAAGCGCGGCGTCTGGCCGGTGGCCGGCTGCGACGAGGCCGGCCGCGGCCCGCTGGCGGGGCCGGTGGTGGCCGCCGCCGTGGTGCTCGACCCCCGTCGAATCCCCAAGGGCATGGACGATTCGAAGCGGCTGACGGCCGAACGCCGCGAGGAACTGTTCGAGGAAATCTGCGCCACCGCGTCGTTTTCGGTCGCCTTCGCCTCGCCGGCGCGGATCGACCGTGACAATATCCTGCGGGCCTCGCTGTGGGCGCTGATGCGCGCGGTGCAGGGTTTGCCCGAAGCGCCGCGGCATGTGTTGGTCGACGGCCGCGACAAGCTCAATGTCGGCTGCGACTGCGACGCCGTGATCGGCGGCGACGGG
>NZ_JAUYQU010000071.1 GCF_030697065.1 Bradyrhizobium sp.
GCGATCTGGACGGACGACACTCGTGTCGGTCGCGTCGGATGCGGCGGTGTTGAAGGGCAATGGTGGCCATACATGGGCAGCAATGCTGCGGCCATCGGGCAAAATGCTGACGGGAACCCACGTGTAGCCTAAGCGGATTACAGCATAATATACGTGTTCTTATGCGAATTCCTCTTTGGCGTTCTCACCATTTCCTGTCGCGAACGATGCCGTAAAGTCGACGCAGGCGCGGCACGAAGATTTTTGCGTTCAGCAAGTTCAGCACGCTGAGCGGCCGGGCCCTCAACCCTGCAACATACTGCGAAACCCACGAGGACATGAGAAATTGCCGCTGACGTCCCGGGTTTTCGATCGTCCTGCGCAGCAATTCCAGAGCGAGCGGACGAGGAGGGCAGTTGAATTTCGGAGCGTTCCGATGAAGCAGCGTTTCGACGAAATGAAAGTTGCTGCTGAGTGCCGAGGCGGTTCCGGTACTCTCGAAACGGCCCTCCAGATCCATCCAGTCGATCTCGCTGGCGTGGCGATCACAGAGAAAATCCAGATCGAGAAGCTGGCGCAGGTGAACGGTTTCGCGCTGGTAGTATCGGTCCTTCAGTTGATTGTGGACGATCGAGTGAGCGATCAAGTCGGTCGGGTTCGGTATGCGAACCCGGGCGCCGCCGACCTCCACGAGCCGGCATCGGGCCTCGAAGCCGACAGGCTCGCAGATGGCCTGCCATTCCTGCGGAGCAATCGCTTGATGCGTATCCAGAATGGCGCCGGTTTCCCGATCCCGGAAATGCGGAAGAAACGGACTTTTCGTCCTGACGAGAAGGCGCGCTTGCTCGCCGTCGAAACCGGCATCCATCAGCACCCTGCTGATATCCGGCGCCCTACCTCCTGGCAGCAGCAGGTCGATGTCTCCCGTGAAGCGCATACCCTGATCCGGATAAAGCGAGCCGGCAAGGTAAGCCGCACCCTTGAAGAAAACCGGGACGATATCGATCGTGTTGAGTGCCTGCGCGACCCGTCCCATCACCAAGGTCAGTTGCCGATTGCGCAGCGTGTTGAGCGCGAGGATCGCCGTCAGATATTCCGCGGCCGCGGGATCGATTTCCCGGTGATCTCGAAGACTCCACGCCAGGAATGGAGTGACTCCATGATAGCTGCTGGCTTGTATCAGCTGGTCCCACGGGGGATCGTCGGTCAGCTTCGGTGGCGTGCCGCGCAACCCCGCTCGCAGGAGGCCGCACAGTTCTTCGAACACCTGCCACCTCGTCATGGCAGATCTTCCAGACACCGGGCGGCATCGGCAACGTTGCCATGTACCAGGCTGTAGGCGGGCGTCGCGTTGATCCATGCAAGAAATGCACGGATCCGATGGTCGGTCATCGGGTACCCGAGCCAGATCCTGTCGTTGAGCAATCGTGCGATGGCTTCGAACGCCGGAATCCTGGTCAGTTTGACGGCTGCGCCCGCGGCATACTGTGGAAAGACAATCGCCTGCACCGGCGCCGGATCGGCGTACCAGCTCGACGAGGGGGCAACGAGCAGCCGCGCGGCTCCGCGAAAGCTATCATGCACGGGGGCATCATTCAGGCCTGGGTGCGATCGAGACAAGAGTGTCCAGCTGCCTTCCTTGATGTTCAGCGGCATCGGCCACGGCACGATATGACCCGACGGCGCCGACAGGACGATCAAATCGTCCGCAAGGTAGGTGAAACCTTCCCGAGCGATGAGGGAGGCAATCAGGGTTGTCTTGCCGCTGCCGCTGGTCGCGGGAAACGCCAGTCCCCGGCCGTTCCTCGTGACGGCTCCGCCATGCATCATGGCGAGCCATTCGACACCGGGATGAAGATATTCGAGTACGGCCTGACTGATGCCGCCGATCAGCTGTGCTTCGTCACCGGTACGAAATTGTTCGCGGCCGTTCAACAGCAGAGCAGGCGAGCCGTCGGCGGTCTGTCTGACTTCGAGTCGCAACCCAGGCTCGGCGTCTGGCGTCTCGAGATGTCGAAAGAAACGCCGCATCATGGCGAGCGAATCGGGCATTTCGCTTGCCAGCGAGAACGTCTTGTCCCTGACCGTGTAGATCGCCGTGTCTCGCCAGGCAGACGGTGGAGCCTGCGGCCAGTCGGTGCAATCCTGCGCCTGAACGGGTACAGGTCGGTCATCGCCGCCGAGCAAGCCAAGCGCCTGCCAGTTCTCGATCATCGCGTCGATGTCACGCCGCGCGGTCGCGAGTGAGATGCCGTACTTCGCTACAAAATCCGCAGCTATCCCGTCCAGGCTGACGCCGACGTCGATCGACTCCCAGAGCAGCCGGGCGGCCTGGTTGAAGGCAAGCAGGCGGTTGAACAGGGGATCGAAAAGAAGCAGCCCTGAGTCGCTCGGGAATTCCGAGATTCCCGAGGAACGACGATAGTGTCGGGGCAATTCGGTTCGATGGTTACGTAGGAGGGGGGCTCGCGCCCTGCGCTCTGGCTTCACCCGTCAGCACGGCCAGCATGGCGGGCGCCGTGTAGGCCGCAAACTTGCCGATCTTGCCGATCGCTTCTCTTCGGGCGCTGTCCACCTGCAAGTCGGTCGACGCCGTATCCTGGCAATCGGATTCTGGTTCCATTTTCTTCATAATTCACCTCTTTAAAGCATGATGATAATTGCCGTGCTCTGACCTGACAAGACGATATTGCCGGCGCCGTGATCAGTTGCGCACAACCTGCGCGCCGCAGGAATGCAATCCCGTTCGGCTACTCACGGCAACTCTTGTGTTCGGTTTCCGACCGAGGAACTCAGGCGGCGCGGAGTCTGGTGTGCGTGCAACCATGCGCGAGTTGCCTCGGAACTGCGAGCTAACCCTCTTCCATCTTGTCCGGCCCGTCATACGCAATGCCCCTGATCACGGCGGCATCGCCGAATTTCTTGCGCAGGCCGTCGATGGCGCGTTCTGCATGGGCGGAGCGGCGGTCCAGCATGTCGGTGTCGTCGGCCAGCGATCCCGGGCGCAGCGCGCTGACGCCTGCGCCCATCAGGCGGAACGCGGTGCCGTCGATTTCCTTCGCCAGCATTTCCCGGGTGACGGCAAAGATCTTCGCCGCCAGCTGGGTCGGGGCGTGGATCGATTGCGAGCGGGTGCGCTGCCTGAAATCGGCGGTCTTCAGCTTCAGCGTGATGGTCAGTCCGGCCAGATCGCCGCTTTTCAGCCGCGACGACACTTTCTCGCACAGCCGCCACAAGGTCTTTTCCAGCGTGGCAAAGTCGCGGATGTCGGTCTCGAAAGTGGTCTCGTTGGAAATGGTCTTGGCGCCGCGTTCGGGCTCCACGCTGCGGTCGTCGATGCCGCGCGCCAGCCGCCACAGCCGGCGGCCCTCGGCTCCGAACTGCTTCATCATCTCGACTTCGTCGGCGCGCTGCAGGTCGGCGATGATGCGGAAGCCGCGCTGCAGCAGCCTTTCCTGGGTCGCCGGTCCGACGCCGTAGATGAATCCGACCGGCCTGTCCGCCATCATGATCCGCGCCTGTTTCTGATCGAGCGTGGCGAAGCCGCGCGGCTTGTCCATATCGGAGGCGATCTTGGCGAGAAACTTGTTGCAGGACAGGCCAACCGATACGGTGATGCCGATGTCGCGCTCGACTTCGCGGGCAAAGCGCGCCAGCACCTTGGCCGGGATCATGCCGTGAACGCGCTGGGTGCCGGCCAGGTCCAGAAACGCTTCGTCGATCGACAGCGGCTCGACCAGCGGCGTCAGCGCCTGCATGGCATGGCGGACCTCGCGGCCGACCCGGACATATTTCGTCATGTCGGGGCGGATCACGGCGGCGTGCGGGCACAGTTCCAGCGCCTTGAACATCGGCATCGCCGAGCGCACCCCGAAGGTGCGGGCGATGTAGCAGGCCGCCGACACCACGCCGCGCTTGCCGCCGCCGATGATCACCGGCCGGTCGGCGATCTCGGGATTGTCGCGCTTCTCCACGGTGGCGTAGAACGCGTCGCAATCGATATGGGCCAAAGTCAGCGACGGCAGGGCCAAGTGGCGGACCAGGCGAGGGGAGCCGCATGCGCCACATCGCCTGGCCGCGAAGTCGAGGTCGCCGAGGCAATCCCGGCAAAAGCAGGTCGGCCCGCCCCCCGCCGGCGCGGCCGTGCTCACGGCACGTCGCGCTCCCATTGGGGGTCGTTCAGCGCCTGGTGCGCCGCGGCAATGTTGGTGGGATGGAGTTGCGAGACATCGGCAAACGCCTTCACGGTTGCGTCATCGCGCATGATGAAATCCAGCACGCTGGCCAGGAATCGCGGGTCGGCCGCGGCATTGCGCAGGGTCTCCGGGCCGATCCCCGATTCGGCCAGGAACAGGCCCAGCCGCTCCGGCTCGGAGGCGATGAAGGACAGCGCCTGAACCGCAACGATTTCAGCTACTTCCCGGGGGTTGTGAACAGGCTTTTTCAACTGATCCGTTTGCCTTTCGCTAACTTATGGTCTCTATTTTGTTAGCACCATGCCCGAGTCTGCGGAACGTGTTCAAGCAAGTGGAAACCACTTCGCATAAAGACGGCATGTGAGCTTAACGGGTTAGAGCGAATCTGGCGCTAGTTTGAATCAGATATCGACACCGGCGGCAGTGCTCCAGAGCTCCGCAGCCGGTCTGTTTCCTTTAGGAGATTGGGAGGGACGGGATGGCCAAAACCGTCCTGATCGTGGAGGACAACGAGCTCAATATGAAGCTCTTTCGCGATCTCTTGGAAGCGCACGGCTATCAGACCTCGGGCACGTCGAACGGCTTCGAGGCGCTCGATCTCGTGCGCAAGCTTCGGCCCGACCTGATCCTGATGGATATCCAGCTCCCGCAGGTGTCCGGCCTCGAGGTCACGCGCTGGATCAAGGACGATCCCGAATTGCGCGCGATTCCGGTGGTCGCGGTCACCGCGTTCGCGATGAAGGGTGACGAGGAACGCATCCGCGAGGGCGGCTGCGAGGCTTATCTGTCGAAACCGATTTCGGTCGGCAAATTCATTGAGACCGTCCGGCGTTTTATCGGATAGGAGTAATTTTCGATGTCTGCGCGTATATTGGTCGTCGACGACGTGCCCGCCAACGTCAAGCTGCTGGAAGCGCGGCTGTCGGCCGAGTATTTCGATGTTCTGACCGCCGCCAGCGGCACCGAGGCGCTCGAGGTCTGCGCGCGTGCCGAATGCGACATCATCCTGCTCGACGTCATGATGCCGGACATGGACGGTTTCGAGGTCTGCCGCCGGCTGAAATCCAACCCGGCCACGCATTTCATTCCGGTGGTGATGATCACCGCGCTCGACAGTCCGGCCGACCGCGTGCGCGGGCTGGAAGCCGGCGCCGACGACTTCCTCACCAAGCCGGTGTCCGACATCGTGCTGATCGCGCGGGTGCGTTCGCTGACGCGTCTGAAGATGATGACCGACGAGTTGCGCATGCGCGCCATCACCTCGCTGGAGATCGGCGTGCAGGCGCCGGAGCGCAGCGCCGTGGCCGATACCGGGAAGGGCGGCCGCATCCTGCTGGTCGACGACCGGCCGTCATCCTACGAGCGGCTGGCGCCTGTGCTCTCGGCCGAGCACACCGTCGACGTTGAGGCCAACCCGGCCGAAGCGCTGTTCCACGCCGCCGAGGGCAATTACGACCTGCTGATCGTCTCGCTCGGTCTCGACAATTTCGACGGCCTGCGGCTGTGCAGCCAGGCGCGCTCGCTGGAGCGGACCCGGCAGGTGCCGATCCTGGCGATCGCCGACGCCGACAACAATGCGCGGCTGCTGCGCGGTCTCGAGATCGGCGTCAATGACTACCTGCTGCGCCCGGTCGACAAGAACGAACTTTTGGCTCGGGCGCGAACGCAAATTCGCAAGCGGCGCTACACCGATCATCTGCGCGACAACATGCAGAACTCGATCGAGGCGGCGATCACCGACGCGCTGACCGGGCTGCATAATCGCCGCTACATGGAAAGCCATCTCGGCGCGCTGGCCGAGCAGGCCGCCAGCCGCGGCAAGCCGCTGGCGCTGATGATGCTCGACATCGACTTCTTCAAGTCGATCAACGACAATTACGGCCACGACGCCGGCGACGACGTGCTGCGCGAATTTGCAGTGAGGATCCGCAAGTCGATCCGCGGCATCGATCTCGCCTGCCGCTATGGCGGCGAGGAATTCGTCATCGTGATGCCGGAAACCGACCTGCATGTCGCGGGCATGGTGGCCGAACGGCTGCGCCGTTCGATCGCCGGCGAACCCTTCGCGGTCAACAAGGCGACCAAGCGCATCGAGGTCACGATCTCGATCGGGCTGTCGACCCTGGAGACCAAGGGCGAGCCGGTCGCCGACGTGCTGAAGCGCGCGGACACGGCGCTGTACCGCGCCAAGCATGACGGACGCAACCGGGTGGTTTCAGCGGCGGCGTAGCTGGGGACGTGTAGCGACGTGCCAGCCACACCACCAGTCGTCGTCCTCCGCGAATGCGGGGGACCTAGTACGCCGCGGCCTCTCGATCGATCGCTGACGTCTCTGGGATACTGCCGACTTACGCAAAGCCCTCGCCTTCGCGGGTGACGACAGTTGTATGCGATGAGGCGGCGTTACGCCCTTTCGGGGTGCCCCGCGAACTCTTCTCCCCGCCAACCTCCACCCCCGCATTCGCAAGCAGCACCTTCGCCGCTTCCTTCGCGGCGCGCGCCATCGAGGGATCGTTGCGCACCAGATCCTGCGCGATCGCACCGTCGACCAGGATCGTCAGCTGGGTCGCGAGGCCTTCCGCGTCGGCGACAGCGAGCTGCTTCAGCAGATCGCGAAACCAGAGCCGGCGGCTTTCCTTGAAGGCTATCGCGATTTTCCTGACCGACTGATCCTCACTCCCGAGTTCGGCGACCGCGTTGACGAACGGGCAGCCGCGAAACCCCTTGGCCGCGAAACCGCGCTCCAGCCGGTCGAAGGTGCCGAGAATCTGTTCGACCGGCGGTTTGCCGGAGGCGGGGGCTTTCGTGAAGCGGCCGGCCAGATAGGCCGCGATCAGTTCGTCCTTGGAAGGAAAGTGATTGTAGAGCGTGCGCTTGCTGATGCCGATCTCGGCGGCGATGGTGTCGACGCCGATGGCGCGAATGCCGCGCTGATAGAACAGGAGGTCGGCCGTTTCGAGAATCCGCTGTTTCATGGTGGGTTTTTCGTCGGGCGGCATATTGCGTGGAAAACCCTTCTCCGGTTGCCTTGACAGCAGCGCGGCTCCTACATTAATTACACAGATCGGTGTAATCAAGTCCGATGCGACGGCAGGGCGGCAAATTGCGGCCGCGGCCCAACGGAAGAAAAACAACAATGTCCCTGCTGCAGATCCTCCGTCCCACATTGCCCATCCTGATCGGCGCCTCCATCATGCTCACGCTGAGCATGGGCCTGCGTCAAAGCCTCGGCATTTTCGTGCAGCCCCTGACCCAGGACATCAAGATCTCGGTGTCCGATTTCACGCTGGCGCTGGCAGTGCAAAACCTCGCCTGGGGATTCCTGCAGCCGCTGGCCGGCGCCATGACCGTGCGCTACGGCTTTCGCCCGATCATGATGGTCGGCTCGCTGTTCTACATCGTCGGCCTCGCGCTGTTGGCCGGCGCGCAGGGCATGCTCACCGTCATGATCGGCGGCGGCGTGCTGATCGGCACATCGCTGGCGTGCACGGCGGCGGCGATCGCGATGTCGGTGGCGGCGCGTTCGGTGCCGGCGGCGGTGCGCAGTACGGTGATGGGCATCGTTTCGGCGGCGGGATCGCTCGGCGCCCTGCTGTCGGCGCCGATCGGGCAACTCCTGAACGAGGGGTTCGGCTGGCGCACCGGCATGATGGGATTCGTCATCCTGTCGCTCTTCATGCTGCCGGCGGCCTGGTATGCGGGCCGGGTGGACAAGGTGCCGCTGCCGCCGAAGGGACCCGACGATATCGCGGACACCTCGGCCGCCGTCGCCGTCAAGATCGCGTTCGGCAATGCGTCGTTCGTGGTGATGACGCTGGCCTATTTCGTCTGCGGCATGCAGCTGGTGTTTCTCACCACGCATCTGCCTTCCTACCTCGCGATCTGCGGCATGGACCCGATGCTGAGCGCGCAGACGCTGGGCATGATCGGCGGCTTCAACGTGCTGGGCAGCCTGTTCTTCGGCTGGGCCGGTCAGCGCTGGAACAAGCTGGCGCTGCTCGGCGGCATCTACATCGCGCGCTCGCTGATCCTGGCCTGGTACTTCATGCTGCCGCCGTCGCCGGCATCGACGCTGCTGTTCGGCGCGCTCATGGGCTTTCTGTGGATGGGCGTCGGTCCGCTGGTCGCCGGCGCCGTGGCCGAGATGTTCGGGCTGCAGTGGCAGGCGATGGTGCAGGGGCTCGCCTTCATGAGCCACCAGCTCGGCAGCTTCCTCGGCGCCTATGGCGGCGGCCTGCTGTACGATTCGCTCGGCTCCTACACCATGGCATGGCGGATCGGCGTGGCGCTCGGGTTGGCCGGCGGCATCATCCAGGTGACGTTCGCGCTGATAAGGCCGAGCGCGCCGCCGCCGATGGTGCCCGCGCGATAGGGATTACCGCCCGCCCGGCACGAAATGGTCGCGCACCGACGCGGACAGGCCGGTTTCGACGTGGGTGGCCCTGAATTCGATGTCGGTGGCTTCCTTCGGCAGTTTCGCCGCGGGGACCTGCACCGATACCCTGATTTCCCTGGTCTGGTCCGGCCCGACCTCGACGATCAGTTTGCCGTCCGCGCCGCGTTCGATCCCCGAGGTGCGGATTTCCGCGGCGGGAAGTCCCGTCAGCTCCAGCGTGAAGGCGCGTGACACGCCGGCCTTGTTGAGGAAGCGGACAGTGTAGTCGTTGCGGACGCTGCCGTCGGCGAGCGTGACGAACAGCGGGCTGCGCTCGTGCAGTGCGCTGATGCCAAGGGAGCTGCGGGTCGCCAGCGTGTACAGCATGATGCCGCCGACCAGCACAATGATGGCGGCATAGAGAACGGTACGTGCCCTGATCAGGCGATAGACCGGCGGCTTGCCGGCGATCCGGCGCTCCGCATTGATGTCGGTGTCGTAGGCGATCAGTCCGGGCGGCCGGTTGGTCTGCAGCATGATCGCGTCGCAGGCATCGATGCAAAGCCCGCACTGGATGCAGCCGAGCTGGATGCCGTCGCGGATATCGACGCCGGTTGGACAGACGTTGATGCACTGGTGGCAATCGATGCAGTCGCCGGCAGGCTGGCCGGCGAGGCGCAACTGCTCGGCCTTCTTGACGGAGGTGCGGGGTTCGCCGCGGTCGCGCCGGTAGGTGACGTTGAGCGCCCACTCGTCGGTCAGCGCCGCCTGGATCCGCGGCCACGGGCACATGTAGATGCAGACCTGCTCGCGGGCATGGCCGGCAAAGACATAGGTGGTCGCCGTCAGGATGCCGATCCAGAGGTAGGCGGTGAACGGCGCCTGCAGGGTGGCGAGGTCCTTCACCAGCGTCGGCGCATCGGAGAAATACAGAACCCATGCGCCGCCGGTCCACCAGGCGATCATCAGCCACAGGAAGTGCTTGGTCGCGACTTCGCGCACATGGCGGAAGGTCCAGCCGCGCTTGTCCTTCAGGATGCGGTCGCGGCGGTCGCCCTCGACCCAGCGCTCGACCGCGTAGAACAGGTCGGTCCAGATGGTCTGCGGACAGAGATAGCCGCACCAGATCCGGCCGGCCACGGCGTTCATCAGGAACAGCACCATCGCTGCGATGATCAGCAGGCCGGTGAAATAATACACTTCCTGCGGCCACAGCTCGATGAAGAAGAAATAGAAGCGGCGATTCGGCAGGTCGAGCAGCACCGCCTGGCTGGGCAGGCCCGGTCCGCGGTCCCAGCGCACGAACGGGAGCAGGTAATAAACCGCCAGCCCCACCGCCAGCAGCGCCCACTTGATCCGCCGGAACCGGCCCTGGACGGCCTGCGGATAGACCTTCTTGCGGGGCGCATAGAGCGGCCCTTCGATGATGGTTTCGCCCATGACGTGATGCTTCCGGACCTTCAGGTCAATTCGCGACCGCGAAGGCAGATTTATTCGCGGCTCCCGGGCGCGCAATTGATCCAGGTCAATCCGGCGCGTCTTCAGCCCAATATATTATTAAATACTAATATACTGAAGGAGGTTGCTGATGTCGCCGTTCGACAAGGCCTGGTCGCCCTATGCCGCGGGTATCCTGATAGGCCTTCTGCAAATACCGGCATTCCTGCTGATCGAGACCGCATTGGGGGCCTCTTCCTCCTATGTCACGGTGGGGGCGGCGATTGCCGGTCTGGTAGACCCTTCGCTGCTCACGATCGATTATGCGGCGAAGCACGTCGCGGCGAGTGCCAAGAATCTCTGGCAGGTGGCGCTGGTGATCGGCATTGCGATCGGCGCCTTCCTGTCGATGAAGCTGTCGGGCGCCGTCCGCGCGCCGATCTCGCCGATCTGGGCGAGGGCGCTCGGCTCGTCGTCCTCCAGCCTGCGCTACATGGTGGCGTTCGCAGCCGGCTTCCTGATGCTGTTCGGAGCCCGGATCGCCGACGGCTGCACCAGCGGCCACGGCCTGTCGGGGGTGGCGCAATTATCGGTCGGTTCGACGGTTGCGGTCGCTGCGATGTTCGCAGGCGGTATCGCCACCGCCCTGCTGCTGCTGCGTCGAATTTAACAAGGGAGGGATGATCATGTCGTCCGTTGCAGTCGGAATTCTGAGCGGTGCGCTGATGGGAATCGCGTTCGGCTTCGCGCTGGAAAAATCGCGGGTGTTCGAGCCGGGAATGATCGTCGGCCAGATGCAGCTGCGCAACTGGATCATGCTCAAGGTGTTTCTGAGCGCGGTGGCCACCGGCGCCGTGGTGCTGGCGGTCTTGCATGGATTCGGTTTCATCAAGCTGCAGCCCAAGGCGGCGCTTTACGCCGCCGACGTCGTCGGCGGGCTGATCCTCGGCGCCGGCATCGCGCTGGCGGGGGCCTGTCCCGGCACCACGCTGGCGCAGATCGGCGTCGGCTATCGCGACGCGATCTTCACGTTGCTCGGCGGCCTCGCAGGCGCGGTGGCGTTCTCCTATGCCCAGCCGTGGCTCGCCAAGTCGCTGATCGGCACCGGGCCGAAATTGATCTTCTCCGATCTCGCCGGCATTCCCTACTGGCAGGGCGCGCTGGCGCTGGCCGTGGTCATCATCGTCGTCCTCGCGCTGATGGAGAGGGCGCGGCCCTGGCGCAAGGACCTCGGCGCGAATGTCGACGGAGATCTTGCGGAGACGGCGCCGCAGCGACGCGGGCGGCTGGCACCTGCGGAATGACCGCGGCAGCTTTTCATCACATCTACCTCAAACACCAGGGATAAAGACCATGAGCAATGTTGGATCGATCGATCGCGCCGCGCGTATCATCATTGGAATCGTGCTGCTGGCGTTCGCCATACCGCTGGGCTTTCCCCAGACCGGCTGGAACTGGATCGGCTGGATCGGGATCGTGCCGCTCGCGACCGGCGCGTTGGGCTATTGCCCGGCCTATTCCGTGTTCGGGTTCTCGAGTTGCCCGATCCGGCAGGGAAAATGAAATCCCGGCCATCGCTTCACAAATAAAAACGGGGCCGCGAGGCCCCGTTCGAAGTCAGTAGCGTCCCGCGATTGTTACTTGATCTTGGACTCGCGGAATTCGACGTGCTTGCGCGCGACCGGGTCGTACTTCTTCTTGACCAGCTTGTCGGTCATGGTGCGCGAATTCTTCTTGGCGACGTAATAGAAGCCGGTATCCGCCGAGGAAACGAGCTTGACCTTGATGGTGACCGCTTTGGCCATGTTTAGAACCCTTGATGTCTGGAATCGGACGCCGGCCCATCAGGCCCGCATTTGCCGGGCAACCTAGCTTCTGACAGCCCAAAGTCAAGGTTTTGCGGGCGAAAACCGGCCCGATTCCGGCTCATTAACTCTCGAAGAACCGGTTTTTCGGCCGCGGCAGGCCCAAATTCTCCCGCAGCGTCTTGCCCTCGTATTCCCGCCGGAAGATTTCGCGCTTCTGCAGTTCCGGCACGACCTTGTCGACGAAGTCGTCGAGCCCGGCGGGCAGGAACGGGAACATGATGTTGAAGCCGTCGCAGCCCTCCGATGTCAGCCATTGCTCCATCTGGTCGGCGATGGTTTCGGGCGTGCCGACAAACGACAGGCCGCCATAGCCGCCGACCCGCTGCGCCAGCTGGCGCACGGTGAGTTTTTCGCGCGCGGCAAGGTCGATCAGGCGCTGGCGGCCGCTCTTGGAGGCATTGGTTTCGGGGATCTCGGGCAGTTGCCCGTCGGGATCGAAGCCGGAGGCGTCAGTGCCGAGCTGGACCGAGAGCGAGGCGATGGCGCTGTCGTAATGCACCATGCTGTCGAGCACAGCGCGTTTCTCCTTGGCTTCCTCGACGCTGTCGCCGACCACGACGAAGGCGCCGGGCAGGATCTTCAGATTGTTGCGGTCGCGGCCGAGCCTGTCCATGCGGCCCTTGATGTCGGCATAGAGTACTTGGGCGTCGGCGAGCGGGCCGCCGCCAGTGAACACGGCTTCGGCGGTTTCCGCGGCCAACTGCTTGCCGTCCTCCGAGGCGCCGGCCTGCACGATCACCGGCCAGCCCTGCACCGGACGGGCGATGTTGAGGGGACCGCGCACCGAGAGATATTTGCCCTTGTGATTCAGCACGTGCATTCTGTCGGGATCGAAATACAGCCCGCGCTCGACATCCCGCACGAAGGCGTCGTCGGCGAAGGAGTCCCACAGGCCGGCGACCACGTCGTAGAATTCGCGCGCCCGCCTGTAGCGCTCGGCATGCTCCATGTGGTCATCGAGCCCGAAATTCAGCGCCGCATCCGGATTGGAGGTGGTGACGATGTTCCAGCCGGCGCGGCCATTGCTGATGTGATCGAGCGAGGCGAAGCGGCGGGCGACATGATAGGGCTCATCGAAGGTGGTCGATCCCGTGGCTATCAGCCCGATATGCTCGGTGGCACCCGCCAGCGCCGACAGCAGCGTGAACGGCTCGAACGAGGTGACGGTGTGGCTGCGCTTCAGCGCATCGACCGGCATGTTCAGCACGGCGAGATGATCGGCCATGAAGAAGGCGTCGAACTTTCCCGCCTCCAGTTTCCGGATCAGCTTCCTGATATGCGAGAAATTGAAATTGGCGTCCGGCCAGGCGCCTGGATAGCGCCACGCGCCGGTGTGGATCGAAACCGGCCGCATGAACGCGCCGAGCCGCAACTGACGTTTTGCCATGGCTCAATTCCTGAGGTTGGTTAGTGTTCGTTGGAGATAGGGATGCCTTTTCACAAAGGCATCAGGCACGGGCGAGAAGAATCTTGCGAATTGAGCGGGGATCGGAGACATTTTCACCGTTGCGGGGATTGTAATCCCCGGCTCTTTCAACGTCATTGCGAGCGCAGCGAAGCAATCCATCCATCCGAGCAAAGAAAGAATGGATTGCTTCGTCGCAGGGGCTCCTCGCAATGACAGGGTAAATGGCCTGGCGGAAACGGGACGAGGCTGATGAAGCAACCCTGCGTCTATATCGTGGCAAGCAAACGCCACGGCACGCTCTATACAGGCGTCACATCGGACCTGCCACGACGCGCCTTTGAGCATCGAGAAGGATTGGGAAACGGGTTTACGAAGAAATACGGCTGCAAGATACTCGTCTGGTACGAATTGCACGAGACCATGATCGACGCCATCACCCGGGAAAAGCAAATCAAGGCCGGCAGCCGCGCCAAGAAGCTCGCGTTGATCGAGGCGCTGAATCCGGAATGGAAGGACCTGTTTGAGACCTTGGCGTAAGCTTTCAATATGCGTTCGCCCAAAAACATCTGCGTCATTGCGAGCGAAGCGAAGCAATCCATCCATCTAAGCAAAGAAAGAATGGATTGCTTCGTCGCAAGGGCTCCTCGCAATGACGTTGAGGGGCCGGCGGCCAGCTACGCCCCCAGCACGTCCTTCTGCATCCTGTTGCCGTAGAAATGGAAGAACGGCACGGGCGCGTCGTGGCTGAGCGGGCCGGTGGCGAGGCGTTTTTGCAGTTCGTTGAGGACATTCTTCGTCATCGGGTGGGCGTCGGCCAGATGTTTCGAGCCGAGATCGACCCATACCAGTTCGACCAGTTCGGCTTCGGCATGGACCACGCCCTCGACGCGATGGGCGATGGCCGAGGCATCGGCGGTGAAGAACCGGGTATCGAAGCGGCGGACGCGGCCGGGCGGGGTGATGGCGCGGGCGATCAGGTAGAGTCCGGAGGGATCCGGCAGCAGACCGGCCTGGGTGAAGGCCTGCCAGGCGCCTTCCAGCTTCGGCGCTGCGACGTCGCATTTGCGCCCCAGGCAAAGCCCGGTTTCCTCGCAGGCCTCGCGGATCGCCGCAATCGCCAGCGAGCGCGCCCGCGACGGCGTGATCTTCGGGCTGCCCTTCAGCAGATTTTCCTCGAGCGCCTTCGGGATCGGCGCCGCCACCGGCACGCGGTTGTCGGTCTTGTCGACGCGCCCGCCGGGAAACACGAATTTGCCGGGCATGAATACCACCTTGTCGTGGCGCTTGCCGACCAGAACCTTCGGCACCGTGGCGCTGCGATCGACCAGGATCAGCGTGGCGGCGTCTTTCGGCCGGAAATAGGGATGATGGTCGGCCTCTTTTCCCTGGTCTACGGCGGCAGCAGCGTCAGTCATTCCGTCCCCACTTGTTCTCTCGTTCTTGTTCTTCAGCCCGGCGATATCTCGTCATCCACGGCATTTTCGTCGAACCCGTGCATGCGCAAGGCCCATTGCAAACCGACCACGGCGCCTTTCACCGGCTGCAGCAACAGCAAGGATGCGACCAGCGTGAATGAAAGGTAGATCGTGAGCTGCAGCCAGACCGCCGGCGCATAATTGGTCTCGATCCACAGCGCGGCGGGGACGACGATGTGGCCGACGATGACGATGACGAGATAGGCCGGAAGGTCGTCGGCGCGGTGCGGCGTGAAATCCAGTCCGCAATCGGAACAGTGATTGTCGACCTTCAGGAAGGCCCGAAACAGTTTGCCTTCGCCGCAACGCGGGCAGCGGCAGCGAAAGCCGCGCTTCATCGCGGTCCACACGTCGCGCTTTTCGGCCGATTCCTGCTCCTGGATCCAGGTTCGGGCATGCGTGGTGACGGTATCCATGGTCTATCCTTTGAAGGGCTTGCCCTTCTTCGATTTGCCCGACTTGCCCTTGTCTTTGCCCTTGCGCGGGCTGCGGCCGGGATGTGTTTTCGCCTTCGCTCTGATCGCGTCGCCGGCGCCGGCGCCGCGTCGCCTGCTGCGTCCGCGCGGAGCGACGGTGCCTTCTGACAGCAGTTCGAACCGCAGCGCGCCTGCCACCGGGGCTGCTTCTACCAGACGAACGTCGACGATGTCCCCCAGCCGGTGCATGGCACCGCTGCGTGTGCCGACCAGCGCGTGTCGGGTCTCGTCATAATTGAAATATTCGGTGCCGAGCGTGCGGATCGGGATCAGGCCGTCGGCGCCGGTATCCGAGAGTTTGACGAACAGCCCGGAACGGGTGACGCCGGAGATGCGGCCCTGGAACGTGGCCCCGATGCGGTCGGCGAGAAAATGCGCGATCAGGCGGTCGGCGGTTTCGCGTTCCGCCTTCATGGCGCGGCGTTCGGTGACCGAAATCTGGGCGGCGACCTCGCTCAGCGTCTCGACCGTCTCGGTGTCCGGCAGCGCGCCTTCGCCGAGGCCAAGCCCGCGGATCAGGGCACGGTGCACGACGAGATCGGCATAGCGCCGGATCGGCGAGGTGAAATGCGCGTAGCGCCGCAGGTTAAGGCCGAAATGGCCATAATTCTCGGCGGCGTATTCGGCCTGGGCCTGGCTGCGCAATACCACTTCGTTCACCAGCGGTTCGGAATCGTGTCCCTTGACCTGCGCCAGCACGCGATTGAACAGCGCCGGGCGCAAGGCGCCCGATTTCGCGAACGGCAGGTCGAGCGTTTTCAGGAATTCCTGGAGGTTATGAACCTTCTCCAGCGAGGGCTCATCATGCACCCGGTAGATAAGCGGCAGCGCCTTCTTTTCAAGCATTTCCGCCGCCGCGACATTGGCGAGAATCATGAACTCTTCGATCAGTTTATGCGCGTCGAGCCGCTCCGGCACGATGACGCGGTCGACCGTGCCGTCGGGCTTCAGCAGGATCTTGCGCTCGGGAATATCCAGATCGAGCGGATCGCGTTCGTCGCGCGCCTTCTTCACGGTGGCATAGGCGTCGTAGAGCGGTTTCAGGATCGGATCGAGCAGGGGGCCGGTGGTGTCGTCCGGGCGGCCGTCGATCGCCGCCTGCGCCTGCGCGTAATTCAGTTTTGCCGCCGAGCGCATCAGGATGCGGTGAAAGCTGTGCGAGCGCTTGCGGCCGTCGGCACCGATCACCATCCGCACGGCGAGGGCGCCGCGCGGCTCGCCCGGCACCAGCGAGCAGAGATCGTTGGATATCCGCTCGGGCAGCATCGGCATCACGCGATCCGGAAAATAAACCGAATTGCCGCGCGTCAGCGCATCGCGATCCAGCGCCGATCCCGGCCGCACATAGAACGCGACATCGGCGATCGCGACAGTGACGACGTAGCCGCCCTTGTTGCCCGGGTCGGGATCGGGTTCGGCATGGACGGCGTCGTCGTGATCCTTGGCGTCGGGCGGATCGATGGTGACGAGCGGTACGTCGCGCCAGTCCTCGCGTCCCGCCAGCGTCGCGGGCTTTGCGGCCTCGGCGTCGCGCAGCGCCGCGGGTGAAAAGGCCTGCGGAATCTCGTGGGAATGGATCGCGATCAGGCTGACCGCCTTTTCGGAAGCGAGCGAACCGAGCCGCTCCTTGACCTTGCCGGAGCCGAGTCCGAACCCGCGCGAGCGAATGAGGTCGACGCTGACGAGATCGCCGTCCTCGGCGCCGCCGGAGTCGGCCTTGGCGATGTTCAGTTCCCGCCCGACCTGCTTCTTGTCGACCGGGATCAGCCGTCCGCCGCCGTCCGGCAGCGCGCGGAAGATGCCGAGGACCCGGGATTTCGCGTGGTCGATGACCTTGATGACGCGTCCGCGATAGGCGGCACCTTCACCATCGTCAGGCTTTTCGACGCGCAGCAGCGCGCGGTCGCCGACGCCGGCTGCGGTGCCCGGCTGCGGACGGCGCGGCACGTGGATGCGGATTTTCGGCGGCGCGCCGGCTTGCTCTTCATCCCACTCGGTGGGGGTCGCGATCAACTCGCCGTCCTTGTCGCGGCCGGTGATGTCGGCCATCACTGTCGGCGGCAACGCCGCCGGCTCGTGCAGCGCCTTGCCCTGTTTGGCGATCAGGCCCTCGTCGGCGAGTTCGCGCAGGATACGCTTCAGCTCGACCCGGTCGGCATTCTTCAGGCCGAACTCCCGCGCGATCTCGCGGGTGCCGATCTTTCCTTTGGATGCGCGGATGAAGGCGACGATGGCGTCCCGTTCCGGAAACCCCTTGTCGCGTTGCTTCGCCACTTAGCCGCGGGCCTTGCCGGCGCTTTTCTTCGCCGGCGTTTTCGGCGCCGGCTTGGCGGCGGATGTCTTGGCGGCCGGGGTTACCGGTGCGCGGGCCTTGCTGACGGAATCGGACTTCGGCTTGGCTGCGGCCTTTTTCGCGACCGCCTTCTTGGCCGGTTTCGGCGCCTTCGGACCGGCGTCCGCCTTGGCCACGGCCTTCTTCGGCGCCGCCTTCTTCTTGGCGCCACGCTTCGGCTTGCCGCCGCCCTTGGCGACGCGCTCGTCGATCAGCGCGATGGCTTCTTCCAGCGTGATGGTTTCCTGGGTCTTGTCGCTCGGGATGGTGGCGTTGATGCCGCCCGAGGTGACATAGGCGCCGTAGCGGCCGCTCTTGACCGCGACGCCGCCGAGAGTCGGGTGGTCGCCCAGCGGCTTGCCGGGATCGGCGCCGAAGCGGCGACCGCTCGGTCCCTTCAGAATCTT
>NZ_JAUYQU010000134.1 GCF_030697065.1 Bradyrhizobium sp.
GCCAACCGCTTGCCTGACAGCCGGGTCATCCTGGGCTCCGGATCAATACAGCGAGGACGTCGAAAGGATCATCGCCTGGCGGCCCGGCACGGCCGTGGTGGCGACGGGGCGCGGCGCGGCCGCCGGGCGAACCGTGATCGTGGTCCGGGTCGCCTGATTCCGGGTCGCCACAAGCGGCGCGTTCTTCGGCAGCACCACCACTTTGGTGCCGATGGTGACGCGGCTGAACAGGTCGGCGACGTCTTCATTGGTCAGGCGGATGCAGCCCGAGGAGACGAACTTGCCGATCGTCGAAGGATCGTTGGTGCCGTGAATCCGGTAGATGCTGGAGCCGAGATACATGGCGCGCGCGCCGAGCGGATTGCCCGGGCCGCCGGCCACGAAACGCGGCAGATAGGGCTGGCGCGCGATCATCTCGGAGGGCGGGGTCCAATCCGGCCACTCGGCCTTCCGGGTGACCTTCTGCACGCCGGACCAGGTAAAGCCCTCGCGGCCGACGCCGACGCCGTAGCGAACCGCGCGGCCCTGGCCGAGCACGTAATAGAGGTAGGTGTTGCCGGTATCGATCACGATGGTGCCGGGGGCTTCGCTGGTCCGGAAGGCAACGATGGTGCGCTTCAACCGCTCCGGCATCACCGCGGCATCGTCGCCGTCGTCCTCGGGCTGGACCATCACATTATCGGAGGGAAATGACATCGGCGCATGGGAGGCATAGCCGAGCACCTGGGCGCTCGCGCCTTGCAGCAGCGCAGGCGACAGCAGCAGGGCCGTTCCGAGGACCAGCGCGCCGGTGGTGCGCCAGGAAACGGATCCGGAGAGAAGCTTGCTTGCGATTGTCTGTGCCATGACCTGCCCCGATGCGTGATGCTCTGGCCAAACAACCCGGTCGATGCCGCATGGTTCCGTCCGATTCGACGCGTCGGGTGCCATGTCAACCGCCGTTCGCTTCACGTTGTTGCGATGGAACCTTCGGTTCCTGCACGGGTTATGTCGGGCTGATCGCCCGTTTCATCAGCGCAACCGCGTCGTCCAACCACATCGCCGTAGCGCGGGGGAGAGCCAATTGCGTGTCCTTCCCAATGAGCGTGCAGCGTCCGCGGAGCCGGCGGGCGAGCCGCTGCCCGACAGCCGGAACGAAAACCCGCCGGTGATCCGGCGCGCCGAGGTGGTGGCGTTCTCGCTGGTCGCACTCCTCACCATCTGCATCATCGCGGTGCTGTACGCCGCCAAGGCATTCTTCCTCCCGGTCACGATGGCGTTCGTGATCGGCACCATGCTGGCGCCTGCGGCGCGTTTCCTCGAGCAGCACCGCATTCCGCGAGCAGTGTCCGCCGTCCTGATCGTGGCGGCGGCTTGCGCCGTGGTCGCCTTCATGGTGGGGCTGATCGCCGCCCCGGTCATTGAATGGAGTGCGCGGCTCCCCGAACTCGGCTCGCTCATGAAGGACAAGCTTCATGTGTTCGATGGCCCGGTGCGGCTGTGGCAGCAGTTGCAGCTCGCGCTCGGCGGAACCGACGCGCTGCCGGGCGCGTCGTTCACGCTTCCCAAGATCGACTGGGTGCAGCCGACCGTCGAATTCCTGTCGCCGACCTTCGCCGAATTCCTGCTTTTCCTGGCGATCCTGATCCTGTTCATCGTGAGCTGGCCGGACCTGCGCCGCGCCATCGTCATGACGTTCGGCGAGCGCGAATCGCGGCTGCGAACCTTGCGGATCGTCAACACGATCGAGGAACACCTCGGCGGCTACCTGCTGATGGTGACCGCGATCAACCTCGGCGTCGGCGTCCTGACCGGCATCATCTGCGCGATGACGGGGATGCCGAACCCGGCCGCGCTCGGCGCGCTGGCGGCCACCCTGAATTTCATTCCCATCATCGGCCCTGTGGTGATGTTCGTGATCCTGACCGTGGTCGGCGTCATCGCCTTCCCGACGCTGGGCGCAGGAATGCTGGGACCTACGGCTTTCGCCGTGATGACCTTTCTCGAGGGGCACTTCGTCACGCCCGTCATCGTCGGCCGGCGGCTTCAATTGAACGCGCTGGCGGTGTTCATCGCGCTGGCGTTCTGGACCTGGCTGTGGGGACCGATGGGCGCCTTCCTGGCCTCGCCGATCCTGATCGTCGGACTGGTTCTGAGAGATCATCTGCTGCCCGACGATACGCCGCAGCTGCCGGGGCACTGACCGGACCCGGTTTCGCCGCGGGAACTTCCCGCACGGCCAGACGTTTGTGGCCTATGCAGTACGAACGCCTCGAAAAGGATGTAGCAGCCGTGAAAAACGATATCTCCGCCCTGACCGACCAGATCACCGACGCCCTCAACGCATTCGCCGGCAGCGCCGGCAAGCAGGCCCGCCGCGGCCTGAAGGAAGCCCGCGCCAATGCCGATTCGACCTATGACGACCTCTACGAGCGCGGCAGCGCCATGATGGATTCCGCCTATGGCGCTGCCTCGTCGCTCGAGGAGTCGCTGGAAGACACCATCACCCAGCGGCCGCTGGCGACGGTGGGCATCGCGCTCGGCATCGGCTTCTTGATCGGCGCGGCGTGGCGGCGGTGAAATCGGTGCCGTCGCAATCCGCGCCTTTCGTAGCGTGACGCGCTGCTCC
The DNA here is from genome assembly GCF_030697065.1 of Bradyrhizobium sp. GTDB lineage: Bacteria > Pseudomonadota > Alphaproteobacteria > Rhizobiales > Xanthobacteraceae > Bradyrhizobium. The sequence goes on from NZ_JAUYQU010000134.1 coordinate 2,609, forward strand.
TGACTCTTGCCGGATGGCGGCGCCGACGCGCCGCCATCCCTTTCGCTTAAATTCCATTTTACATCGGGGCGTTTCATGTTTGCGCGGATGATCGACGATTTCAAGGAGAGCACCGGCACCGCCCTGCGGCTGACATCGCTCGCCGCGGCGGCGGCGTTTGCGCTGCTGGTCACGACATCGTTTCTGTGCGCGGCGCTGTTCATGTTCATGCTGCAGCACTACGGCCCGGTCGAAGCCTGCCTGGCCGGCGCCGGTGTTTTCTTCCTCGTCACCGTGATCGCGGCGGTCTGCTACAAGGTGCGCCAGAACCAGATCCGCGCCCGTGCCGAGCAGGCCGCCAGGGAAGCTGCCCGCGAATCCGCGCGTTCCGCGAAATCGGCGGCCTCGAGCATGCTGGCAGATCCGATGCTGCTAGCCGCCGGCCTCCAGGTGGTTCGTGCCATCGGCCTCAAGAAGCTGATTCCGATCCTCGCGATCGGCGGCGTGGCGCTCGGCTTCATGATGAGCCGCGGCGCGAGTGCAACCGGCGACGAGGCGGAAGCCGAAGCGCCGGCGGAGTAGGCTCCGCGCATCGGCCCCGCAATAACGCCGGTTTTCATGACAGACAAGCCTTCGCGATCTCGCGGCGCGTTTCGCCCGAGCTTTGCCGGAAATTTCCTCGCCCTCCGATCAGAGGGCGCGGGGAATGCCGGGCGCCCGATGCGCCCGATAGCCACGTGTGCTATGGGTAGTGGTAGATGCACACGT
>NZ_JAUYQU010000148.1 GCF_030697065.1 Bradyrhizobium sp.
ACCACGTCATTGCGAGCGCCGCGAAGCAATCCATCTATCAACCGGCACTGCTGTGAGGTGGATTGCTTCGCGGCGCTCGCAATGACGTTGATGGGCCGGAGCCATCATCCCGCACCGGCGGAAAACAAGCGCTGACGGAATAAAACCTGCGCCAAAAGGCCGCTTGGCCCGGTCTGTCCGAAAATGTGCCATATATCCGGTGCTAGAACAGCCCGCGAACCGCCCGACTCAGTCCCCCCCCAGAAAGACCCCGATCCATGTCCATGACGCCGGAAACACCGCTGCCTCCCAAGGCCATCAGGGCGGCATTGCGTCCGATCCCGATGCTGATCTTCGGCTCGCGCTGGCTGCAGCTGCCGCTCTATATCGGGCTGATCGTCGCGCAGTGCGTCTATGTCGTGCTGTTCATGAAGGAGCTCTGGCACCTGTTCCAGCACTCCTTCGACTTCACCGAGCAGCAGATCATGCTGGCGGTGCTCGGGCTGATCGACGTGGTGATGATCTCCAACCTGCTGGTGATGGTCATCGTCGGCGGCTATGAGACCTTCGTCTCCCGCCTCAACCTGCAGGGGCATCCCGACGAGCCGGAATGGCTGAGCCATGTCAACGCCAGCGTGCTCAAGATCAAGCTCGCGATGGCGATCATCGGTATCTCCTCGATCCATCTGCTGCGCACCTTCATCGAGGCGGGGGCGCTGGGATCGGACAAAAGCAACTACACCGAAACCGGCGTGATGTGGCAAACCATCATTCACACCATCTTCATCCTGTCGGCGGTCGGCATCGCCTGGGTTGACCGGCTGTCCAATCTCGCCACCGAAGAAGCGAAGAAAGCCGTTTCGCATTGATGGACGGCCTGAGAAACCGTGCGATCGCGGCACTCCTGATCGCGGCGGCGATGTCGCTGGCAACCATGCTGCCCGCGCGCGCCGCGGACGCCGGGTTCACCCGGTTCATCGCCTCGCTGTGGCCGGAAGCGCAGGCCGCCGGCGTCCCGCGCGCGGTGTTCGACGCCGAGACCCGCGGCCTCGCGCCGGATACCAAGCTGCCCGACCTGATCCTGCCCGGACGTCCCGCGACCGGCGCGCCGTCGCAGGCCGAGTTCGTGCAGGTGCCGGCCGACTACGTCAGGGAAGCCAGCATCGCGCGCCTGGCCGCGGAGGGCCAGAGGCTGATGAAAAAACACCGCGCCACGCTCGACGCGATCGAAACGCGTTTCGGCGTGCCCGGCAGCGTCGTGCTGGCGATCTGGGGCCGCGAGACCGATTTCGGCCGCCACCGGCTGCCCTATGACGGTCTGCGCGTGCTGGCGACGCAGGCCTGGGTCGGCCGCCGCAAGGAGCAGTATCGCATCGAGTTCATCGCGGCACTGAAGCTGATCGGCGACGGCGTGGTGACGCGCAAGGATCTGCGCTCGTCCTGGGCCGGCGCCACCGGCCTCACCCAGTTCCTCCCCTCCGAACTCGGCAAGCACGGCATCGATCTCGATGGCGACGGCCGAATCGACATCTGGCATTCGGTGCCGGACGCGCTGGCGTCCGCGGCACAACAGCTCGTCAACAAGGGCTGGCAGCCGGGCGTGCGCTGGGCCTATGAAGTGCGCGCGCCGGCCAGCGCCGATTGCACCATGGGCGTGCCCGAGGTGACAAAACCGATCGGGCAGTGGATGCGCGAAGGTTTTGTGCCGGTGCGCGGGCAAAAGCTCGGGGCGGCCGAGCAGGCGCAGCCGGCTTCCCTGCTGCAGCCCGAGGGCATCTACGGCCCGGCGTTCCTGACCACGAAAAACTATTTCGTCATCAAGGAATATAATTTTTCGGACCTGTACGTGCTGTTCGTCGGCCATCTTGCCGACCGCATCGTGAGCCCGCAGCCGTTCGCCACGCCGTGGTCGGCCTCGACGCAGTTGCGCACCACCTCGGTCGAGGCGATGCAACGGCACCTCACGCGCATCGGCCTCTACAGCGACAAGGTGGACGGCAAGGCGGGCATGAAAACCCGCGCCGCGCTCGGCGCCTATCAGAAATCCGCCGGGCTGAAGGTGGATTGCTGGCCGAGCGAGGCCGTGCTGCGCGCCATCAGCGCCGCGCGCTGATTAAGTTTCGTCATTGCGAGCGAAGCGAAGCAATCCATCTGGCAACGAAAAGACAGAATGGATTGCTTCGTCGCAAGGGGCTCCTCGCAATGACGGTCTTCAACAGAAAAAACCCGGCCGCAGCGGCCGGGTTCGTTCATGTCGGGCTTTCGAAGCCGGTCAGATCAGTTGCAGATCTCGACGCGGCGATAGCTCCAGCCGTAACCGTCCCAGAAGCGCTCGCGCACCAGGCGGCAGGCCGGGTATTCGTCGATATAGACCGGGGCAGGTGCGGCGTAGGCCGGGCGGCTGGAGGCAATCGCGCCGCCGATGATGGCGCCGCCGATCAGTCCCCCCACAACGCCTGCGGCAACGCCACGCTGGGCGCTGGCGGGCGTCGAGGCGAACGAGCCAGCGATGGTTGCGACCAGCGCGAAGGCAGCAAGTGTCTTCTTCATTTCCAGACTCTCCTCAGGTGGCGCGCGCGGCGCCGGGTTCAGGTTGCCCTCACGGGCGGTATTCGAAAATTGGCCGTCGCACTAGAGAAAGCGCACAACCGTCAATCGAACGTAAACGCTGTCGAGGTCTTGTCCGGAAAAAGCGGTTTTTTCAGGCCTTCAACAGCAAACGTCCCGAAAATCGATGATCTTCGGGACGTTCGTCGGGGCTCTTAATGAAGATGAACGGAGCCTAGTCGCAGACTCGTACGTCGCGCGCGCGCCAGCCGTAACCGTCCCAGAAGCGCTGGCGCTGCCAGAAGCAGCTGGGCGCCGCGACATAGGCCGGACCGCCGTAATAGCCGTAGCCGGGCCCGTAATAACCCGGTCCGTAATAGCCGTTCTGGGATGCGATCATGCCGCCGACGACGGCGCCGCCGAGCAATCCGGCCGCGACACCCGCGGCAATCCGGCCGTTGCGGGCTTCGGCGGTTTGCGGCGCGGCCACGGCCGAAACAGCCAGGGTGGCGACCGCAGCGAGCGCCATCAATGTCTTCCTCATGGCTTCACCTTTCTCATGGGATCAGGACAGTGCGAGGCAGTATCGGGCAAAAGTTCCACATTTCGGTTGAATGTTCAATGAACGGACGCGAAGGAAACCGGTTGCAAGACGCGCTTTTTGCGGCGCACAGGCCGACGCCGCAGCCGATTTGATCTAGCGCAATTCACCCTTTTTAGACTGCTTCTAGGCTGCTCCGGCAGCAGTTTGGAATTGCTTGAAAGTGTGTCTTTTCCTTTTGCTTCCCGCCGCGGCCTTCAATATCTGTGGGGCCACGCATCACCGATGGGCCTGCCGTTTCCATGATCGTTTGTTCCTGTAACGTCATCAGCGACCAGGATATCCGCAGCGCCGTCGCCGCTGCGGAGAGCCTTCCCCGCAATGCCAAGCAGATCTATGGTTGCCTCGGCTGCAGCGCCGAATGCGGCCGGTGCGCGCGCACCATCAAGACGATCATCGACGAGGCGTTGGGGGCCTGCGCCAAGTCCTGCTGCTCCGGGTGCCAGCACACCGAGGCCAGCGCCCAACCCCAAGCCCAACCCCACGCCGAGTTCGCGCTCGCGGCCTCCTGAAATCCGCAAAACCCCGCTGCCGTCCCGGTTGGCGCCGTCCAGCAGAGGCTTGCTCTGGCACCCTAACTGATTTAGAAACGTTCTAAGTCATTTACTCGGATGCGGAGAGATCACCATGCAGGGCGACGCGAAGGTTATAGAATACCTCAACAAGGGCCTGCGCAGCGAGCTCACCGCCATCAACCAGTATTGGCTGCATTACCGGCTGCTCAACAACTGGGGGCTGCTGGATATGGCCAAGGTCTGGCGCAAGGAATCCATCGAGGAGATGGAGCACGCCGACAAGTTCACCGACCGGATCCTGTTCCTCGACGGCTTTCCCAACCTGCAGGTGCTCGATCCCTTGCGGATCGGCCAGAACGTCAAGGAAATCATCGAGTGCGATCTGGCCTCCGAGATCGCCGCCCGCACGCTGTACCAGGAAGCCGCGACGCACTGCCACGGCGTCAAGGATTACGTCAGCCGCGACCTGTTCGAGAGCCTGATGAAGGACGAGGAGCACCACATCGACTTCCTCGAAACACAGCTCGACCTGATCAACCGCATCGGGCTCGAACTCTACACGCAGAAGCACGTCGGCGGGCTCGAGAGCGAGCACTAGGACGACGAACGCAACGGCTCGTCATGGCCGGGCTTGACCCGGCCATCCACGTCTTCGAGCGCGCGAAATCATAGAGCGCGCTCAGGCCGCACTCCCAAATCTCTCACAGCTGTTCCCGGTACCGCGCCTCGACCACGGCCTGGCTTTCGGGCTCGCCGAGGCTGGTCTGGTCGTGGATCACCTCGGCGATGCTCGGCAGCACCGCGCGTTCGACCCGGCTCTCCTGCGACCACAGCTTCGAGCGCATCAGGGCCTTGCCGCAATGGAAATAGGCCTCACGCACGCTGACAACCAGCGCGGCGCGTGGAAGCTTGCCGAACTCCACCATCGACGCCAGCAGATCCGGATCCGCCGAGACCTTGCCCTTGCCGCCGACCCGCAGCGTCTCGTCGATGCCCGGCACGAAGAAGATCAGCTGCACGAAGCCCGA
>NZ_JAUYQU010000150.1 GCF_030697065.1 Bradyrhizobium sp.
GATCAAGATGTGGCTGGCGGAGAAGGTTGGGTAATCAACCAAACCTCTCACCGCGTCAGCTTCTTGTACTTCAGCCGGTGCGGGATGATGGCTCCGGCCCATCAACGTCATTGCGAGCGCCGCGAAGCAATCCACCTCACAGCAGTGCCGGTTGTTAGTTGGATTGCTTCGCGGCGCTCGCAATGACGTGGTGAAAGTTTATATTCATTTCAACCACCGGACACACGTCCGCCTTCTCGCGGCAGGATTTGCCCAAGGTTTGCCTGTCGTTTCTCCCCCGATGAGGGAGCAGGGAATGCCGGATGCGCGCTGCACCCGCGGTATCGTGTGCAAAAGTGTACGAGTAGTGCGCACACGAGCATACAGGGCAGCGGAGAACATCCGACATTCCCTGCGCAATGGCTTTACGGCTTATCTCGCGCTCACCCCGGAGTATCGGGCTCTTCTCGCCTCCGTCGCCTGCGGAAAACCGGCTCATCCGCGCCCGGTCGGGCCGATGGGGCCTTCCGCAGACTTGATGCCGACCACTGAGGCATCGGGTCCACACGATTTTGCCGTACGCTCCGGCACCGCTCGTCAACACGTTCCAGAACCGCTCACGGAGTTTATCCCGCCCTGCCGGTCCCATTCCGCGCACGATGCCGCCGCGTCCACCGCAACTCCTGTCCCAACGTTCGGTAACGATGGCCAACGCTCCTCCAAGGGGACAGAATGGGGTGAGTCATAACGGTGATTTGGGTTTCTGGAAAAGCGAATTTTTACCCGACGGGTTAATTTGTCGCAGGGGGGGGGCGTGACGTGTGTTCGAACCCCGCTCCCTCCGCCGATTTCTCATTTGAACTCCAGACACTCCTCGGCAGGGCCCGCTTAACATTCTCCGAAAGGCTCAGTCACGGAGGACCTTCGCTCCTCCCGCTACCGATGCCGGAAACTATTTGCACGCCCGCGAGGCGGAGACCATCGCCACGCTGTTGCAAAGCTGCGGGCTTGAATTACTGGTGGAGTCCGAAGGGACCTTCCATGACCAGCTCGTAGGATGGGTTGAGCTTTTCGCGAAACCCATCAACGCTCGCGGAGATCATGCTGGGTATCGCTTTCGCTCCACCCATCCTACGCCCGTGCTGGTCCGGTGCGGTGACCAGTCCGAATGTCGAACGACTTGCAAATTCGCTGATGCGGCCATATTTGGCCATACTCGGAGGCGGCGGATGTCGACTTATTCCATTGCTCAGGCGAAGGACCAGCTTTCGAAGCTGGTCGATGAAGTCCTCGAGGGCCAGCAGGTCATCATCACGCGCTACGGGAAGCCGGTCGTCGAGTTGCGCCCGGCAACCCCGGCAGGCCGACCCGTTACCGCGAAGGATATCGACTGGCTTCGCCGATGCCGCGAAACTTTGCCGTCGTTCGATGGCGATACCGTCGCCGACATCCGAGCCATGCGCGACGATTTTGAATGAGTAGCTCGTAGGATGGGTTGAGCTTTTCGCGAAACCCATCAACGCTCGTGTAGAGCATGATGGGTATCGCTTTCGCTCCACCCATCCTACGGCCCTACTGGAGCAGCATCGGATTCACCTCTCCCATCGGGAGAGGTCGGCGCGTAGCGCCGGGTGAGGGGTTACTGTCTCTCGGTGAGGGCGGCGCCCCCTCACCCGATTTGCTGCGCAAATCGACCTCTCCCCGCTGGGGAGAGGTGAACCGATACGCGGACTGATCGATTCGACCAACAACCATCCGGCTAACGTCTACCGCGTCAGCTTCTTGTGCTTCAGCCGGTGCGGGAAGCAGGAATCCTGCCCCAGCCGTCGCATCTTGTCCATTTCGTAGTCCTGGAAATTGCCTTCGAACCATTCGACATGGGCGTCGTCCTCGAACGCCAGCATGTGGGTGGCGATGCGGTCGAGGAACCAGCGGTCATGGCTGATGATCACGGCGCAGCCGGCGAAATCCTCCAGCGCCTCTTCCAGCGCGCGCAGCGTGTCGACGTCGAGATCGTTGGTGGGTTCGTCGAGCAGCAGCACGTTGGCGCCGGACTTCAGCATCTTGGCCAGATGCACGCGGTTGCGCTCGCCGCCCGACAGCGCGCCGACCTTCTTCTGCTGGTCGGCGCCCTTGAAGTTGAACGACGAGCAATAGCCGCGCGAATTGACCTCGCGCTTGCCGAGCAGAATGAGTTCGTTGCCGCCGGAAATCTCCT
>NZ_JAUYQU010000260.1 GCF_030697065.1 Bradyrhizobium sp.
TCGTCGATTAAAAACGCACTCGTTTCGCCCGATTCACAGGCCCTTCTTTACAGCTTGATCCGGCTGCAGCAACCAAAGTTGGCCGTCGAGATCGGAACTTATATGGCTTCGACGACCGAAGCGATGGCTTGCGCAATTTCCGAAAATGGTTGCGGCCTGCTGCACACGGTCGATCCATTCTCGGTCAGAGGGTACCTGAGGATTGCCCGCTGGCCCCGCGCGCTGCGCAAGGTGACCAAATTCCACCTGCGCAACTCAATGAGCTACTTCGCGAAAATGAAGCGTCGCGCGCTTAGGGCGGACATTGTTTTCGTCGATGGCAACCACGATCATGAATTCGCGCTGTTCGACATCCCGTCCGCGGCGCAGATGATGAACCCGAACGGCTTTATCGTGATCGATAACATTGCTCAACCTGGACCATTCTTGGCCACGCGGCAATTCATGGAGCGACATGGCTCCCGTGGCTGGCGCGAGTGCGGCAGCTCCCTTTCTCAATTCAGGGAACCATTCGACAGGGACAGAACCACCATCCACAATACCGACTTTTGCATATTGAGGGCGCCGGCCTACATCGCGATCGGCAGCGAGCCAGTGAGTTTCGGCATCCTGGAATGGACAATCGAAAAAAAGTTGCTGCTGCGGTTGCAGGGTGGGAGAGCGGGCCGGCTTCATGTGCAGTTCATCGCTCGTTTTTATGAAAATCCGCCACGTGAGATCATCCGCTCAGTAACGGTTGAGTTTGACGATCGCAAAGACGTCGTCGTCGACATTCCCGACCTCGCGACCTCAGATCTAGTCGTCCGAAGAACCTTGGAAATGTGGTTCAGATGGGAAGGCGACAGGGAACTTTGCCTTCACGATCTGCCATCAATTCACTAGCACAAGCTTTTAGCGCACTCTCACAATGTAATCAGTCGATCGTCAGCAGTACGAGCTGCCTGCGCGGTGGCGCTCGTCGTGCACTCGCGGCCTCTGCAGTACAGGAAGAAGAATCCGCCGCACCTGCGGCATCTCGCTGGGGTGATAAGGTTATGCATCGGACGATCCGGCTCCGTAATGCGTTGCAGGACGAGCTTTCGAGCTTGAGCGGATTATGCCTCCGCTCGAAGGCGCATTGGGGATATGACGCGGCCTTCCTGGCGGCTTGTCGGACTGAATTGACTATTCATCCCCACGAGCTTCAGACCACCAGCCTTCAGGTGGCCGAACGCGATACTGCGGTGGTTGGCCTCGTTCAGGTCAGGGTCGCAGGTGCGGACGCAGACCTTCTCAAGCTGTTTGTCGAACCTGCCTTGCTGGGCGCGGGAATTGGTCGCCTGCTGTTCGAATGGGCAGCGGCGAGGGCGCATGACCTCGGTGCCACCCGGATGACGATCGAGGCCGATCCCGGCGCGGTCCCGTTTTACGTACGAATGGGCGCGCATCATGCGGGGTCCGTTCCTTCCCAATCGATCCCGGGGCGGATGCTGCCGCGCATGCGGATGGAATTGGATCGGCGGCGAAGCTCAGGAGTAGCGGCTTCGCAGTAGCCACTCCCTGGGCCGACGGACGTGCAGTCCGCCGCTCATATCCGCTGCGCGGTCCAGGTGCCCGAGCACATTGCGCCCCGCCACGTACCGGATCCCGATGTGGCGGTGAGGCGGCCGGAGCCCACGGCCCGCTTCATGCCGCTGCTCAGCGTGACGCTGATCGTGCCGGCGTCCGCGACGCGGCCGGATGCGGTGACCATGGCGTTGTTCGATGCCACCTGACCATTGTTGATGTCGATCGAGACACTGGTTCCGCTCGGGCAGGCGGAGTTGGTGGAGGCGATCTGGACGTTCCAGGCACCATCAAACGTCGCCGCGGCGGCGGGCGTGGCGAACGACATGCCTGCCAGAAGCAGGATGCGGCTGGCGATGAGTATTTTGCGAAGCGGTTTCATGGCGCGTCTCCCCTTGATGACGCTGGCATGGTCACAGATCCGCTCGCCAAAGACTGTGATGGTGATCACGTCGACAGCAGGTGCATGTTTTGACGTCCATGCATGCGAGCGCGGCGTCATGCTGACGCCGCGTGGCTGCCGCTGCAAATCGAAATGGGTGGTTTAGTTCAGCCGGCTCCAGGTCTGGCCGCCGCAGAACATGCCGCCAAACGCACAGCCCTGGACCCTCAGCCGGTCGGAGCCTTTCAGCGCAATGGTCGAATCATAGGTGCTGCCGCTGTTCGGATCCAGAATCCGCCCGCTCCACTTCGAGTCCTTGCCGGGTTTCATGTTGATCAGGACCTGCTCGCCGTTCTGGTTCGACTTGGCATCGACGGAATATCCGCAGAGGTTGGGACCGCATTGTTCGATGCGAACCTTGCCTTCCTTCTCTTCGGTCAACCACACGCCGAGCGGCGAGTTTGCCGCGGCGGCGGGGATGACTGCCTGCGGCTTGGCAGCCGGGGCGTGCACGGGCGCCGCCGCGGGAGCCGTCGCAACGACAGGTGCCGGGGCCGGCGGGGCAGCCGTAGCAGGCGGCGGATCCGGCTGGACCTGCGGCGCGGGCGCCCTGCTCGGGGGCAGGGTTGCGGCCGCGGTGGGGGCCACCGCTGCAGCGGCGGGTGCCGCCGTCACGGGGGCCGGCGCAACAGCTGCCGGAGCCGTCGAGGGCTCGATTGCCGTGGTTGTTGGGGCCTGCGGGGGCTGTACGGGAGCGGCAACCGGCGCCTGCGGATCGCTCTTGGCCTGCTGCGGCGCCTGTTTGCGCGGCTTTTCGCCGTCCTGTTCGTCGCGCGAGCGTTTCGCTCTCTTGCCGGTGTTGTCGTAGACGCCCGGGATCGAGACCGTTCCGCGGTCGGGATCAATGGTGATGGTGCGGCCGCCATAGTCGAAGGTGTACTGGGCCTGCGCGGCGGTACTCGCCAGCAACAACGCGGCGATCGCAAAAATCGTTCTCATCAAGACCTCCTCAGCAGGTGAAACCTCAGTATTCACCGTACGTTGCGACAGCCTCTTACAACGTGACCTGGATCACTTTCATGGCAATGAGTCGTGGGTTAACAGGTTTGGTTCAATAGGTAGTTGAGCCGCCAGTTTAGGCGACGGTGACGGACGGGGTCAATTTCGGTGGCGGCGTCGAACCGGGAGCCTCGGAATCACATTTCGCCGGCGTCCTTGCGGACCAAATTCGCCGCCGCGGCGCGTCCGGACATTTCGCTCCTGATCTGCTCGAACCGCTCTCGCGCCTCGCTCGCGCGATCGTCCACGAGCCTGATCGCTTCATCCGGTGCGAACGGGCCGCTGACCATCGGCGTCGAATTCTCGCCGATGGTTTCGTCCACATAATATTCGTCGTTTGCTTCGCGGCGAACCGTCCATCGGAAGCGGATCGCGGCCATCGGGCCGGGTCCGATTCTCGAATAACCCTCGGCCTCGATCGGCTCAGGCACAACAGGCGCGATAGGCGCAACGGGATGCTCCTCAACCGTTGATTTCTCCGGCTCGCGGTGGGTTTCCGGATGATCGAGAATGCTGGCAATGGCCGCCAGCGCATGATCGGTCGGGTCGCTTTGATTCAAGAGCTGAAGCCTCCGGGCTGCATGACGGCGAGCATTAGGAACTCCGCCGCCGGTGCCGGGTTCCTTCCTCGCTCTCGAATAAGGCTGAGTTTTGTCAGTTTACGCGCAAACTGGTGGCAATTTGCCCTTCCAGGGACGGGTTTGCTCCAACTGAGCCGCCAGGCGAAACAACGTCGCCTCGTCACCGAAGCGCGCGGAAAACATCATGCCGAGCGGCAATCCGGCCGCGTTCCAGGCCAGCGGCACCGACATCGCGGGCTGGCCGGACATGTTGAACATGGCCGTCGCCGGCATGTAGCGCCGCAGGATCGGGGCGATATGCGACAGATCCTCCGACATCGTATCGAGTTCGCCGATCCGCAGCGGCGGCGCACAGAGCGTCGGGCACAACAGCACATCGCAGCTCTCGAAGAAGGTGGCGAGGGCGCGCGAGATCTGGAACGCGCCGAGTTGGGCTGCGACATAGTCGGTTGCGCTGGCCTTTTGCGCATTACGGGCACTGGCCAGGGTCAACACCTCGAAATCTTCTGCCGTCATCGTGCGGCCGAAGCGCTGCTCGGCCTGCCGCACGGTCAGCGCGGTGTTGGCGGCCACGATGGTCGACATCACCGCCGCCGGATCGGCGGCCAGGGCGGGCGCGCGCTCCTCGACATGATGGCCGAGGCTTGCGAGCAGCGCCGCGATGTCGCGGGTCGCCGCAGCGATTTCCGGATCGATGGGATCGCCATAGGGCGACCTGTCGGTGAAGGCAATGCGCAAGCGCCCGGGATCGCGGCCGACCTCCTCGAGGAAAGGCCGCTCCGGCTGCGGCGCGACATAGGGGCTCGACGGCTCAGGTCCGTGGACCGCGTCCAGCATGGCCGCACTGTCGCGCACGCTGATACTGACGACATGGCCGCAGGAAAATCCGCCCCAGCCTTCGCCGCGATCGGGGCCGAGCGGGTTGCGCGCGCGGGTTGGCTTCAATCCGAACACGCCGGAGGCGGAGGCGGGAATACGGATCGAGCCCCCGCCGTCGCTGGCATGCGCGACGGGCAGGATGCGGGCCGCGACCGCCGCCGCCGCGCCGCCGGATGAACCGCCCGATGAATGCGCGAGATTCCACGGATTTCGGGTCGGCCCGAACAGACGCGACTCGGTCGTCGGCATCAACCCGAATTCCGGACTGGAGGTCTTGCCGAAGATCGCGAGGCCGGCATCGATGTAGCGCTGGGCGAGGGTGCCGCTATGATCGGCGATGTTGTCCCTGTAGACGCTGGCGCCGAATGTCGTCCGCGTGCCCGCCAGATTTTCCAGATCCTTCAGCAGAAACGGCACGCCGGTGAACGGACCATCGGCGAGACCGTTGTCGATTTGCTTCTTCGCAGCGTCGTAATGTTTGACGACCACGGCGTTGATATCGGGGTCGACCCTGGCGGTGCGGGCGATGGCTTCGTCGAGCAATTCGCCGGCGCTGACCTGCTTTTTCCGGACGAGATCGGCAAGGCCAATCCCGTCATAGCTGCCGTATTCCTTGAGTGCCATGCTGATATCCGATGGGAAGTAGCGAGGCGTTTCGGGCCGGCTCCGGTCGCACCCGGCTCAGCCGAGCACGTCCTGGTTGATGACATTCTGGCGCAGCGGCTGGCCGTCAAGGGCGCTCAGGATGTTGCGCGCGGTCTGCTCGCTCATCCGGTCCACCGCTTCCCGCGTCACGCCCGCCACGTGCGGCGCCATGATGACATTGGGAAGCGCGAAAAGCGAATGCCCCGACGGCGGCGGCTCCTGCTCGAACACGTCGAGACCCGCGCCGGCCAGCCTGCCGGATGACAGCGCGTCATACAGCGCCGGCTCGTCGATGATGCCGCCGCGCGCGGTGTTGATCAGATAGGCGGTCGGCTTCATGCGCTGCAGCCGCGCCGCGTTGAACATTCCGACCGTCTCGGGATTCTTCGGGCAGTGGATGCTGACAAAATCGGCGCGCGGCAGCGCCGCATCGAGATCGGTGACCGGCTCGCAGCCGGCGGCGGTGATTTCGGCGGCGGGCTTGTAGGGGTCGAAGATCAGGACGTTCATTTCCATGGCGAGGCAGCGCTTGGCGGTGCGTGTGCCGATGCGGCCGAAGCCCACGATCAGCACGGTCTTGCCGTAGAGGTCGTAGGGCAGCATGCCGAGCCGGCTGGCCCATTTGCCGTCCTTGACGATCGAATGCATTTCGACCGCGCGCTTGGCCAGCATCAGCATCATGAACAGCGCCTGTTCGGCCACCGAGGGCGAATTCGCGGTGCCCGCGACCATCAGCGGGACCTTGCGGCGGCTTAGGGCAGGCACGTCGACGGCGTCGAAGCCGACGCCGATCCGGGTCACGACCTTCATGTCCAGCGAGGCTTCCAGCTCCGGTTCGCCGAACCGGGTGGCGCCGAGCGCGACGCCATGGACCGGCGCGTGCTCCCTGAGCTTGGCCTCGAAATCCTCGGCCGAGATCATGTTCGGGAATTCGACGAGGTCGAGGTCATCCCGTTGCTGCAGCAACGTCCTTCCGGCCTGCGAGAACGATTCAGTGATGAAAATCTTCTTCTTGTTGGCCGTCATTCCCGCGCCCCTGGGTTCTTCTTGTTGTGCGGCCGTCAAATGACGGCGCCCGAGGCCTCATTTAGCAGGTGCATATTGTTGAGGTCCATCGCCAATCGCATCGGGGCGCCCGCGCGCGCGTCGGCATTGGGATTGACCCGTCCGCATATCTCGGCGCCCTCCATGATGAAATAGATCATCGTCTCCATGCCCATCGGCTCGATCACATCCAGCACCACGTCGAAGGGCTCCACGCCGGGCTCGGGATGCGGACTGGCTTCGGTAATATGTTCGGGCCGGATACCGAGCAGCAATTTGTCGGTTCGCGAAATAGTCTTGTAGCGTTCGGCGCGAGCCGGTGGCAGCGGGAAGATTATGCTGTCGGTCAGACGGATATGCATCTTGCCGCCGACGTCTTCCAGCTTGCAGGTCATGAAATTCATCGCCGGCGAGCCGATGAAGCCCGCGACGAAGCGAGTGGCCGGCTTGTGGTAGAGTTCGTTGGGCGTCCCGACCTGTTCGATGCGGCCATTGTTCATGACCACGACCCTGTCGGCCAGCGTCATCGCCTCGATCTGGTCGTGGGTAACATAGACGGTGGTGGTGCGGACCTTCTGGTGCACCTTCTTGATCTCGATGCGCATCTGCACCCGCAGCTTGGCGTCGAGGTTGGACAGCGGCTCGTCGAACAGGAACACCTTGGGATTGCGCACGATGGCGCGGCCCATGGCGACGCGCTGGCGCTGACCGCCCGACAGCTGCTTCGGCTTGCGGTCGACCAGTTCGACGATATCCAGCATGCGGGCGGCTTCGTCGACCCGGGTCTTGATTTCGGCTTTCGGATAGCGCTTCAGCCGCAGCCCGAATGACATGTTCTCCGCTACCGTCATGTGGGGATAGAGCGCGTAGTTCTGGAACACCATCGCGATGTCGCGATCCTTCGGCGGCACGTCGTTGACGACGTCGCCCCCGATCATGATATCGCCGTCGGTGATGTCCTCGAGGCCTGCGATCATCCGCAACGTGGTCGACTTGCCACAGCCTGACGGTCCCACCAGCACGACGAATTCATGATCGGCGATGTCGAGATCGATGCCGCGCACCGCCTCCACCTCGTCGTAACGCTTGACAACCTTGCGCAACGTGACGTCAGCCATTGAGTTCAACCCTTTGTCGCACCGGCGGTCAGGCCGGCAATGTAATAGTCCATCAGGAAGGCGTAGATGATCAGCGGCGGGGCGGCGCCGAGCAGGGCCCCGGTCATGATCTGTCCCCAGGCGAACACGTCACCCTTGATCAGGGTGGTGATGATGCCGACCGGCAGCACAAGCTGATCGGTCGATGTGGTGAACACCAGCGGATAGAGGAATTGCGCCCATGACACCGTGAAGGCGAAGATGGTCGCGGCGATCAGCCCGGGCAGGGCGACCGGAATGAAGATGCGTGTCAGTGTCTGGAACCAGGATGCGCCGTCGATGATGGCGGCCTCGTCCAGTTCCTTGGGTATGGAGGCGAAATAGCCGATCATGATCCAGGTGCAGAACGGCACGGTCAGCGTCGGATAGACGATCAACAGCACGTACCATTTGTTGATCAGCTGGATCCCGGTCATGTCGCCGAACACCACGAACATCTTGAACAGCGGCAGGAACAGCAGCGTCTCCGGGATCAGATAGGTGAGAAACACCCCGGTCGCGAGCGTTGCCGAGCCCCAGAACCGCATCCGGGCCAGGGCGAACGCCGCCGGCACGCTGATCAGCATGGTAATGGTCACGACGAAGATCGAGACCAGCGCCGAGTTGCGGAAGAAGGTCAGGAACTGGTTCGACGTCAGCAGTTCGACGTAGTTCGACAGCGTCGGATGGTAGACCCACCACGGATTGGTCGCCGCGGAGATCTCGGCACTGGTCTTCAGCGACGTAATCAGCATGTAGAGCGGCGGTATCAGCGCGAAGATCGCGAACAGAGTGAGGAAGAAGTACGACCACCTCAGCGCCCAGGTGCGGTCGCGGCTCATGCTGCGCAGCTTGACGGTGCGGGTCGGTGCGGACTTGTCGATCACGGCGGTGCTGGTCATCACGCTTCATTCCCACGTTTGTTGATATCGCGCAGGATGAAGACCGCCGCGATTGCGAGGATCGGGATCATAAACAGCGAGACGCTGGCGCCGAGCGGGATGTCGCCGCCCTCGATACCGATGCGGAATGCCCATGTCGCGAAGATATGGGTGCGGTCGAGCGGACCGCCGGCCGTCAGGATGCGAACGATGTCGAAATTGGCGAAGGTGACGATCAGGGAAAACAGCGTGGTGATCGCGATGATGTTGCGCATCATCGGCAGCGTGACGTACCAGATGCGCTGCCACCAATTGGCGCCGTCGATGGCCGCGGCTTCGTAGAGCTGATCGGGCACCGATTTCAGCGAAGCCAGGTACATGATCATGAAGAACGGGGCGCCGACCCAGATATTCACCAGGATGACCGAGAAGCGGGCCCATCCGGTCTCGCCGGTCCACGGAATCCGGTCGACGCCGACGCCGGCCAGCAGATAGTTGAAGGCGCTGTATGACGGGTCAAACAGCCACAACCACGCCAGCGTGCTCATGGCCGGCGGAATCACCCACGGCACCAGCAGCATTCCGCGCCATTTGCGCTGGCCCTTGGCCGGAATGTTGTGGACGAAGTGCGCGACGACAAACCCGATCAGCGCCTTGAAGATCACGGCCGTGATCGCGAAAATGCAGGATTGCTGAACGACCAGCCAGAACGTTTCGCGGGTGAAGAGGAACTGGAAATTTCCGAGCCCGACGAAGCGCTGCATCGACTTGTTCAGCGTCGCCAGATGCAGCGAGTAAAACGCGGGATAGATGACCAGAAGCGAGATCAGCAGGATCAACGGCAGCGTCATCAGAAACGCAGCAGTGGATTTTCGCTTCAGCGCGGTTCGCAGACCGCCGCGCTTGCGCACCTTCGGCACAGGGGCGGCGCTGTTTCGTTCAACCGCGACATCAGCCATGATGCATCTTCCTCACGAAGCTTGATTGCAGACAGGTGAGATTTCCGCGTCGGGAAGCCGGCGCACGCCGGCTCCCGATCGTATCGGCAGGCGGACAGCGCCGCCGCGGCCCGGGTCGGCCGTGGCGGCCACTCTCCTCAGCTTCGCATGAAGCCTTCGAGTTCGCCTTGTGCCCAGGACAGCGTCGCATCCATGGATTCACCCCGGAAGTAGCGCACGCACATCTTGGTCAGCGTCGCCTGGGTATAGATCTGCTGGGCAATCTTCGGCGGCGCTCCCGCGGCGGAGATCGACAGCTTCTGGTGGTTGTGCGGATTCGGATAGTGGTAGAGCGTCCCCTTCGGGGGGCTTTCCTCCGCCCAGGTCTTCAGCGTCGTGAGTTTCTCGAACGCCGGCAGGTCGTAGCCGCCGCTCGCCGCCACCAGCTTCTCGACCGCTGCCGGTTGGGACAGATGCATCAACAGGCTCTTGGCCGCCGGCTTGTTCTTGCCGAAATTCCAGGCAGTCCAGAAATACGGCAGGTATGGCGCAAAGCGGCCCTTCGGTCCCACCGGGAAGCCGTGGGTCCAGCACTGCTCGGCGATCTTCGGCGCATCGCGCTTGGCGACAGCCCATGCACTCGGCGGGTTCATGATCAGGGCGCCCTTGCCCGAGACCAGCCACCTGTTGTTGGAGCCATCGTCCCAGGCCGGAGCGTCCGACGGCAGAAATGCCATCAGCTTCTTGTAGTACTCGAGGACCTGACGCACGTTGTCATTCTTGACGACGACGTCGCCCTTGGCATTGACGACCTCTGCGCCGAAGGCAAGGAAGAACGCGCCGACGGTGTCGACGGAGTCGCTGGTTTCGCCGAGACCGATGCCGAAGGGGACGCCGCCCTTGTGGCAGGCCTCGGCGGCTTTCAGGAAGTTGTCCGTGGTCCAGGCATCCGCCTTCGGCGCTTGGCCGGCAGGATACATGGCCTGGACGTCGATGTTGGCGTGCTGCTTCATCAGATCGATGCGGGAGCAGGGGCCCTTGATCTGGCTGCCGACGCAGGCCGGCACGGCCAGCCACTTGTCGCCGGCTTTGCCGAGATACGCCACGGTGCCGTTGACTTCGCCGTTCTGCTTGATGAGCGCCTCGACGACATCGTTCATGGGCTCGAGCAACTCGGCCTGAGCGTGGGGCCACCATGTCGGCATCGCGAGAATGTCGTGGCCGGATTTGGCCTGGGCTTCGGCGGCGATGGTCAGTAGGTTCTTGTTGCCCTGGCTCGGGATGTAATCGATCGTAACCTCGACCTTCTCCTTGGCGGCCCACTCATTGACGAGGTCGGTCGAGGCCTTGTTGGCTCCGGGAACCCAATGATCCCAGAAACCGATATTGAGCTTGCCGGCCGCATTGGCCGATCGAATGTAAGGCGCGGATATCAGTGCCGCCGAAGACATGGCGGTAGCAGCGACGAATTGTCGACGAGAAAGTTTCTTCTTTGACATTGGCGTTCTCTCCCTGGTGAGCCAAATCTTGAAGCGGTGTGGTCTCGTTTTTTGTTTTTTTCCTTCGCCGCGCCGGGCAGGCCGAGATGGCATTGCATGACGCCGCAGAGACTTCGTTATTGACGATCAGAGCAGAATTGCCGGCGCATGTCGAGAAATCTGGTGTCGCGCCGCGCAGAACCAACGTTGGGCACGAATCGGCGGCGGTGGAATGTCGATGATCCTGCGATGATTGCGGAATTGGATGCGTGGCCGGCCAGCGTGGTGTGAAGATGTATATTGCGCCGCACACATTGCGCGGCGCGCTGGCATCGAAGGGGTCGGGATTGGTGCCTCGGGTTCCATTGCGACCGACTTAACTTGTTCCTGCGTCGGCGAATTCTGGTGGCGATCGCCGCGCTGCGGCGTAGACGAGGTCGATGCTAGAACGATAATGTCCGACTCAACGCCAAGCGCTGCCGGATCCCGCGCCAGCCTGTCGAAATGGAGCCCGACGAATGATCGACCCGAAACCTGCAGCGCGTGCGCGGTTGAAACTGCACCTTGTGCTAGGAACGGTTGTGGCGATGCTGCTCTGCGCTCCTCCGAAGGCGACGGCACAGGTGATTGAAGGCGTTCAGAAAGGCGCCCGCGAAGGCAACAAGGCCGCCGGACCTGTCGGCGGCGTGCTGGGAGGCGCGATCGGCGGTGTGGTCGGCGTCTTTACCGGCGTCCTCGGCACCGGGAAGAATGCATCGCAGCCGCCGCCCGGCGACAAGCAGGGATCGGCGAAATCCGAGAAGGGCAAGGCAAAGAAGGGTACCAAGCAGAGCCCCGTGCTGACCCAGGACGGCGCGCCGCAATTGACGGCCGAACAGATTGTCGCCAACAGCGATGCAAATATCGAACGGATCAAGACCGAACTGAAGCTGACGCCCGAGCAGGAGAAGCACTGGGCCGGATTCAACAGCGCGATGCATTATCTCGGCCACAACGGCGCCGATCGCCTCAACCTGCGCATTGCACGCGCCAAGCGCGACCCGCCCGACGACATTATCGAGCAGATGCGCAACGAAGCCCAGTTTCTCAACGACCGCGCCGTTGACCAGCGCAACGTCGCCGATGCGGCCGAGCCGCTGTTCGCAAGCCTCGACTCCAGGCAAAAGGCGAAATTCATCGAGGAGATGGTGCGGCTGAGCCGCGAGCGCGGGCTGGATTAACGCGGATCGCGGCTGGACCCGCAACGAATAGCCGGGCACGCGTGCCTCTGGGGTAGGGGTCTAAGGCGCGGCACCCGGCTATCCTGCCGCAGCGGCGCGGCTATTGAATTCGTCACGCAATATTGGGGAAACGCCGACCGATTCGCGCCCAAGAGATGGCTGACTCGGGGCGTTGTCGGGAACATGCCGCAAAAATGCGATCGGCCGGCGTCCTGGCTGGCGTACGCCCGCCGGAGACGCAGGCCGATCGCGTGCCTTGCGCCAATTTGTTTAAGGTTTGGCGTTAACGTTCCCCGGATGCCAGCCAGGGCCGCCGTCGATGGAAGAAAAACGAAAGCAACCGCGTATCGAAGTCGACGAACCGGCATACGTTTCGTCCGGCGGGTCGGTCATGCGCTGCACGGTTCGCAATATTTCGACCGAGGGCGCCGCCATCGATATCGAGAATCCGGCCTTCGTACCTGCACGCTTTCGTCTGGTAATGGACAACGGCGCCTCGGTCCGCGAGTGTCAGGTGGCCTGGATCCAGCGCAACCGGATCGGCCTGACCTTCCTCGAGGCCGCGCCGACATAGCGCGCCGCCGGATCGGCGCAGGGCGGACCGCCAGTCACTCCTTCAGCAGCGGCATGATTCGTTCTTCCAGTTCCTCGAACGACATGGCGCCCTTGAACCTTTCGCCATTGACGAAGAACGTCGGCGTCGAATCCACCTTGACCACCTCATGGGCAAATCTCTGATCGGCCGCGATCTTGTCGAGAAGGGTCTGGTCCTTCCCGCAGGTCTCGACGGCCTGTTCGCTCATCCCGCCCTGTTTGCCGATCAGCCGCAGGGTCATGTTGGTCTGCGCCATCAGCATCTGCTGTTGCTGAAACAAAAGCTGGATTGTTCCGAAAAACTTCTCGGCATCGCCATTGGCGACGCAGCGCGCCAGCATCGACGCCGCCGCGGCCTTGATGTCGAGCGGAAATTCCCGGAACACGAAACGCACCTTGCCGGTATCGATATATTTCGCGCGCAGCATCGGAAACACGTTTTCGCCGAACGCCGCGCAATGCGGACAGCTCATTGACGAATATTCGGTGATGGTCACCGGTGCATTGGCCGGGCCGAGCGCCATGTCCGGCAACGATACCGGCTGGGCCACCAGCGCGGCGATGGCGACCTGCGCCTTCGCGCCGCCAATCGTATGCAGCGCCATCAACCCGAACAGAGCGGCGAACCCGGCCCTTGTCAGCGCAAGGCGAAAGGTCCGGCGCAACGTGACCAACCGACAGTTCCCGTTCAATTCAGGTCCTTGAGGTGCCGAGAATGCTGGCAACGGTCTTCGCCGTGATCGCAAGCCGCTCGGAGGTGCTGTGGGCTTTCAGCCGTTCCCTGGCGCGCTCTTCGATCAACAGGTCGATGAACTTTAGCCGGGTGGGCTCGTCGACTGCTTCGGCCAGCAGGGTCCGATAGCGGTGGTAGTCGAATCCGTCGTCCTGCTTACTCATCTCACGCCCCCTGCGCACTTTACCGATCGCATTCTTATCAGGCCCGCAGGCAGCGCGACAGCCTGATTGTTGGCATGCCTCCCGCGCAGCGTATCGCAGCCTTTGCGACGGTATGATGGGAGGGCGATCCGGCTATTTTGACTGCTGCGTCTTTGGCCTGGCGGCTTCCTGGGCGCGCGCGGCTGTCCAGGCATCGTATTCGGGTGTGCCGCGCCGCGGCGGAACTCCGGGAGGCATGCCGCCCAGCCACTGCGGCATGTCCGCCAGCCGCTCGCCCGCGTTTTTTCCGGCGCAGGACGGCAGCAGAAGGCCTGCCAGACAGAGGAAAATGCAGGTGAACAGTGGCGGGAATCGATTCATGCGGCGGTGATGGCACGGCATTGTGGCGGTCAGGACGCGCAATCAAGGCTGCGACGGGTCGAAAATCCGGTGTTACCCGTACCGGCCGCCGCTACAGGTTCGCGAATTGCGGGTGATCGGGTCGGGTTTGGCCAACTGCGGAGAAGCCCGGCACTATTGCTCGAATTTTGAATTCGCCTTTGGCTGGCGGGCAGAGGTATCTTCACAACCCATGAAGAACGAAGTCGTTTTTGTTGCGTTCAGAAAGTTGGGGCTCAGCGGGCGCGGCAAGGTTACGCCGGGTTTCTTCATGCCGATATTCGAAGAGGTTCTTTCAACCTACGGCGTTGCGTGTCGCCATTATTGGGCTGATGAATTTGCTGCCGAGCATCGCAATCATCCTGATGCAGTAGTCGTTCTCATTTACAATGAAGTCCAGTTCACTCTTGACGCCGCTTTAAGGCAGGAGGTTGAAGAGGTCGAGCGACTCGCAACGAACGGCAACCGCCTGATCATTCATGAAACCGCCGTCGGCCGGGTGGTGGCCGACAAGGTGCTCACCAACCAGAAATTGCAAAATGCGGGCGTTTCGGTTCCGAGGCTGGTAAGCTCGGCCCGCGCTCCGTTTACCGTTTTTTCGAACGTGAATATCGGTACGGCCGAGCCGGTGCAGTTACTGAAAGCCGGCGCCGAGCTCGATCCGAGCCGCTACAATACGGAATTTGTAGACACGCGGCGGCTATTCAAGAACCGGCCGTATTACGTCTACCTTCGGGCCATGTGCGTCGGGCCGGTATGCGTCTCTATCACAGTGCGTGCACGACCCACCGATGAGAATGATCCTTCGGTCCATGGGTCGGATATGCCGCTGGATGCCGAACTTGTTAACCATTTGCATTCCAGAATCGTCGCCCCGCAAGAGCCCGCAATAAACGATATCTGCAAGCGTATCGGAATGCTGTTCGGAACCGGCTTCTTTTCGCATGACATTCTGCCCACGAATGATGCGGCGACAACGCTGTTCGTATGCGAAACCGGTTTCAAGTTCGACGAGGACGGCTTTCGCGTACGATTCGAGCCGCTGAAAGAGCAGATCCCATCGCATGATTTCGTTGGCGCAATGCACCGGGCGTCACACGCCTTCCTTGCACAAGTGAGGGAGAGCGGGTTCTTATTGCCGGGCGGATGCCGGGCGGGGAATTAAAACCGGCAGCAAGCGGGACCGAAACATTTGTTAACCCTCTGCGACTACCGTTTGAGCAATCGCGGATTTCGTAACTCATACCGCGAGAGCTAACGAAACCCGCCGTACTCAACCGGCGGGTTTCTTCGTGAGAAAGGCTGCCGATGTCGCTATCCTCCGCAAAGAACTTTGCGCTTCGCGCCGCGCGCTCGCAGGACGAGAAGGAAGCGATCGAACTGCTATCGAAGGCAATCCTGGAACTGGCGGCCTCGATCGAGGCCACCGATACAAAGGTGAAGCAGATCAACAAATCCAGGGGGTGACGGACGGCCCCGTGACCGAGCTTCATCGCTTCCGGGGCGCGCGATGGCGCCCGGCGCCGGCCGCCTCACCAGTGGTTTTCGTCTTGGAGAACTCGCACTTCGGGCACTTGAAGATGTGCCTCTCCGCGCCATCCGCGGCCGGCTCTCGGCTCGCCAGCGCCATCCGTGTTCGGCACATGGCGCAGCGAGGCGGTTTGATCGTCTCAGCGGGCAGGGTGGTGGGCTTGTCGGAGGACGGCATGACTTTCCATGTGAATCGCTGCGGGGGGCAAGGCGATCACCAATCGGACATCTGGCGGGCTGCGCCCGACGACGATCGGCACCGTGTCTAATCTATACCACTCGAATGCCGCACTCTGGGCAGCTACCTATCAGGATTGGCTCGGCCAGCAGTTTGATCCGGCGGTCGATACGCAGGCACGGCCCCAATCGGAATACCAAGGCAGGCGCACGCGCTTTAGGCGGCAGATGTCTTTTCCTAGCCCTGGAAGCCGCCGGCTTGAAGATAGGCGGCTTCCTCCGGGGTTGTGATCCGGCCGAGGACGGGATTTCGATGCGGGAAACGACCGAAGCGACGGATGATGTCGTGATGCCCCTCGGCATGCGCCAGCCACGGCTCACCCAGTTCGGCATTGAGCCGCACCGAGAGGTCCTGATCGCGCATGTCTTCGGAATGCGAGAAGGGCAGACAGAAGAACAGCCGTAAGGCCGGTTCGACTTGCGCCATATGCCCCGTCGCCAGCGCCTGACGGGCATAGGCGCGTGCCAGCGGATCGGTGGCGTACATATGGCCGGTGCCCCGGAAGGCGTTGCGGGGGAACTGATCCGTCAGGATCAGGAGCGCCAGCGCGCCTTCGGGCGATGCCATCCAGCCGTCGTGCCTGCGTGCCGCGACCTCCATATGCAGTTCGAGGAAGCGTTCGCGGAAGACCTGATCAAAGTCCGCATCGTTGTCAAACCATTGTCCGCGCTCGCCCGCTTCCTTCCAGAAGATCACAACGGCCGCGCTCGCCGCATCCAGCTTCCACGATTGCGATCTGCGCTGCACGCTCATGACTTTGCATCCCGCTTCGTCGGACCATCCGTTCGCCCCGCATTGCCGTGGATCAGGTCCCGACCGGCATAGATGCCCTCGACGGTCTCGATGGCGAAGCGCTCGCCGTCGCGACGCCGGATGTCCTTGATCACCCGAAGGCGCTCCTCCTCGTTCACATCCATTATTTCAAGCGCTTTCTCGCCAAGCACGAGGGCGGACTCGAAGGTCTCCCGGATCTGCCATTCAACGCCCGCGTGGATCAGTTCGATGGCATGTTCGCGGTCGAGGGAGCGGGCAAGCACGGGCACCAGCGGAAATTCGTCTTCGATCAGTTCCGCGATCTTGAGGCTGGCCTCGCGGTCGCTGACGGCGATGACGATCAGACGGGCGTCGTGGGCGCCGGCGGCGTGCAGGATGTCGAGGCGCGCGCCGTCGCCATAATGGACCTTGAAACCGAAATCGCGGGCGTTGCGTATGGCGTCCGTATCGGTATCGATGATGGATATCGAACAGCTGTTGGCCAGCAGGGGCTGGCTGACGATCTGGCCGAAGCGGCCGAACCCGATCAGAAGCACGCTGGCGGACAGGTTTTGCGCGGTCTCCACGCTGTCCATCGACGGCGCACGCTTCGGCATCAACCGGTCGTGAAGGATGATCATGAGGGGGGTCAGCGCCATGGAGACGATGATGGTCGCGGTCAGGATGGCGTTGGCCTCGCCATCGATGATGGCGGCGGAGGTTGCCGCAGCATAGAGCACGAAGGCGAACTCGCCGCCTTGCGCCATCAGCACCGCGCGTTCGACCGCCTCGCGATGATCGGCCCGGAACAACCGGGCGACCACATAAATCCCGATCGTCTTCAGCACCATATAGGCGGCCACGGCGAGCACAATCAGACGCCAGTTGGCGGCGATCACGGCAAGGTCGAGCGACATGCCGACGCCCAGGAAGAACAGGCCAAGCAGGATGCCACGGAACGGCTCGACATCCGCTTCGAGCTGGTGACGGAACGAGGATTCCGACAAGAGCACGCCCGCCAGGAACGCCCCCATGGCCATCGACAGACCGCCAAGCTGCATCGCGAGAGCCGAGCCGAGCACGACAAACAGCGCTGCCGCCGTCATGACTTCGCGCGCCCTGGCCTTGCCGAGAAGCCCGAACAAGGGATCGAGCAGGTAACGACCGGCCAGCACCAGTCCGGCGATCGACGCCAGACCGATCGCCGCGGCGGTCAGTCGGTCGGCGAGCGAGGCATCCTCGCCGCCGGGCGCGAGAAAGGCGACCAGCGCCAGCAACGGCACGATGGCGAGATCCTCGAGCAGCAGGACAGCGACAATCCGCCGCCCTTTGGCCAGCCCCATGGCCCGACGCTCTTCCAGCATCTGCATGACGATGGCGGTGGAGGTCAGCACGAAGCCAGTGCCGGCAACGAAGCTCTGGGCAACGGGATAGCCAAGGGCAAGACCGACACAGGTCAGCAGGCCGATGCATAATCCGACCTGCGCGAGGCCGAGACCAAAAATCTCGCCGCGCATCGACCAGAGCCGCGAGGGCTTCATTTCCAATCCGATGACGAACAGGAACATGACGACGCCGAGTTCCGCGACATGCAGGATCGACTGCGGGTCGGTGAACAGACCGATGCCGAACGGCCCGATGGCAAGGCCGGCGGCAAGATAGCCCAGCACCGAGCCGAGCCCCAGTCGCTTGAACAGCGGCACAGCGATGATGGCAGCGCCGAGAAGCACCACGACGGGCACGAGATTGAAGCCGCCATGAGAGGCGGCATCAGCGGCATGGGAAACGGTTTCCGGGCTCAAGGGTCAACCTCGCGTCAGCTTCAACGCCACCAAGGCGGCCAGCGCCGCGGGTACGATGAAGACGACGAGCAATATAGGCAGTTCCTGCGTGACGGTGTAGCCCGCCCGGGTGACCCACCCACATATTGACCAGCGCAATCAGCAGTCACACGGGGATGAATAACCTGGCACCCGAGGCGACGCCAGCGACATCGCCGTGAGGGGACCCAGGACCGCAGCGGCTGGCTGCCCTTGACTCAGCGCAAGACAATTCCCGGGCGCTGCGGATATAGGAATGCATCACTCTTGTATAATGAGGGGCGACCGCCATGAAGATTCGAGCCTATCGCTACCTGCTTGGCGTATTGGTCGCGGGGGCAAGCAGCATCGGCGCGATCTCGGCGGCCAACGCCCAGAGCTGCCAGGATCTATGGGTCGAGCGCAATTCCTATTACAAGCAAGCCGGTTACTGCTTCAAGACATCCAGAGCGATCTCCTATTTCGGTAACGGGGGCTGCATCTATGACATCGAGGCAAGCGTGCCGCTGCCGCGCAATATCTGCGCCCGCATTGCGGAGATCACCCGGATCGAGCGGCGCAGCGGCTGCAATTGAGAGTGTACGCCCACGCCGCCCGGATCCCGGGGCCGTCGCAAGTTCGTGGCTGATCTCATGATCAGAGCGTTTCTCATCGTCCTTGGCTGCGCCATCGGCGGCAACGCCATCGCCGCGCCGGGCTGGATCAAGCCGCAGCTTCCGGCGGCGCTTGGCTTTCTTGTCCTGCAGTGCGACGAGCGCGATTTCTGTTTCGCGATCGCCTGTCCTGACGGGAAGCTGCAACTCGTCAATATTTCGCCTGGCGGTGGTCCCATGGGTAATCCGGACTTTGGCGCGAGTGGTCGCGCCGCGAAACTGACGGTGGGCCAGGAAGTCTTCTCGCTGTCATTCAGCTGGGACGACAGCATCCTGGAACAGGTGGGCAATGCCGGAAGCCGCAGCGAATTGCCGGTCGCGGCGCTGATGGCGCTGGCCCGGAACAACGGCAGGATCGAGGGAACCAGCACCGGACCGGTCAAGGCCACCATCCCCAGCGGCGGGCTGAAGCAGCACTGGCCCGTGCTCGCCAGAACGTGCGGGCTTCCCGAACTGCCGCGCTGACCAGAGGTGCTCGCCGCCTTACTGTTCGAAATGCGCCGGATTTCCGACGACGCCGTTTTCACAGAACCGCTGGAATGACACCCATCGCGAGCCGAAGTCGGACAGATTGATGGCGTATCTTCGGCCCGCCAGCGTCAAATCCAGATCGCTGGCCGGCTTGATCGACCCCAGCAGCACTGCGCCGATTTCGGCATAGTGAATATCCGCATCCCAGTTCAGACTGCGTGAAAGCAGCGACTTGGTCTTGTAGAGATTGCGAAAGGTCAGTGGAACCGGGGCTGATCCGTTCGCCGTATTCGCCGCGCGCGGGGCGATCATGCCCGGTTCGGTATCGCGCAATTTGACCGACGGCTGAACCAGCAACACGTAATAGCTCGATTTCATGCAAACGAATTCGAGCAGGCCGATCCCGGCCTCGACCAGGCTGTCCTGCTGCATCGGCAACAGCGCGGGCAGGTCCTTGTACTCCTTGCTGGGCCTGTGGATCTGCCAGCCACCCGTCGTGACCTTCACCGCCGCTGCGTCGGGCGCTACATTGGAACCAGAGCCTGCGGGTTTCATCGTCTTGCAGGGGCCTGAGTCGGCCGGCGGCTTCTTGAGGATGAAGGCATCGCCCGGCAGCAAGTCGCCGCTGATCGTGACCTGATGTCCCTCGAACGGCCGGAGATCGATTTCCCGGCCGTCGAGATTCCTCGGACGGATTTCATAACCATCGGACGAGACGAAGCTTCCGTTGAAGACGCAGCCGACAATGGTTTTCGGCACCGGCTTTGACGCGGCGGCCGGGGCGATACCGACGAAGCCTGCTGCTGTCAGGAGGGCGATGAGGCCGATAGCGTGACGTTGAGCCGACATTGTGCTTCTCTGTTGAAACCAGGATCCTAAAACAATCTGTGACAAGCTCACGCGAGCCGAGCCAAACGCTTCACGTCAATGCGGCTCCGCACTGGCCGCAGAAACGGTCGGCAGCCGTCGCGGGATGACCGCATTGCTTGCAGAAGCGCGGCGCTGCGGTCGCCTTTTGCGCTTGCGGGGCGGGCTCCTTGAGCGCCAGCGCAAGGGCGTCGTGGACCAGCGCCCTCGCATCGGCGTCGCTGACGGAGCTGAGGCGCACGGCGGTCGGTGCTCCGGTTGCGCCAAGCGGTTCGATCACCCAGACGGCGGCAAAACTGCGCAGAAATACCAGCGAGACTGAATCGAATCCATCGGCCCGCCGGCGATCGACCGACAGCACCGCAGCGGCGAGCGGCAATTCGAGATGCGCGAAGGCGGTGACGAAGGCCGGTTGCGGCGACCATAGTCCGGTCTTCCCCCGAGCGATCAGCCCGCCGCGCGTCAAAACGTCGAGCCCTGCCAGCAGCCGCGCCTCCGTAACGTCGCCGGGGCCGAAAATCTGCGTCAGCATTCCCGATAGCCAGCGCGGATCGGACAGCGTCGCCCCGTCCAGCGCGCGCAAATAGATGCTGTCCTCGTTGATCGCGACCTGACGTGCCGGCGAGCGCGCCAGCAGGCTCTCCAGTTCCGCTTGCCGGTGCGCATCCGCCATTGCCGCCAGCGCCCACAAGGCGGCGATGTCGAGTTCGCTGCGGTGGTCGACAGGGGCAAGCGGTTGATCGAGGCCGAGGGTTTCGACAATCAGGGCTTCCGCCAGCGCGACATCGACTGGAAACGACACCGCGGCGCCGCCTCCGGCGTTCGGCGTCACCGCCGCCAGCTGTTTGCCTGCGCCTGCGACCGCATAGCAGTCGAGTCGTCGCCCACCGTCGCGGGTTACCGTGGTCACCGCGATCCGCGCGGAGGGATCGGCGAGTCCGGTGCGCACCGCTGCCGACAATTGTGCGGCGTTTGCCGCGCGTTCAAGCTGGAGCAGGTCCGGGGCGATCGTCTGAATCGTCATGCAAGTTCTCCTGGACGCGTTTGCGCGCGTACTATTGTGCCCATTTCAGCCCCTCGAACTGGCTGGAGAGTTTGTTGCTGAAGTCGCTGAGGTCGCTGAAGCCGAGCCGCTCGAGCTTGCCCTCCAGCGTGTGCAGCACCGCGGCGTCGGGATGGGTGGGCAGGTTGGACCACTTCACGAGGTCCATCGCCTG
>NZ_JAUYQU010000236.1 GCF_030697065.1 Bradyrhizobium sp.
CGCGGGCCTCGGCTTGGGTTTTCCATCCGGACCAAGTTCATCCTTGGCCTGCGCGACCACGATGGGAGCGGTTTGCGCGTGCGATGAAGGTGCAGCGAATTGCATTGCCGTAAGCGCTGTCGTGGCGAGCAGCACGAGGCGAAGATGTGTCATGATGGTTGGGACCCCGGGAATGGAAAACAACATGGGCAATCAACGAACAAGCGTTGGGCCGGATTGTGGCGGCCTGCGATGGCGCGGTTGCATTTATTTCAATGCCTGCAGCGTCTGAAGGCGCGATTATTCATGGCGCATTCAGACGCTGGTTGTGAACGCAGTGGTAGTTACATCGTTCCCTGCGGCAGGTCGGATTCACCCGGAATCACGTCGGGCTGTGATCCCGGCAAATCGGCAGTCGCGGGATTGGGGGTGGTCGGACCCGCCGGTCCCCGCACCGGCAACTCCTCGGGAGTTTGTCCGGGCAACTCCTCGGGGCGCGGCGGCGCGCCGGGTTCGTGCATCGGCGGCGGCACGTCCGGCTGCGGATTGCCCGGCGGGCTTTCCAGCGGCGGCTCGGTCGGCTGGCCGGGCTTGATCGGCGGGTTCTCCAGCGGATCGGCCATTTACATCGCCACCTTGTGGTTGTCGCCGAGCTCCGGACGGGTGCCGGTAACGGCCGCGGTCGCCATCTTGACGTAGCTGATGACTGTGCCCGGGGAATCCCAGAATTCGGCATCGTCGGGCGTGAATTTCAGCACGCGGATGTTGGGATCTTCGGCCGAATCCCACCATGCCTTCGCGGGGGTGGAAAACAGTTGCTTGATCTTGGCGCGGTCGTTGGAGACGACCGCGGTGCCGCTGACCGAAACGTATTTCTGGTCACCGGCGTCGGCGAACGACAGGTTGACGTTCGGATTTTGTGCGATCTCGTCATCCTTGTGACGGCGCACGTCGGTCAGGAAATAGATCGCGTTGCTCTCTCGCTCGAGAAAAGCGCTCATTGGCCGGGCGCGAAGCTTGTCGCCGTCGCGCGTGACCAGCATCGCAAAGCCGATTTTCTTCATCAAATCCCAGGCGCGGTCGATGTCGCGGGATGTATTGTCATTGGCCATGTTGTCGCTCCATTGTGCTGGAGCGACAACGGCGGCGATCCCGCGATGTTCCGCCTGACGAAGGGGAACCGGTCAACCCGGCGCGTGGCAGACGGCTTCGATGTTGTGACCATCGTGATCGAGCACGAAGGCGCCGTAATAATCGGGGTGATAGTGGGCGCGGATGCCGGGCGCGCCATTGTCGCGTCCGCCGGCCGCCAGCGCCGCGTGGTAGAAGGCGTCGACAGTCGCGCCGTCTTTGGCGACGATCGCGACATGCAGCGGCTTGTTCAGGCCGCCTTCGCCGCCGATCCAGAAATCCGGCTTGCCATCGGCGCCGAACCCCGCGGCGGCGGCACCGTCGTTCTGCTCCTGCGTCACTTCCATCACGAGGCTGTAGCCGAGCGGCGCCAGCGCCTTCAGATAAAAGGCCTTGGCGCGCGCATAGTCGGAAACCGGAAAACCGAGATGGTCGATCATCAGAATCTCCTGCGGTGGACGTGACGGTTATGGCTTCAGCAGCAGCGTGTTGCTGCGGGTCTTGCCGGCCTCGACGTAACCTCGCGCGCGCATGTCGGCAAGGCAGTCCTCCAGCCATTCGTCGCGCGACAGATGCTCGATCACGACCGCG
Organism: Bradyrhizobium sp.; assembly: GCF_030697065.1. Taxonomy (GTDB): domain Bacteria; phylum Pseudomonadota; class Alphaproteobacteria; order Rhizobiales; family Xanthobacteraceae; genus Bradyrhizobium. Next base: position 1,702 of record NZ_JAUYQU010000236.1, read on the forward strand.
CGCGGCCACAGCGAGGCCGGCGCCTGCTTGAAGAAGCCGGTCAGCACGCGGTCCTCGAAACCCTCGACGTCGATCTTCAAGGCGTCGATCTGCGGCACACCGGCCTCATCGAGGATGCGTTGCAGCCGCAGCGCCGGCACCCTCAGGGCATGGCCGGCGGGCTGGCCTGTTACGATGTGGCTGGCGCCGAGATTGTCGCCGTCGGTCTCGATAAGGAGCTCGCCGTCGGCAGGTCCCGCGGCCGCGGCCACCAGCGTCACCTGTGTGGCGCCGGATGCCTCGCGGTTGAATTTGAGCCGCGCATGGGTCACCGGATGCGGCTCGATCGCGATCACCTTGCCCTGGGCGCCGACCTGACGCGCCAGCGCCAGCGCATAGGTGCCGACATTGGCGCCGACATCGACGAACACGCCGCCGGCCGGGGTGTGGGCGCGCAGGAAATCCAGCTCCTCGGCATTGTAGTCGGGATTGAACAGCGCGCCGCGCTCGGTGGCGCTGGCCTGGTGGTAGAATCGGAACGACGCGCCCTGGTACGGCACGTCGAGCGGCCCGCCGCGCATCAGATTGACCAGCCGCGACAGCATCGGGCGGAACGCGCCGCGTTTCAGCCGCGAGCGCTGCGCCAGCGCGATGATCGCGGCCTGCGCGGCATTCGGCGCAAACGCGCCGAACGGCGCGGGGGCAGGGTCGTTGGCGGGTTTCAAACCGATTTCCTCGATAACGGCGGAAGCGGCGCATCCATAGCCGGTTTTGCACGCGGCACCAACGTTGCGGTCGTCATCCCCGCGGAACGGCTGCGTCGTTATCGCTGAAGGTGCGAGCCTTTTCGGCGAACCTCGCAGGATGGAAACGGGACCAAATCTAGATCTGCCGCTCGACCAGCTTCAGCTTTAGCTCGGCGATCGCCTCGGAGGGGTTGAGACCCTTGGGGCAGGCCTTGGCGCAGTTCATGATGGTGTGGCAGCGATAGAGCCGGAACGGATCCTCGAGATTGTCGAGCCGATCGCCGGTGGCTTCGTCGCGGCTGTCCTTGACCCAGCGCGTCGCCTGCAGCAGCGCGGCCGGGCCGAGGAAGCGGTCGCTGTTCCACCAGTAGCTCGGGCATGAGGTCGAGCAGCAGGCGCACAGAATGCACTCGTAGAGGCCGTCGAGCTTTTCGCGGTCCTCGTGGCTCTGCCGCCATTCCTTCTGCGGCGTCGGCGTGGTGGTCTTCAGCCACGGCTCGATCGAGGCATATTGCGCGTAGAAATTCGTCAGGTCCGGCACCAGGTCCTTGACCACCGGCTGGTGCGGCAGCGGATTGACCTTGACCGCGCCGTCCTTCACGTCGTGCATCGACTTGGTGCAGGCCAGCGTGTTCTGGCCGTCGATATTCATGGCGCAGGAGCCGCAGACGCCCTCGCGGCAGGAGCGGCGGAAGGTCAGCGTCGGATCGATGTGGTTCTTGATCCAGATCAGGCCGTCGAGCACCATCGGCCCGCAGTCGTTGATGTCGATGTGATAGGTGTCGATGCCGGGATTCTTGCCGTCGTCCGGGTTCCAGCGATAAACCTTGAACTCGCGCGTCTCGGTCGCGCCCACAGGCTTCGGCCACACCTTGCCGCCGGTGATTTTTGAATTTTTCGGAAGCGCGAATTCAACCATTCTTCTCACCTTTCGTCATTCCGGGATGATCCGAAGACCAGACCCGGAATCCCGAGATTCCGGGTTCGATGCTGCGCATCGCCCCGGAATGACGGCTGCTTTTCCTGTCAATACACCCGCGCCTTCGGCGGGATGTACTGGACGTCGTTCGTCATCGTGTAGTCGTGCACCGGGCGGTAGTCGATCGCGGTTTTGCCGCCGTCGTCGATCCAGGCCAGCGTGTGCTTCATCCAGTTCTTGTCGTCGCGGTCCGGAAAATCCTCGCGGGCGTGGGCGCCGCGGCTTTCGGAGCGGTTGGCGGCCGAATCCATCGTCACCACCGCCTGCACGATCAGATTGTCGAATTCCATGGTCTCGACCAGGTCGGAATTCCAGGTCAGCGAACGGTCGGTCGTGGCGATGTCGCCGATGCCGCCATGCACCTTGTGGATCAGGTTCTGGCCCTCGGTCAGGATGTCGCCGGTGCGGAACACCGCGCAATTGTTCTGCATCACATGCTGCATGCTGTCGCGCAGCTTTGCGGTGGGCGTGCCGCCCGAGGCGTAGCGGTAATGGTCGAGCCGGCTCAGCGCCTTGTCGGCGGATCCCGCCGGCAATTCCGGCTGGCTGCCGTTCGGCGTCAGCTTTTCGGCGCAGCGAAGTGCGGCGGCGCGGCCGAACACCACGAGATCGATCAGCGAATTGGAGCCGAGCCGGTTGGCGCCATGCACGGAGACGCAGGCGGCTTCGCCGAGCGCCATCAGGCCGGGCACGGTGGCATTGTCGTCGCCGTCCCGCTTGGTCAGCACTTCGCCGTGATAATTGGTGGGAATACCGCCCATATTGTAGTGCACCGTCGGCGTGATCGGGATCGGCTCGCGGGTGACGTCGACATTGGCAAAAATCTTGGCCGATTCGGAAATGCCCGGCAGCCGTTCCTGCAGCACCCTGGGATCGAGATGGTCGAGGTGCAAATAGATGTGGTCTTTCTTCTTGCCGACGCCGCGGCCTTCGCGGATCTCGATGGTCATCGAGCGCGAGACCACGTCGCGCGAGGCGAGATCCTTGGCGGAAGGCGCATAACGCTCCATGAAACGTTCGCCTTCGGAATTGACGAGATAGCCGCCCTCGCCGCGCGCACCCTCGGTGACCAGACATCCGGCGCCGTAAATCCCGGTCGGATGGAACTGGACGAATTCCATGTCCTGCAGCGGCAGCCCGGCCCGCAGCACCATGCCGCCGCCGTCGCCGGTGCAGGTATGCGCCGAGGTGCAGGAGGCATAGGCGCGGCCATAGCCGCCGGTGGCGAGGATCGTGGTCTGGGCGCGAAAGCGGTGCAGCGTGCCGTCGTCGAGCTTGAGCGCGATCACGCCGCGGCAGACGCCCTGGTCGTCCATGATCAGGTCGATGGCGAAAAATTCGATGAAGAATTCCGCGGAATGGCGCAGCGCCTGGCCGTACATGGTGTGCAGCATGGCGTGACCGGTGCGGTCGGCGGCGGCGCAGGTGCGCTGCGCCTGGCCCTTGCCGTAGTCCAGCGTCATGCCGCCGAACGGCCGCTGATAGATCTTGCCGTCCTCGGTGCGCGAGAACGGCACGCCCCAATGTTCGAGCTCGTAGACCGCCTGGGGCGCGTTGCGCACCATGTATTCGATGGCGTCCTGGTCGCCCAGCCAGTCCGACCCCTTGACGGTGTCGTACATATGCCAGCGCCAGTTGTCCTCGTGCATGTTGCCGAGCGCCGCCGAAATGCCGCCCTGGGCGGCCACCGTGTGCGAGCGGGTCGGAAACACCTTGGTGATGCAGGCGGTGCGCAGTCCCGCCTCGCTGCAGCCGACGACGGCGCGCAGGCCGGCGCCGCCGGCGCCGACGACCACGACGTCGTAGGTGTGATCCTCGATCGGATAGGCGTGGCCATTGGTGGCAAAGGTCCCGCTGCCGCCGGCGCCGTTACCCTGGCCGGTTCCCTTGCCATTTCCGCCGCCGGCCATGGGCTAAACTCCAGATGAAAGTTTGAGGATGGCGTAGATCGAAGCCAGCGCTACCGCGACCGAGAAGAAGTTGTTGGCCATCACGCTGGCGAGCTTCAGCTTCTCGTTATGGATGTAATCCTCGATCACCACCTGCATGCCGATCTTCATGTGCCAGGCGCTGGCGACGATGAACAGCAGCAGGATGATCGCGATCGGCAGCGAGCCGAGAATCTGCGCGGCGCCGGCCTGGTTGCGGCCGAGCAGCATCAGGACCACGACGATCACGGGCACGATCAACAGCGTCATCGCCACCGCGGTAATGCGCTGGCGCCAGAAATCGGTGGTTCCGGAATGCGAAGAGCCGAGGCTGCGGACGCGGCCCAGCGGGGTGCGCATCGATGGCGGCTTGGGCGATCCGTGCGACTCGTTGATGCTCATCGTCCGCCTCCGATCGCATAGGCGGCGATCCATACCAGCACGGTCAGCGAAATGCCGCCGATCAGCGCGCCCCAGGTCAGTGCTTCACGCTCGTTCGCCTTGAAGCCGTAGCCGAGGTCCCAGACCAGATGCCGGAGCCCCGACAGCAGGTGATGCATCAGCGCCCATGTGTAGCCGAACACGATCAGCTTGCCGATGATGCTGCCGGTAAAGGCCTGCACATTGGCGTAGGCGCCGGGGCCGGAGGCTGCCGCTATCAGCCACCAGGCCAGCAGCAGGGTGCCGAAATACAGCGCAATGCCGGTGGCGCGATGCACGATGGACAGCGCCATCGTCAGGGTCCAGCGGTAGACCTGCATATGGGGCGAAAGGGGTCGTTCGATCCTGGCGGTCATCGGCGGCTTTGAAAGTTGGCGGGCCGGCGCGGGGCCCTGGGGGATCGCTGTAGACAAATTCTATTTACGAACTCGAAACAGTGAGCGCAACGACGAAATCGCCAAATGCGAACCACGGTTCACACCTATGGATGTGCCCTGCAATTGTGGGCGTTGACAAGGTCCATGGGCGCTGATGGCTGGTATACCTGAAGCACGATTCATGAACGCGGCGAACCGGCCGCGCGAGCGGGGGACCCAAGATGGCAATCGCTGGGCTTGATGTCAGAGAGCTTGCCGAGCTGGCGTTTCTGCTGGTGGCGGTGGGGGCCCTGGCGGGCTTTCTCGCCGGCCTGTTCGGGATCGGCGGCGGCGCCATCCTGGTCCCGGTTTTCTACGAATGCTTCCGGCTGGCCGGCGTCCCGCTCGAGGTGCGGATGCCGCTCTGTATCGGGACATCGCTCGCCATCATCATTCCGACCTCGATCAGCTCGTTTCGCGCCCATTACCTCCGGGGCGCCGTCGACATGACGATTGTCCGGCAATGGTGGCTGCCGGTCGTGATCGGCGTGATCGCCGGCGGCATCACCGCGCGGTATGCGCCGGAGCGTCTGTTCAAGATCGTGTTCGTGATAGTTGCGTATTCGGCCGCAACCCGGCTGCTGCTGGCGCAAGCGAGCTGGAAGTTCGGCGAAGATTTTCCAAAGGGGCCGCTGATGAAGCTGTACGGCTTCTTCGTCGGGCTTCTGTCAACCTTGATGGGTGTCGGCGGCGGGCTTTTCCTGAATCTGCTGATGACCTTCTACGGCCGGCCGATCCATCAGGCGGTTGCGACCTCCTCGGCGCTGGCGGTGCTGATCTCGATTCCCGGCGCCATCGGCTATGTCTACGCCGGCTGGCCGGCCGCCATGCAGTATCCCGAGGTTGCCGCGCTGCAATTGCCGTTCGCGATCGGTTACGTCTCGCTGATCGGCGCCGTGCTGGTGATCCCGACCGGCCTGTTGACCGCGCCGCTCGGGGTGAAAGCCGCGCATTCGATGTCGAAACGCACCCTGGAAGTGGCGTTCGGCTGCTACCTGCTGATCGTCGGCAGCCGGTTTTTGATCAGCGTGCTGTAATGGCTTCGGCTTCGCGCCGCACCGCGCCGACCTCATCCTGAGGAGCCGCGCGCCTTCGCGCGGCGTCTCGAAGGATGGCCGCGGGCCGTGTGCCAGATGGTTCGAGACGCGGCGAAGCCGCCGCTCCTCACCATGAGGGGGTGGAATTTACTTCGCATAAATCTTCGCGTAGGTGTCGCGCAAAATATTCTTCTGTACCTTGCCCATGGCGTTGCGCGGCAGTTCATCGACCACGATCACCCGTTTCGGCATCTTGAACTTTGCGAGCCTTCCGTCGAGCGCCTTCAGCACCGCGGCCTCATCGACCGCAGCGCCCTTGTCGCAGACCAGCACGGCGGTGACGCCTTCGCCGAAATCGGCGTGCGGCACGCCGATCACGGCGGATTCGATCACGCCCGGCATGGCGTCGATCTCGCTCTCGATTTCCTTCGGGTAGACGTTGAAGCCGCCCGAGATCACCAGATCCTTGCCGCGGCCGAGAATGTGCACATAGCCCGACGCGTCGATCTTGCCGAGATCGCCGGTGATGAAAAATCCGTCGTCGCGGAATTCGGCTTTGGTCTTCTCCGGCAAGCGCCAGTAGCCCTTGAACACGTTGGGGCCCTTGACCTCGATCATCCCGATGCTTTCGGCTCCGAGGACCTTGCCGGTCTCGGGATCGGTGACCCGCACCGCCACGCCGGGCAGCGCATGGCCGACGGCGCCCGGCACGCGCTCGCCGTCATAGGGATTGGAGGTGTTCATGTTGGTTTCGGTCATGCCGTAGCGCTCCAGCACGGCATGTCCGGTGCGCGCAAACCATTCGCGGTGGGTGTCGGCGAGCAGCGGCGCCGAGCCTGAAACGAACAGCCGCATGTGCCGGGTCGCTTCCCTGGTCAGCCCGGGGCTTTGCAGCAGCCGCGTGTAGAACGTCGGCACGCCCATCATCACGGTGGCGCGCGCCATCAGCCTGATGATGAGATCCGGATCGAATTTCGGCAGGAAGATCATCGCGGCGCGCGCGAACAGCGTGACATTGCTGGCCACGAACAGGCCGTGGGTGTGATAGATCGGCAGCGCGTGGATCAGCACGTCCTTGTCGGTAAAGCGCCAGCAATCGACCAGCGAGAGCGAATTCGACGCCAGATTGTCGTGCGTCAGCATCGCCCCCTTGGAACGTCCGGTGGTGCCCGAGGTGTAGAGGATCGCGGCGAGATCGTCGTCGGCGCGGTCGATGGTCTCGAAATCCGCCTTCACCGAGGCGGCGGCCTGCGTCAGCGATCCCTGGCCATCGGCGTCCAGCGTCTCGACCCCGGCGCCGATCCCGGCCGCGATCGCGCCGATGCCTTCCGCCTTCGCGGGGTCGCACACGACCAGCGATGGTTCGGCGTCGCCGATGAAATATTCCAGCTCGTTCAGCGTATAGGCGGTGTTGAGCGGCAAATAGACCGCGCCGGCGCGAACCGCGGCCAGATAGAGCACTAGGCCCGCTACCGACTTCTCGGTTTGCGCTGCAACGCGGTCGCCGGGCTTGACCCCTCTGGACACCAGCACATTCGCCATCTGTCCGGCGCGGGCCATCAGATCGCCATAGCTGATGTGTTGCCCGTCGGCCGTCTCGATCGCCAGGCGCGAGGGATCGTCGAGGCCGTCGAACAGGCGGGAAAACAGGTTGGCGTTCATGATGGTTTTCTGGGCTGCGTTGATGCAACATTGCGGGAGGGGCGGACGCGGCACAGGCGCCGCGGCAATCCAGTGATTCAATAGCAAAAGCGCCCTTCACAAAGCAACGGAGACAGTTTGCATGTCAAATAACGGGAAACGCGTAGCCTGGGTGACCGGTGGCGGCAGCGGTATCGGCGAAGCGGGCGCGGAAGCCCTCGCCGCGGATGGCTGGACGGTGGTGGTTTCGGGGCGCCGCAAGGATGCGCTGGACGCGGTGGTGGCGAAGATCACTGCCGGCGGCGGCAAGGCCGAGGCGATCGTGCTCGATGTCAGCAGGTCCGATGACGTCACCAAGGCCGCGGATCAGATTCTCGCCAAGCACGGCCGCATCGATCTCCTGGTCAACAGCGCCGGCATCAACGTGCCGAAGCGTTCCTGGGCCGACATGGAACTGGACGGCTGGAACAAACTGGTCGAGATCAATCTCAACGGCGTGCTGTACTGCATGCGCGCGGTGCTGCCGGCGATGCGCAAGCAGCAGGACGGCTGCATTATCAACGTGGCGTCATGGGCCGGACGTCACGTCTCCAAAATGCCGGGGCCGGCCTACACCACGACCAAGCATGCGGTGCTGGCGCTGACCCATTCGTTCAACATGGATGAATGCGTCAACGGATTGCGGGCGTGCTGTCTGTCGCCCGGCGAGGTCGCAACCCCGATCCTCAAACTGCGGCCGGTGGTGCCGAGCGAAGCCGAGCAGGCGAAGATGCTGCAACCCGAGGATTGCGGCCGCACCATCGCCTTCGTCGCCTCCATGCCGCCGCGGGTCTGTATCAACGAAATCCTGATCAGCCCGACGCATAATCGCGGTTTTATTCAGATGCCCGGTAACAGGGATTAGTTAGTCCGCGCGACCTTACCTCTCCCGCTTGCGGGGGAGGTCGACGCGCGAAGCGCGGCGGGTGGGGGAAATCTCTCGACAGGCGCTCGTGTCCGCTGAAGCGCCCCCACCCCGGCCCTCTCCCGCCAGCGCGGGAGAGGGGGCGCGAAGGTGCAAGTGCCCCACCCCCACGTTCGCCGCCGAAAATAGTTTCAGACATCACGATAAATTTTCCCGCGAAACCCGCCCCAAACCCTCCCGTAACTCGGCCAACGGCGACGCAGTCCGACCCTCACCGGGCAGGCGACGCTGTTGCCCCTTCATCGCCGGCGAACCGCCGGTCACGACAATCACGGGAGACGATCCATGTCCAAGCGTATTGCCCTTTTCTCTGCCGCCGCGTTCGGCGCACTGGCCCTGACCGCCGCCGTCGTTGCGCCCGTCAGCGCACAAGACAAGATGATGAAAAGCGAAATGTCCGGCGAAAAGACCGTGATGGTCGGTGGCGCCGCGATGTTCCCGTCCAAGAACATCATCCAGAATGCCGTCAACTCCAAGGACCACACCACGCTGGTGGCCGCGGTGAAGGCCGCCGGACTGGTCGATACCCTTTCCGGCAAGGGCCCGTTCACGGTGTTCGCACCGACCAACGCCGCGTTCGGCAAGCTGCCGGCCGGTACCGTGGATAACCTGGTGAAGCCCGAGAACAAGGCCACCCTTTCCAAGATCCTGACCTACCACGTGGTGGCCGGGAAGATGGAAGCCGCCAGCCTGACCGACGGCAAGAAGCTGAAGACCGTCGAAGGCGAAGAGCTGACCGTGAAGCTCAAGGACGGCAAGGTCTGGCTCGTCGACGCCAAGGGCGGCACGTCGATGGTCACGATCGCCAACGTCAATCAGTCCAACGGCGTGATCCACGTGGTCGACACCGTGCTGATGCCCGCTTCGTAACACCTTTCGTGTCCTGACCTAGTCCCCGGGATGCGGACAGAAGGCGAGCCGGGGCAACCCGGCTCGCTTTTTTGTGACCGCCATAGGGCGCAGGCATCAACCCGATAGCGCCTTGGCAGTAACGAAGCGCCGGGTTCCGTCGTATAAGGCTGTATCGGCACACCCCTCAGTCATAGCCAGGGAACTCATGTCCAGCCTCGTCGCCCACGACCAGACCACGAAAGCCGAAACGCCGGCAAAAGCGATCCAGCCGGCCTGGGTCCGCATCGTGCACTGGATCAACGCGGTGGCGATGATCCTGATGATCATGTCGGGCTGGCAGATCTACAACGCCTCGCCGCTGTTCGATTTCACGTTTTCGAAGACCATCACGCTGGGCGGCTGGCTCGCCGGCGCGCTGCTCTGGCACTTCGCCGCGATGTGGCTATTGATGGTGAACGGCCTCGTCTATCTCATCCTGGGTCTCGCCACCGGCCGCTTCCGCAAGAAGCTGCTGCCGATCACGCCGGAGGGCGTGATGGCCGACACCAGGGCCGCGCTGACCGGCAAGCTCTCGCATGCGGACCTGACGAAATACAATTATGTGCAGAAGCTGCTCTATGCCGGGATCATCGTGGTCGGCATCCTCGTCGTGCTGTCGGGGCTGGCGATCTGGAAGCCGGTGCAGCTGCAATATCTGACCGCGCTGTTCGGCGGCTACGAGGCCGCGCGTTACGTTCACTTCTTCTGCATGGCGGCGATCGTTGCATTCATGGTGGTGCACGTCGCGCTGGCGCTGCTAGTGCCGAAAAGCCTGCGCGCCATGATCATCGGACGCTGAACCAATTCGAGGAGCAACATCATGGGCCGACTTCGCTCGCTTCTGATCCCCGGTGTCGACAAGCAGTTGCTGGTCAGGGACGCCACCAAACTGATGCCCGATCTGGCGCGACGGCGCTTCATCGCCGGCGGCGCCAGCCTCGGCGCGCTGACGTTCCTGACCGGCTGCGATGTGACCGACAGTTTTTCGGCGGAGTCGATGCTGACGCGGATCTCGAAATTCAATGACGGCGTGCAGGCCGCGATCTTCAATCCCAACACGCTGGCGCCGACCTTCCCGGAAAGCGCCATTACCAGCCCGTTCCCGTTCAACGCCTATTACGCGCTCGACGACGCTCCCACCATCGACGGCAGGGAGTGGAAACTGGAGGTGCGCGGCCTCGTCGACAACAAGAAATCATGGACGCTGGAGGAGCTCTATCGGCTGCCGCAGGTCAAGCAGGTGACGCGCCATATCTGCGTCGAGGGCTGGAGCGCGATCGGAAGCTGGACCGGCACGCCGCTGCGCGATTTCCTGAAACTGGTCGGCGCCGACACCCGCGCCAAATATTGCTGGTTCCAGTGCGCCGACGTCGATGGCTACAACTCGCCGCTCGACATGCCCACTGCGCTGCATCCGCAGACCCAGATGACGTTCAAGTTCGGCGACGAGATCCTGCCGCGGGCCTATGGCTTCCCGATGAAGATCCGGGTGCCGACGAAGCTCGGCTTCAAGAATCCGAAATACGTGATCTCGATGGAAGTCACGAACGACTACAAGGGCGGCTATTGGGAAGACCAGGGCTATAATTCGTTCAGCGGGAGCTAAAGAGCTATCTTTCTTCTCCCCTTCCTCCCGCTGTGTCCGCCGAAGCCGCTTGGCGAAGGCGGGCGAAGCGGCGGGGAGAAGAGCCGCGTATAGGCTACGAAGCGGCGTATCTTTTCGCCATCACGGCGTCGAACGCCATTCCGAGTTCGACGATTGACGGCGCCTGTCCCGTGAACAGCTCGAAGCAATCGGCAGCTTGATGGATCGCCAGTTCCCGCCCGGTCATCACGCGGGCGCCGCTGGCCCGGGCTGCCGTCAGCAGCGGCGTCCAGAGCGGTGAATAGACCGCATCGGCGACCCACAGCCCGGCATGCAGCAGGGCGTCGGGAACCGGCGTGCCGACATCGGGCAGCATCCCGACCGGGCTCGCGTTGACCACGCCCGCGACGTCGCGCAGCGCATGCTCGATATTATCGGCAACGCTGGCGCGGGTCTGGCCGTCGAGCCGGGCGGCAAGCTGCGCGGCCCTGGCGGCATCGCTGTCGAAGATCCGCAGTTCATCGACGCCGAGCCCGGCCAGCGCAAATGCAATCGCCTTGCCGACGCCACCGGCGCCGATCACGGCGACGGCGCCATGCGGAGAAGGCGAGACGAGGTCGGCGATGGCTCGCGCGAAACCGGTCGTATCGGTGTTGTGGCCGATCAACCTGCTGTCGCGGACGACGACGGTATTGACGGCGCCGATCAGGGCCGCGCGCGGCGACAATTCGTCCAGCAGATCGACCACGGCCTCCTTGTAGGGAAAGGTGACGTTGATGCCGGCGAAACCCAGCCGCCTGACACCCTCGAGCAGCATTCTGAGTTCGTCGCGCCCGGCATCGGCGACCTCGATCAATTGATAATGACAATGCAGGCCGAGCGCCGCCGCGGCCCGTTCGTGCATCGCCGGCGAAGCCGAATGCGCGATCGGCGCGCCGAGCAGGCCGGTGAGAAAGCGGCTTGCGGCTGGCGGGCTGGGCGTCGTGGAGTTCATGAGAGCACCCCTGGCCCGCCTATGATTTCCGCGCCAGCCTGGGCTGAAACGCCGTCGCCACCGCGCCGACCGCCAGCATCACCGCCGAGACGTTCAGCGCGTAAGACAGGCTTCCCATCGCGTCGGTGACGGCGCCGACCGCGATCGGCCCGAGCGTCTGTCCGATGCCGAAGGCGATGGTCATCGCCGCGATCGCGGTCGGCCAGGCCGCCGGCGGATAATTGAGGCGGACGAAGGCGGTGGTCGATCCCACCACCGCAAAGAACGCGACGCCGAACACCAGCGCCGATGTCGCCAGCAGCAGCGGCGAATGCCCGAAGATCGGCAGGGCCGCGCCGATCGCGTTGACGCCGAGAATGATGGTGGTCGAGAGCCCGCCGCGGTCCAGCGCCAGCACGCGCCGCCACACCCAGGGCGTCACGAAGGCGCTGAGGCCGATCAGGCTCCAGAACGCACTCTGCGCCGCGGCGCCGCCGCCGGCGTCGCGCACATAGGCGATCATGAAGGTCATGTAGGCGATGTAGCCGGCGCCGAACAGGAAGTAGCCGGCGAGATAGACCAGCACCGGCCGGATCGCGAAGGGCGCGGCGGTCGCGTCGGCGACACCGGCCGCCGAGCTGATCGGCGCCAGCAGCAGCGGAACGGTCATGGCCGCCGCGAGCAATGTCATCGCCCACCATACGATCCACCACGATCCCGGTCCGAACGCCTGCAGCACGAACGGCGCGACCAGTCCGGAGGACAAAATGCCGATCCCGGGCCCGGCGTAGAACAGGCTGAGCAGGAAATTGGCCCGCTCGGGCCGCGATTGCGCGATCGTCGCCGCCAACGCGCCGCCGCCGACAAATCCGGCCGCGGCGCCCAGACCGGCCAAGAGCCGGGCGAAGCTCAGAACGACGAAATTGCCCGAGATGGCGCAGAGCGCCAGCGAGACCACGCAGGCCAGTGTCCCCCAGCGCACCGTGGCCGCCAGTCCGAAACGCCGGATCAGCCGCGAGGCCAGCAGCGCGCCGGCAAGGTAGCCGGCCGCATTGACCGTGTTCATGAAGCCAGCGGCCGAATACGTCCAGACCAGCGCGTCGCGCATGTCCGGCAGCACCAGCGAATAGGCGAAACGGCCGATGCCGAGACCGACCGTGGGCGCCAGCGACAGAATGAGGATCAGCCGCGCGGGATGCGCAGGCGCCGAGGGGCGGTCGGGGGCGTGCAAGGGGTTACTCCGGCTGGCCGGCATTCTGGCAGGCATCATGGCGGTTGCACAGACGCGCCGCCGGCAAGGGTGACTTGCCAATCGCGCAATGCCGCTTCCTTTCGTTATCCGATCAGCACCAGGGCCACGCCCGCCACGGTCAGCGCGGTCCCGGCGACGATCCGGGCCGTGATCCGCACCTGGCGCAGCATGATGGCGCTCAGCAGCACGGTCACCAGCGGATAGACCGCCACCAGCGGCGCCACCAGCGTAATCGGCCCGTGGCGCACGGCGGCAAACAGCGTCAGCGCGCTCAAACCGTTGAGAATCCCTGTCACCGCAAACCAGACCCGGCCGGACCATGGCGCCGCCACGACGAAACTTCCCCGGCGGATGCGTTGAACGGTCAGCACGACCAGTGACGACATGATGTAGCCGATCAGGCAGGCCCACAGCGGGCTGGGCCAGACCTCGAGCCCGAGTTTGACCACCGGCGGGACCACGCCGCGCAGCACCGCGCCGCCGAGCGGCAGCAGCAGCGCCCAGGTCCGCCAGCTGCCGAAGTCGCGCGGCCGCGTCACGGTAATGATCACGGCACCGCCCACCGCAAGCACCAGGCCGGCGAGTTGCAAGCCACGCAGCGGCTCCTGCAGCACCAGGATCGCCAGCGCCACCGCGAACAATGGCGCAAGATTGCCGAGGGTCGAGGTGACCACAGGCCCCAGCGCCCGGTTGGAGGCAAAGGTCAGCAGGGTCAGCAGCGCCGGGAATACCAGGCCGATGGCGGCGAAAATCGGCACCCCGCGCCAGACCACGGGTTCGCCGTAGAGCAGCAGCGGCGACAGCAGCAGGAACAGCAGCGCGAAAGCGGGAACGCTGATCGCGGCGCCCGAGAGCGGCTCGACGCTGCGCAGCCCGAATTGCGTCGTGACCACGCCGGCGCCGAGGCAGGCCGCCGACGCGAACGCAAACAGGATGGCCAGGGTCATGAGGTTCGTCCTGCAAGGCCTTCTTGCAAGCCCTTTTGGCGGTCCGTCCTGGAGCGGCCTTGCCCGCAATTGTCGCCGAAGCAGGCCGCCTTGCCAATCCGCCCCGGGCGCATTAGCACTCCCGCCCACCGTCATTCCGGGGCGCGCGTCAGCGCGAACCCGGAATCTAATCAACCTCTGGATTCCGGATCGCCTCGCGGCGCCCGGCGTCCGGAATGACGAGCAGAGACCTGGCAAGGATCCTTCCATGGCGACCCATAAACTGCTGCTTCTCCCCGGCGACGGCATCGGCCCCGAAGTAATGGCGGAGGTGAAGCGCCTGATCGACTGGCTCGATGCGCAGGGCATCGCCCATTTCGCCACCGAGCAGGGGCTGGTTGGCGGCTCCGCCTATGACGCCAGCAAGCAGAGCATTACCGATGCGACCATGGCGCAGGCGATGGCCGCCGATGCCGTGATCTTCGGCGCGGTCGGCGGTCCGAAATGGGACGGCGTGCCCTATGACGCGCGGCCCGAGGCCGGGCTGCTGCGGCTGCGCAAGGAGCTCGCGCTGTTCGCCAATCTGCGCCCGGCGGTGTGCTATCCGGCGCTGGCGGAAGCCTCCAGCCTGAAGCGCGAGGTGGTCGAGGGCCTCGACATCATGATCGTGCGCGAGCTCACCGGCGGGGTCTATTTCGGCGAGCCCAAGACCATCACCGATCTCGGCAACGGCCAGAAGCGCGCCATCGATACCCAGGTCTATGACACCTACGAAATCGAGCGCATCGCCCGCGTCGCATTCGATCTCGCGCGAAAGCGCCGCAACAAGCTGACCTCGATGGAAAAGCGCAACGTCATGAAGTCGGGCGTGCTCTGGAACGAGGTGGTCACCCAGGTGCATGCGCGCGAATACAAGGACGTGGAGCTCGAACACCAGCTCGCCGATTCCGGTGGCATGAACCTGGTCAAATGGCCGAAGCAGTTCGATGTCATCGTCACCGACAACCTGTTCGGCGACATGCTCTCGGATATCGCGGCGATGCTGACGGGCTCGCTCGGCATGCTGCCCTCGGCCTCGCTCGGCGAGATCGACGTCAAGACCAAAAAACGCCGCTCGCTGTTCGAGCCGGTGCACGGCTCGGCGCCTGACATCGCCGGCACCGGCGCGGCCAATCCGATCGCGATGATTGCCTCATTCGGAATGGCGCTGCGTTATTCGTTCGACATGGGCGAACTCGCCGACAGGCTCGATGCCGCGATCGCGGCAGTATTGGCCAAGGGTCTGCGCACCGCCGACATCAAGTCGGAGGGCACCATTGCGGTGAATACGGCTGAAATGGGCGAGGCGATCCTGAAAGAGCTGCAGGCGCTGCACGCGTAAGCCTCTCAACGATGCCTTTTTCCCCCTCTCCCGCTTGCGGGGGAGGGCCGGGGTGGGGGTCTATCGGCAAATGCGATGTCGAGACGGCACTGGGGATGAGGCAGCCCCCACCCTAACCCTCCCCCGCAAGCGGGAGAGGGGACCGATTTTCGGCCGCCGAACCATCAAAGGCTCGCTTCGGCGGCATACGCGCCATGCGAAGGCGTTTATAGAATCAATACAGCGGGAAGCGCTGCGGATAGCCACCCATGTCCGACGGTGGGTTCAGCGGATGCCGGTCGATCGGACGGTTCAGATTTTCGCGGGCGAACGAGGGGTAGCCGAGCGCCGGCGGGAAGGCGTAATCTTGGAACTTGCGGTCGCCCGGCAGCACTTCGGTGCCGGCGTCGAGCCAGGAGCGGGTGGTGACGTAGACGCGCGTCCGCGGTCCCTGCTGGTAGGAACGGTTGGGGCCGTTCGCGCCGTAATAGGGCCGGCCGTTGCGGTCGTATCGGGTCTGCGCATCGGCCGAAGTCACGTCAAAGCCGATCGCAACGACAGCGGCGGCGGCAAGCAACATCGCAAACTTGGTCACGGCAGGCAATTTCAGGGTCATCAGGTCCTCATGGGCGGCCGGACCGCCATATCCGATTTGCAGCCACCTTAGCCGCACCGGGTCTGTCGTCGCTAGGTCAATTGGGCCACACCCGTTCAAAATAATGCCAGAGGAGCTAAAAAGTTTCATAAAACCAACGCCTTGGGTCTTCTGATCCCCTTCCCACCATGCGCCCTCGCGCGTGGCCGGGGAGGGGAGACGTAAGCTACAGCCGGCCGCGCAGAAGGGGGTCTTGCGCGGCGGTCACCCAATCGGCCGATACGGCGGACGCGGCGGCGGCGCAGCTTCCGCGCTTGAGTTCGGCATGGGCGAACAAGTCGGCCAGTTTGGGGTCGTTTCCGGCCGTCAGCAGCACCAGCCGGTTCAGCAGGCAGGCGATCGCGCCGCGCCGTGCCGGCAGGGTTTCACCCTGGCACGACCAGCCGGAGATCTGCAGGACGGGTTCGTCGATGCGCTTCGCGAAACCAAGGCAGGAGCGCGGGCCGTCGCTTCCGCCGGCGAGGCGGAGCAGCGTCACATGGCCGAATTTGCTGTCGATGACACCGGCGGACTCCAGATCGGACTCCGCGCCCATTCGTGCGGCGAGTTCGGCCGTGACGGGTCCCGATTGGCTCAGTTCGGCGCCGGGGCGATAGATTTCGAGCGCGGCGACCGGCCATGCGCCGGACTGGCCCCAGCGAAGAATGTCCTTGCGGCCGCCCCCGGGATACCGGAGGATCTCATAAGACTCTGTTTCCCCTGACGAATCGAGCCGACTGACGGCAAATGCCGGGTGCGAATGCGAGGCCACGCTCCAGCCCGCCGGCGCGGCCGGCTCGGCGGCGGCAATTGCGGGCAACCGGTCCCAAAGATAGACGGCGCCGATGGCAAGCAGCCCCAGCGCTCCCACATAGGCAATGAGGCGCGCCAGCGTGCCGCAGCATTCGTCGGCAAAGCTGGTCAGCGCCGGGTGTATCCTGTGCGGGTAATATGAATCGGCAGCAGAAGCCAAAAACGATCGCATCAAAACGCCCGGGCAAGGCCGAGTTGCGAGGGAAACTCGGGTGTAACGTTGTCTTGAGGGCGTTTCTCGCATAGAAGCGCTGCCTCTTCCCTTTCCGCTTCGGGCGGCGGGTGAGCATTTTTCGTCGGAGAGTGAACGATGGGTTACAAAGTCGCGCTGGTCGGAGCGACCGGCAATGTCGGGCGGGAAATGCTCAACATCCTGGACGAACGCAAATTTCCGGCTGACGAGGTGGTGGCGCTGGCCTCGCGCCGCAGCATGGGCGTCGAAGTGTCCTATGGCGACCGCACCCTGAAATGCAAGGCGCTCGAGCATTTCGATTTCTCGGATGTCGATATCTGCCTGATGTCGGCGGGCGGCGCGGTGTCGAAGGAATGGTCGCCGAAGATCGGCGCCGCCGGCGCGGTCGTGATCGACAATTCGTCGGCGTGGCGGATGGATCCGGACGTGCCGCTGATCGTTCCCGAGGTCAACGCGGATGCGGTCGCTGGTTTCACGAAGAAGAACATCATCGCCAACCCGAACTGCTCGACCGCACAGCTCGTGGTGGCGCTGAAGCCGCTGCACGATCACGCCGTCATCAAGCGTGTCGTGGTCTCGACCTATCAGTCGGTGTCGGGCGCCGGCAAGGAGGCCATGGACGAGCTGTTTTCGCAGACCAAGGCGGTCTACACCAACAGCGAGCTGGTCAACAAAAAATTCCCCAAGCGTATCGCCTTCAATGTCATCCCCGAGATCGATGTGTTCATGGAGGACGGCTACACCAAGGAAGAGTGGAAGATGATGATGGAGACCAAGAAGATTCTTGATCCCAAAATCAAGCTGACCGCGACCTGCGTGCGGGTGCCGGTGTTCGTCGGCCATTCCGAAGCCGTCACCATCGAGTTCGAGAACCCGATCTCGGCCGACGAGGCGCGCGATATCCTGCGCAATGCGCCGGGCTGCCTCGTGATCGACAAGCACGAGCCCGGCGGCTACGTCACCCCCTATGAAGCCGCCGGCGAAGACGCCACCTATATCAGCCGCATCCGTACCGATCCCACGGTGGAGAACGGCCTCGTGCTGTGGTGCGTGTCGGACAATCTGCGCAAGGGTGCGGCGCTGAACGCGGTGCAGATCGCCGAATGCCTGATCAACCGCAAGCTGATCAGCGCGAAGAAGAAGGCGGCGTAACTGCTTCTTCCCTTCTCCCCGTGTGGGAGAAGGTGGCGCGAAGCGCCGGATGAGGGGTTCTATCCGCGGGCAAACTATCTGTTGAGGCAACCCCTCACCCGTCTCAATCGCGCGTTGCGCGATTGATCCACCCTCTCCCACAAGGGGAGAGGGGAAGAATCACTCCGCCGCCTCTACCCCCACGCTGTGAAATTCCTTCGCCTCCTGGTCGAGCAGGAACAGCGAGCCCTCGGCGACGCCGAAATAGGCGCCGTGCAGGTTTAACGCGCCCTTTTCCACCTGCGTGCGCACGAATGGGAACGTCATCAGGTTCTCGAGGCTGCGATGGATCGCGGCCTTCTCGATTCTGATGGTGAATTCCTGCATCGATTCGCGCTCGCGCTGCGCGACCACTTCGCCGGGCTTGATGAACATCGCCATCCACCGGCCGATGAAATCGCCGGGCGACAGCGGCTCGATATCGTCGATGAAGGCGCGGATGCCGCCGCATTGGGCATGGCCGAGCACCACGATGTGCTGGATGCGCAGCACGTTGACGGCATATTCCAGCGCCGCCGAGACGCCGTGGGCGCCGCCGTCGGGCTGATAGACCGGCACCAGGTTGGCGACGTTGCGCACCACGAACAATTCGCCGGGGCCGGCATCGAAGATCACTTCGGGCGAGACCCGGGAATCGCAGCAGCCGATCACCATTACCGCCGGCGACTGGCCGCGTTCGGACAATTCGCGGTAGCGCGACTGTTCGGTCGGCAGCCGCTGCGAGGTGAAGGTCAGGTAGCCTTCAATCAGATGTTTCGGGAATGACATGCGGGTTGCTAACCATATGGCGCTGACCGGAACAAGCCTTTCGGCGGCGCTGCCAAGATGTTATCGCGGGAAACGCGAAAGTTGAAGGGAACCCGCCATGATCCGTCCGCGCCGCAGCCTGCTGTTCATGCCGGGGTCGAATGCGCGGGCGCTGGAAAAGGGCCGCAATCTCCACGCCGACGGCCTGATCCTCGACCTCGAGGATTCGGTAGCGCCCGACGCCAAGGCGATGGCGCGCGACCAGATCGGGGCCGCCGTCGCCGCCAAAGGGTTCGGCCGGCGCGAGGTGCTGATCCGCGTCAACGCGCTGGATTCGCCGTGGTGGATCGATGACCTCGCAATGGCCGGCAGGGCGCGGCCCGACGGCATTCTGGTGCCGAAGATTTCCAGCGTCGCGGATCTCGCCACCATCGCCGATCGCCTCAACGATATCGGCGCGGACATCTCGATCCGGGTCTGGGCCATGATCGAGACGTCGCGCGCGGTGCTGCATGCCGAGCAACTCGCCGCGGCCGCGCGCGAAGTGCGGCTGGCCGGCTTCGTGTTCGGGCCGAACGATATTTCGCGCGAGACGCGGATCCGGATGCTGCCCGGACGCGCGGCGATGATCCCGATGATCACGCACTGCATCCTCGCCACCCGCGCCCACGGTCTCGAAATTCTCGATGGACCCTACAGCGATTTCAGCAATGTCGACGGGTTCGGCCAGGAATGCGCGCAAGGCCGCGATCTCGGCTTCGACGGCAAGACGCTGATCCACCCCGGCCAGATCGACGCCTGCAACGCCATCTTTACACCGCCGGCGCAGGAAGTCGCCCACGCCCGCAAGATCATCGCGGCGTTCGAACGGCCGGAAAACGCCGCGCGCGGCGCGATCTCGCTCGACGGCCAGATGGTGGAACGGCTGCACGCCGACATGGCCAGGCGCACCATCGCGATATCGGACGCGATCGCGGCGATGGCGCATTGATTCTTCGCTTCTCCCCTTGTGGGAGAAGGTGGCAGCCGAAGGCTGCCGGATGAGGGGCTCTATCCGCGGAGACAGACCCCTCACCCGTCACGAACGCGCTCCGCGCATTCGTGCCACCCTCTCCCACAAGGGGCGAGGGGAAGAAGAATCATGTTTATGACGTATAGTCCCGGCGGATCTAATTCCGCTTCAGGCTCAGGATGTAGTTCACGAGGCTGTCGCTCTCATCCGGCTTGAGGATGAGATTCGGCATGGTCGGATGGCTGGTCTGCAGGAACACCTTCAACGAAAGCGCGGTGGTCGAGGACCGGTTGGCGATCGCCGTGAAATCCGGCGGGCCGCTGCTGGCGCCCGCGGTCGCCGGCTCGATCGAATGGCAATCCTTGCACCAGGCGTCGGCCAGACGTCGCCCCGTCGCGCTGTCGGCGGACGCGCCTCCGGCATTGTGCAGCCGGATCAGGAACAGCGCCGCCAGCGCAATCGCGGCGGCCAGCACCACGCGTATCCAGACCGTGCGCGACATTTTCATTGATCCAATGGCCCTCGGCGCCAGTCTTATTGCTTCCCCGGCAGGTCCAGGCTGTCGATGGTGGGCGCGTTGAGGCAATATCCCTGATAATGCTCGGCCGAAGTGCCGGCGGCGAGATCGCGGTCGCATTGCCGCTTGCTGGCGCACATCGCGCAGACCCGCTCCATGTCGCGCAGCACCAGGGGTTCGGTGCGCGCCAGATCGGCCTCGTCGATACCGAGCGCCTTGAGCAGTTGGGGCAGTTCATCTGCGGCGTGCGGGCCGCGGTGGATCAAGGAATCGAGCTCGCCGGGAGAGACCCGCAAATCGCCGGCGATGCGGTCGAAATCGGTCGTGTCCATCCGGCGGATTTCGCTGAGGTCCTGACGGTGCCTCAGCCAGTCTGCAAAGGTCTTGATCAGCGCCTCGACGCGGGGAAACGGGTGCTCTTGGATGCTCATGGGTGCCTCCGCCAGGTAGCAGGATTTCACCCATATGAGCGCAAACGGGTAACGGGTCGTTGCGGTAGATCAAACGGGCTGGCGGGCCTGCTCGCCAGAGCTGGAGTCCCCAAACCGCTCCACGGCCCAGGCATAGAGGCTGCCGGGAACCGGCGGCTGGTTGCCGCGGCCCTTCGGCGAAACATGCAGCCCCGTGACGTCGGGGTCGCCGATCAGGGCCGAAAAATCGGAAGGATCGAAGAACAGTCTCGGTTCGGCATGGACGGCGTAGAACGATTGCTTCGGCAAGGCGTAGCCGAGTTCGCCGCTGCGGGCGGCCAGCGCGGTCAGCGCCGCCGGACCGAAGATCGCGACGCGAATGTCGGCGACCCGGTTCGATTTGCCGCGCAGCTTGCGCAGGGCGAAGACCAGCCGGTGCCGCAGCGCCAGCCAGTCCGGCGTCAGCTCGTCCTGCTGCATCAGGGCTTCGAACGCCATGACGATGGGATCGTCCGGCGGCAGATAGAGCACGGAGTTGCCGAGCTGGCGCGGGCGTTCCCAGGCGAAAAACGGCTTTGCGGGATCGATCTCGACCGGCCTCAGCAGCAGCACGTCGGCGTCGAGCCACAGCCCGGCGCGCTGCGCCATCAACCGCATCCGGAAAAAATCCGAGAACTGCAGCGTGGTCCAGTCGCGCCAGCTGCCGTCCGGCTGCGGCGGGCGAAGCCGTTCGGAGAAGGCGTGCGGCAGGACCGCTTCGGCCCCGGCATTGCCGACGCCGTCGGGCAAGCCCGCCAGCGGCTCGAAACTGTAGACGGTGACGTTATGGCCGGCCGCGACCTGCGAGCTGAGGCAGGTCCGGCGCAGTCGATCGAGCGGGCCATGCCAGAAGGTGACGATGTCGGGCCGCATGCGTCACCCTGGCAGGCATTCGGAAAATCGATCAGGCCCAGGCGCGCGCGGTCTTGGCCTTTTCCTCGTAGGCGTCGATCGAGGCTTTCTTTTCCATGGTGAGGCCGATGTCGTCGAGGCCGTTCATCAGGCAGTGCTTGCGGAATGGATCGATCTCGAATTTGACCGTGCCGCCGTCGGGGCCGCGGATTTCCTGTTTCCCGAGGTCGATCGACAGCGTCGCGTTGGCGCCGCGCTCGGCATCGTCGAACAATTTGTCGAGGTCGTCCTGGCTGACCCGGATCGGCAGGATGCCGTTCTTGAAGCAGTTATTGTAGAAGATGTCGCCGAACGAGGTCGAGATCACGCAGCGGATGCCGAAATCCAGCAGCGCCCAGGGCGCGTGCTCGCGGCTCGATCCACAGCCGAAATTGTCGCCGGCGACCAGGATCTTGGCGTTGCGGTAGGCCGGCTTGTTGAGGATGAAATCCGGGTTCTCGCTGCCGTCGTCCTTGTAGCGCTGTTCCGAGAACAGCCCGGTGCCGAGGCCGGTGCGCTTGATGGTCTTCAGGTACTGCTTCGGGATGATCATGTCGGTATCGACATTGATGATCTTCAGGGGTGCGGCGACACCTTCCAGCGTGGTGAACTTGTCCATCGGTTGCACTTCCCGGGCAGGGGGTTGGGTTGGCGGTGGTTTATCGCGAATGCGCCTCGCATTAAAGCGAAAACCGCCTGACAAAGCCCTAATCGGCCTGCGCCTCGATCGCTTCCATATCGTCGTCCGAGAGCCCGAAATGGTGACCGATTTCGTGGATCAGGACATGGCGGATGATGTGGCCCAGCGTCTCCTCATGCTCGGCCCAGTAATCCAGGATCGGGCGGCGGTACAGCCAGACCATGTTGGGCAGCCGGGCGATATCGTTGTTGCTGCGAAACGGCAGCCCGATGCCCTGGAACAGGCCGAGCAGGTCGAATTCGCTCTCCGCTTTCATTTCCTCCAGCACCTCGTCGGTGGGGAAATCGTCCACGCGCAGGATCACGCCCTCGCACAGGGCACGAAAGCCCTTGGGCAGGCGCTCGAAGATCTCGTGCGCCATGGCCTCCATCTCGTCCAGCGACGGCGCTTTTGCTGTTGTCCACATCGGTGTTCGTTATAGCGTTTTCGAGCGAAGCAGGTACCGGTTCGCATGAATAAAACGCGTCAGACAGCGACTCCGCGGGTTCCCCCGGCATGCCTGCCGGTTTGCGGCCCCGAATGAGTTGACCTCGGCGCGGCAATCGGAGACGTTGCGGCCACCAATTGGCTTGAGGCGGGATGATGCGGA
>NZ_JAUYQU010000259.1 GCF_030697065.1 Bradyrhizobium sp.
GGTTTTTTTTGGCAAATTGCCCCCCCCCCCCCCCCCCCCCGAAGTTGAGCAGGATGCCTGTATGAAAATATCGAACCTGTGGGCACATCCTGCAAGGCATCTTGTGAAGTGGCCGAGGCCACGACGGTGAAAGGAACGCCAGGCAGCGTCGAATGTATCGGCTACGGCGCGACCCCGGCATCCTGGCGAGAACCGAAGGCAATCGTCTTCCGACTCGTATTGCCACCGGAACAGAAGTATCTTCACCTTCCAGTCCCGCCGTCTCCGGCTGTCCTCCTCTCGCCTGACCCAGCAGCATCCGGCGGAGCCGCGCCGTTGATGCCTCGTCATGACTCACGCGATGCGCCGTGGCGTATCGCGCAAGGCTGCCATCGCGCGATGGCCGGCGCTAGTTCTCCTCGGCCAGATCGCGATCGAGATCGGCACCTGGTGAGCCGGTAGCTGCATCCTCCTGAGGCTGATCGATGTGCATTCCGGTCATCCCTGTGAAATGCGGCTTGACCGCTTCAGGGCCGTCGTCCTGCTCCCGCGCCGTATCTTGATCAGCCGGCGCGTCGGCATCGCTGTGGTTCGGTTTCTTTCCGTTCTGGTTGCTGGACATTCCGTCTTCCTTTGCTCTCGAACATCGTTCAGGCAAACCGGACCGCGAAGTAACGGGGCTCGCCGGAAAACCTTAGTCCAGTTTGCGCCTGCCGGATTTGACCGGAGTCAAATGCATGGCATCCTGATGTACTGGAAGCCGCTGATATCAGTCGAAACCCGAAGCCGGCCTTCGGGCGAAGACGGATGGTTACGAAGGGACGGCTACGTCGCGAAAGCGAATGTACTTCACTTCGTCGCGATCGCCGGTAGGATGGCCGCCATAACGTGCAGTCGCTCGATCGAGGGAGGCCCGGCGATGAACGACCCGAAAGCTGAAAACAAGGCGCGCAATCGCGAGATCGCCGGCAACGAGGCCGAACGGCAGACCGTCGGCGACGTCAGGGTCAGCGCATGGGCGATCGCGGTCGCCGTGATCATCGGCCTCGCCGCGGTCGGCTGGGTGCTATTGAACAACAAGTAGCCGCCGCGACTTCGGCCCGCCGCGACTTTGGGCCGCGACTTGGGCAGGTCGCATTCACGCCACCGCGCCGGAAGCCCTCAGCTTCTGGATGGAAGCCTCGTCGTAACCGGCGTTGCGCAGGATCTCGTCGCTGTGCTCGCCGATTCCGGGCGGCTTGCGCGGCTGCACCTTCCTGGCGCCGTCGACCCAGATCGGGCTGCTGATGGTCAGCATGGTGTCGTTCTCGAACGGCACCAGCACCTCGTTCTCCAGCATCTGCTTGTCATTGGGAATGTCGTCGAGGATGCCGACCACGCCGAACACCAGCCCGTTGCCGTCAAGGATCGCTCGCCATTCGGCGAGGTCCCTGGTGGCAAAGGTCTCATCGAAGATCTTGATCAGCTCGATGGACCGCGCATGGCGTCCTGCCTTGGTGGCAAATCGCTCATCGGTGACGAGATCCTCGCGACCGATGCAGCGCGCCAGCGCCGGCCACTGCTTCTCCTCGTTGAGCAGGGAGAGGATGATCCAGCGGCCGTCCTTGCATTGATAATGGTTGGTGACCGCGTTGAGCGCATGCTCGCGGGTCCGCCGCTCCTGGAATTTGGCGCCGCACAGCTTGGCCTGCGCCAGTACCGAGGCGGCCCAGATGCCATTGGCCATCAGGTTGGAACTGACATGCGAGCCCTTGCCGGTGCGCTCGCGCTTGTAGAGCGCGGTGACAATCGCGCCGTAGAACGCCATCGCGCAGGGGTGGTCGCCCATGCCGGCGACCGAGCGCGCCGGCGTGGTGTTTTCATCCGCGCGCACCAGGTCCATCAGGCCCGAACGTGCCCAATAGGCGTTGCTGTCGAAGCCGGGCTTGTTGGCCTCCTCGCCCTTTTCGCCATAGCCGGTGAACGACGCATAGATCAGCCGGTCATTGAGCGGGGCCAGCTGGGCAAAGGTCAGCCCGAGCCGTTCGCGCACCGCCGGCGGGAAATTGGTGATGAAGACGTCGGCCTCGGCCACCAGGCGGCGCAGCACCGCCTGGCCTTCCGGCCTGGAAAGATCGAGCGCGAGGCTCCTTTTGTTGCGGGCCTCCAGCATCCACGAGTAATTGTGCTGGCTGGCGGGATATCCCGGCAAATTCGGCAGGTTCCGGTAGGGATCGCCGAGACCAGGCGGTTCGATCTTGATGACGTCGGCGCCGAAATCCGACAGCACGGTGGCGGCCGCGGGCGCCGCGATGAAACTCGCGCAGTCCAGAACCTTGAGGCCGTCGAAGATGCCTTTTTCCATAGTGCCGCCGCTCCCGTTGTTCTTGTTGGTTTTGTCCGTGCGCTGGAAACGCCTGAGATCAGGATGCCATTTGACCCATGTTGGCCATGCGATGCAACGGGGTGTCCGGTGTCAATCCGGGCGACGCGAAGCTTGGCACCACGGAACCGGCACGATAAATTCCGCGCGATTCCCCGGTTCGAGTTGAGGCGGCGGATGACGCTGACGGGCAGGCAACGATCTGGCGGGCGGCGCAGAACCCTGTCGTTCTGCCGCTTTGCCGCGCTTCCGGCAGCCTTGTATGTGTTTGCCGTTGCGTCGCCCGCGCTGGCGGTCGAACTCTCCGCGCCGATCGCCGAACTCTACAGCAAGGTGTCGATCTATCCCCCCACCGCGAAATCCATGACGGTCTGCTACGGCTTTGTGTGCCGCCGCCGGGTGATTCTCGATTTCACGCCGGGCGACCGCGGCGCGCTGACGACAATCATGGCAGCGGGCCGCGCATCGGCCGCGGCGGAACGGGCCGCGGTACGCAAAGCGGTGGTCTGGTTCGACCGCCGCATGGGGCCGATCATCGGCACCAGCAAGCGCGTCGCCAGGGCGGATTTCCGCCATCGCGCCGATTCGCAGAATTACGATTGCTGGGACACCACCCGCAATACCACCAGCCTGCTGCTGGTGCTGCGGCAATGGGGCCTGCTGAAATTTCACGAGGTGGGCGACCCGCATTACCGGGGCAATGCGCTGGTGCTGCAGACCCCGCACAACACCGCGGTGCTGGTCGAGCGGGCGACCGGGGTCGAGTGGGTCGTGGACATGTGGACGCGCGCCTACGCGCAGCCTCCCGATGTCATGACGGTCCGGAAATGGGTGAAGGAAGATTGACGACGACCAGCGCGCTCTACGCTGCTTCGTTGCGCGCAAGAGCGATACCCGCTCCTGCCCATTGCACTCTGTTCTTGTGAGATGTTCTTGGAAGTCCCACTCCCGGATCAGATCCGAGAGTGCGCTGTTGCAGACCGCGTCCCAGCCTTAAACCTTGAGGTTCTCGGCCGAGGTCTTGCCGCGATTGGCAACTTCTTCGTATTCAACCGTCTGTCCTTCGTTGAGCGAGGAAAGGCCAGCTTTCTCGACCGCCGAAATATGAACGAAAACGTCCTTACCGCCACTCGAAGGCTGGATGAAACCGAAACCCTTGGTCGCGTTGAACCACTTCACAGTACCTTTAGCCATCACGTCGTCTCCGCGGGATCAAAACAATTAACGAGCCGCCTGTCCCCGCACACCGGCATGCCCGAAGGCACAGGATACGCCGGATAACGCAAGCTTGATAGCGCAAACGACAGCTCGATTTCGGCGGAAAACGATCGATATCGCGGCGCATTCGCCTTTTTTGGCCGTTTGGCGGGTCATTCGATGAAGTGATGCGCCGATCGCTTCAATTTTATCGGGTAGAATAGGTCGCCATGAATCTCTCAAAGCAAGAACCCCCGGCCGCTCGTGGCGACCGGGGTTCCAGATCGAAACCGAAGTTCCCATTACCAGGCGCAGACGTTGACGACGCGGTAGCGGTAGCCGAACTTGGTCAGCACGAGGCGAGTCCGATAGCAGTCGCCGCCGTATCCGTAACCGTATCCGCCGGCGATGAGGCCGAGGCCATGGACGTGGCCATGGAAGTGCGGATGCGGATGCCACAAGGGGCTGGCAGAGGCTGCGGTGGGAGCGAGCGCCGCGGCGCCGAGGGAAGTTGCGGCAACAAGTGCGAGAGTCAATTTGCGAAGCATGGTCGTTCTCCTTGAATGTGCGCCGTAGCGCGGGTTGATCGTTTCAGTTCTACCCATCGCACATCAGTCGCTGCCTTCAGGAGCGGGGTTCGAGAACATAACGTGTTGTCTGGAGACAATTTTCTGAACGGTCGTTCAGGTGTGAAAAACATCACAGACGGCGTTACGCGGCGATCACGCCGCGATGATTTCAAGTTCGTTAACCAGCGCAGTCAAGGCGCCCGCATGAGCGACGGAGTTGACGATCATCGGCTCGGCGCGCCCGCGGATCGAGACTTCGTGCTGCGGCAGGCTATCCGGCGCAAGGCCCGCCGTGACACGAACTTCTTCCGAAACCACGACCTCGCAGGCGAGACTCTTGGTCATGTCCTGCAGCCGCGCGGCGACGTTGACCGCGTCGCCGAGCGCGGTGAACACCATGTGATCGAGATAGCCGATGTCTCCGATGATCACCTCGCCGCCATGAATGCCGACGCCGAAACGGATCGGCTCGCGCAGGTCATGGCTCAGGAACTGATTGAGGTCGTCGATATTGGTCGAAATCATGCTGGCCGCCCGCAGCGCCTGGCGGCAGGCGGTTTGCGGATCGCAGGCGAGCCCGAACAGCGCCAGCTGTCCGTCGCCGATGAACTGGTTGGGCTGGCCGCCGCATTCGATCACGGCCTGCGACACCGCGCCGAGGAAACGGTTAACGATGAAGACGGTGTCGAACGGCAGCCGCTTCTCCGCGAGCTTGGTCGAGCCGCGCATGTCGACGAACAGGCTGACCAGATAGCGTTCCTCCCCGATCCGGGAAGGACTCGAAGTCCGCAGGGTCGCCGCCGTGGTCTGCGGCAGGAATATCTGGAAGAACGACAGATCGGCTTCCGGCCGGAGCTGGCAGGCGAGCCGGATCGCCGGATCGGCGCCGGCGCCGACGCGATCGAGCACGAACGCCTCGCGCATCGAGGGCTCCGGCAGCGATGCGCAGTCGCCGATCACGCGAATACGGCAGGTCGAGCAGCGGGCGCGGCCGCCGCACACGCTGGCATGCGGGACATTGTTGCGCAGGCTTGCCTCCAGCACGCTGAGACCCTTGGGCACGCGAACCGTCCTGCCATTGCCATAGGACAGCA
>NZ_JAUYQU010000282.1 GCF_030697065.1 Bradyrhizobium sp.
CCCCCCCCCCCCCCCCCCCCCCCCCCCCCCCACCGCGCGCTTCGCGCGCGGGGGGAGGGGAGAAGGACGCATCCCGCTTGGCCACATCGTCGCTCGTTCCACGCGTCGACGCGCGCGCGCGATGCAGCGCGGCCTCGCCGCCGGAGCGGCGGTCCTTCGAATTATCCGGCGGCGGCCGCAATCCGGTGCCCGACCCCATGCCGGCATCGCCGCGGTTGATCGCGGGATTGAGCAGTTCCGCCAGCGCAGGCCCGATCGGCTGCACATCGGGACGATGGGCCTTGGATTTGGGAGTTTTCGCGGGCTTTTTCGGAGTGCCGGAGTTCTTCGCCATCAGACGAATATGGGATGAGTCCGGACGACATAAAAGGGCAAAACGCGCTTGGGAAACGGCGTGTTGCCATGTCAGCAGCTGTCAGCACGTCGAGGGTTCTTTTCCTTGTTCGAGCCCGCGATCTCCCTACAATGCCGGAATAGCAAAACATTGAGGAGATCAGGTGGCCGCTGAAATCAATCCGCTTGCCGGCAAGATCGTGGAACCCCGGATGCTGGCCAACGTGCCGCGGCTGGTGACGGCCTATTTTGCCGGCACGCCCGATCCGTCGGTTCAGGCGCAGCGGGTGTCGTTCGGCACGTCGGGACATCGCGGCTCCGCGCTCAATCATGCCTTCAACGAGGCGCATATCCTGGCGATCAGCCAGGCGCTGTGCGATCACCGCCAGCGCAGCGGCATCGACGGGCCGCTGTTCCTCGGCATCGATACCCACGCGCTGGCCGAGCCGGCGCTGGCCAGCGCGCTCGAAGTGTTCGCGGCCAACGGCATCGAGGTGATGATCGATGCGGATGACGGCTATACGCCGACGCCGGTGATCTCCCACGCGATCATCAGCTACAACAAGGGCCGCGACCGCGGTCTTGCCGACGGCGTCGTGATTTCGCCGTCGCATAACCCGCCGGAAGACGGCGGTTTCAAATACAATCCGCCCAATGGCGGCCCGGCGGATACCGACATCACCTCCGGAATCGAGCGCGCCGCAAACGGCTTTCTCGAGGACGCGTTGCGCGGCGTCCGGCGCATCCCCTATGACCGCGCGCGCAAGGCGGCTTGCGTTCACCGCCACGATTTCATCGCGCCCTATGTCGCCGACCTCGGCAACGTCGTCGATATGGAGGCGATCCGCGGCTCCGGCGTCCGGATCGGCATCGATCCCTTGGGCGGCGCCGGCGTGCGCTACTGGCAGCCGATCATCGAGCGCTATGGCCTCGCCGCGACCATCGTCAGCGACGCGGTCGATCCGACGTTTCGCTTCATGACCGTGGACTGGGACGGCAAGATCCGGATGGACTGCTCGTCGCCCTATGCGATGGCGCGGCTGATCGGGATGCGCGACCGGTTCGACGTCGCCTTCGCCAACGACACCGACGCCGACCGCCATGGCATCGTGACCGGGTCGAACGGGCTGATGAACCCGAACCATTACCTCGCCGCTGCCATCGCCTATCTGTTCGCCAACCGTCCGCAATGGCGCGGCGACAGCGCTATCGGCAAGACCATCGTCTCCAGCGCGATCATCGACCGTGTCGCGAAAAAGCTCGGCCGCGGCCTGGTCGAAACCCCCGTCGGCTTCAAATGGTTTGTCGACGGCCTGAGCGACGGCTCGTTCGGCTTTGCCGGCGAGGAAAGCGCCGGCGCCTCGTTCCTGCGCAGGGACGGATCGGTCTGGACCACCGACAAGGACGGCATCATCTTGGGCCTGTTGGCCGCCGAGATGACGGCGCGCACCAGGTCCGATCCGAGCCAATTGTTCGATCAGTTGACCGCCGAACTCGGCGTGCCGTTCTATGAGCGGATCGACGCGCCGGCGACACCGGTTCAGAAGAATCTGCTGAAGGGGCTGACCGCCGAGAAGCTGGCGATGGCGGAACTGGCCGGCGAGCCGGTTCGCGCGGTGCTGTCCGCGGCGCCCGGCAACGGCCAGCCTTTCGGCGGCATCAAGGTGACGTCGGACTCCGGATGGTTCGCGGCGCGGCCGTCGGGCACCGAGGATGTCTACAAGATCTATGCGGAGAGCTTTCGCAGCGAACACCACCTGCGGCAGATCCAGGACGACGCCCAGCGCGCCATCACGCATGCATTCGAGGTGGGCTAGGCCCTGTGCGGCGCGGGCGCGGGCCTGACGATATCCAGATGGATCCCGCCGCACTCCGTGCATCGCATGGCCCAGTATTCGGAGCCCGCCCGCCCGCCGATCACGCTCAGCACCGCCAGTTCGGAATCGCATTGCGGACAGCAGGATTGCACCGGGGGAGAAGCCGAGGCCGGCCGGAATTCGGGATCAAGCATAGGACGCTCACCTAAGGGCTTGAACTAGGCGGCCGACAGCTCCTGTTGCGGCTGCGCGAGCGCCGCGTACCGCGTGAGCCGGAGGCGGTCGATCTGGTTCCTGGCATCCGCCGCGGCGGACTCCGGATCGGGCCAGGCGAAGCCGATCTCGATCGCGGAAAACGCCACGCCGCCGACGATCATGGGAGTCCGGTCCGGCCGCCACAGCCTGGCGTGCCAGAGGCCCTTGCCGGCCTGGTAACATTCGATGGCAAAGCCCTCGTAGTTCATCGCTCAACTCCAGCTCATGCTGGGCCGATGACACCACAGGCCGGCCAAAACGAATGTGAACCGGCTCACATCAGGTCTGTTTTTTTGACCCTTGCCCCGGACCGCGGCCCCGCCGCCCCTGCGGCGCCCGGCTCAGGGAAACTTTTGGCAAGGCGGGCTATCTCCGTTTGCGCCGCCGGTACAGGCAAGGCAGATAAGAGGCGGAGATTCGCATGACCCCGCTTCTGATGGCCGCGCTCGGCTTGCTGATGGTCGCGACGGCGTTCCTGTCCGGCCTGTTCGGCATGGCCGGCGGGCTGATCCTGATCGGCGTGCTGCTGACCGTGCTGCCGCTGCCGTCGGCGATGGTGCTGCATGCGGTCACGCAGATGGCGTCGAACGGCTGGCGCGCCTTTCTGTGGCGCAGCCACATCCGCTGGCGGCCGGTCGCGATCTATCTGATCGGAGCCGGGCTGGCGCTCGGCGCCTGGTCGATCACCCGCTACGTGCCGGACAAGCCGATCGCGCTGCTGCTGCTGGGGGTGACGCCGTTCATGGCGCGGCTGACGCCGAAGGGCCTGAAGCCCAATCCCGACAGCATCGCGCAAGGCAGCTTCTACGGCTTCATCTGCATGGGCCTGATGCTGATGACCGGCGTCTCCGGGCCGCTGATGGACACCTTCTTCCTCGGCGGCAATTTCGGCCGCCGCGAGGTGGTCGCGACCAAGGCTGCCTGCCAGGTCGCCAGCCATCTCATAAAACTGGTTTATTTCGGCAGCATCATCGACCAGGCCGCCACGCTCGATCCCGTGCTCGCCGTGATCGCCGTGGCGGCGTCGATGGCCGGCACGACGCTGGCGCGGCGTTTCCTCGAGGCCATGACCGACCTCCAGTTCAGAACCTGGGCGGGATGGCTGATCACGACGGTCGCCTGCTATTACATCCTGTACGGAAGCTGGCTGCTGCTGGCGCCGTGGTTCGAAAGCAAGGCGCTCGCCTTTTGATCAAAGCAGACAGCGGTGGCTGGCAGCACGGACGCGCGGGTGCTCGATCTCTGCGAAAGGGCACACGACGCGCCGGCCGGCCTGGCCGCTTCGGTGCTTTCAAGGCCATCGAGCATTCGGTTCTACAAAACTATAAAACCAGTTTTATAGTTGTAATGGGTTCGCGCCTGAGGTATGTGGAAGCATGAATCGCAAGCTCGCCGCGCGCTGTCTCGCCGAACTGGGCAATTTGACCCGACTGGACATTTATCGGCTGCTGGTTCGGGCCGGACCGCCCGGCCTCAACATCACCGATATCCAGACCCGTCTCGACGTGCCGGCCTCCACGCTCGCCTTTCATCTCCGTGGGCTGGTTGGCGCTGGCCTTGTCACCCAGGAAAAAAGCGGGCGCACGGTGATCTGCCGCGCGAAGTACGGTCGTTTGGACGGGGTCATCGAATTCCTGCGCGAGCATTGCTGCGAAGGGTTTCAGGGTGACTTGCCGGCGGCGGCAATGCGCCGGGCGAGTTGAGCAATTGGGTGCGGCAAACCCGCGATCTTCCGCTCTCCACTATGGCTGGATCATACTGGGCGCAGGAACTTTCGGCGCCTTCATGACACTGCCCGGCCAGACGGCGGGCGTCTCGGTTTTCTTCGATCCGATCACCGCCGATCTCGGAATCTCGCGCACGTCGGCCTCGATCGCTTATGCCGTGGGCACGCTTGCAGGGATTCTGCCGGCACCATTGATCGGCCGCTGGATCGACCGGCGTGGACCGCGCCTGACGGCGACCATCATCGCCGCCGGCCTCGCTCTGGCTTGTGCGTTCATGGCCACGGTTCAATCCGCAACGATGCTGCTCGTCGGCTTTGCACTGTTGCGCGGCGCTGCGATCGGCGGCCTCAGCCTCGTCAGTCAGCAGGTGGTGAATTTGTGGTTCGTAAGGCGGCGCGGGATCGCCGCTGCGGCAGCCAGTCTCGGCCTCGCAGCCGGCGCCAGGCTGCGGCAGCCAGTCTCGGCCTCGCAGCCGGCGCCATGGTCTTCCCGAAGCTGATTGATGAGCTCATCTCGCTCTACGGCTGGCGGGGCGCCTATCTCGCCCTTGCAGGGCTTGTCGCACTCACCATTCTGCCGGTCGCAGCCCTGCTGTTTCGCGATCGGCCGGAAAAATTCGGCCTCAGCACGGACGCCGGACTGTTACTGGCCACAGCAGATCCGCCAGAGGAGCCTTCGTTCACGCGCGAGCAAGCGCTTCGTACCGGCGTGTTCTGGCTGCTGTGCGCGGCCGGCTTTCTCACCAATGCCATCGGCACGGCGCTCCTGCTGAATCACTTCTCGATCATGCAGACGGCCGGGATCGCACACCGCGACGCGCTGCTACTGCTCTCGCTGGTTGCTGGCGTTCAGGCCGTTGCCACGCTGGGCACCGGATTTCTGGTGGATCGCCATGAACCCCGGCATCTGGTTCCGCTTGCGATGTTGATGCTCGCCGTGGCGTCCGCTCTTCCGGCGTTTGGCAGCGGAATCGCAATCAGCGTGCTGTATGCGCTCAGTCTGGGGGCGGCGTACGGCTCGCAGCAAGCCGTCAATGCCGCCGGCTTCGCCCAGTATTTCGGCCGCGACCATCTTGGCGCGATCAGGGGAGCGTCGTTCGTTTTCGGCGTTGCCGGCGCGGCATTCGGGCCGTTGCCATTCGCGGCAAGCATCGATTGGACAGGAAGCTATGCCGCTGCCCTGATCGGTTGCCTTGTGCTTTGCCTTGCATGTGCCGCCGGCGCTCTCGCCGTCAAGCGGCCGACCAGCCCACCAATGAGTCCATGCCGCTAGAAGGCGACCGTGCTCCGCACGCCCACCAGCGCCCCGCTCTTGATCGCCGCATTCGGGGAAACCGGGTCCGGCACATGGCCGCCGGGATGGATGATGTATTGAAACACCGGCTGCACGGTCCAGCCCGGCTTGATCTGGGCCTGGTAGCTGAGCTCGATCGTCATTTCGTAATCACGGACCGGCTGGGCGATGCCCGAAAAGGCGATGGCGTCGCGGTCCAACGCGCGGGCCCGGTCGGACATCCTGGCGTAGATGAAGGACGCCCCGAACCTGTCGTCGGGACGGGTGGGGATCATGCCCGCGAACACGACGCCGCCGTCGAGGAAGAAGTTGATCAGGTTGCGGTCGGACGGGGCTGCTGAAATGCGGCTGAAGACGCTGATGCCGCTGTCGGGGCCGCCGCCTTCGGGCCGGTATAACTGCTGGTCGATGATGCCGTAAATGCCGCTGGTGCCGCGCAACTGGCGCGCGGTGCCGCTGCTGAGCGGATGCGCCAGCGAAAGCCCCGCGCCGTCGAATCTCTGGTCGTCGAACTTGCCGAAATGGTGCCAGCCGCCGAGCCGGACGATGCGCGCGAGCCCGCGGGAATCCTTCTCCTGGTTTGTGCGATGCTGGATCTCGCCCATCAGGAGCGGCGGGTCGTTGACCCGGAAATTGGTGCCGGTGCGGTTGACGACGGCCTGGTCGCCGGGATCGCCATTGTACAGTCCGAGCAGCATCGACAAGTTCGCGCCGGGGTCGAATTTCCATCGGACGCCGGGGGTGGCGAGCGGGTAGGCCGGCCCGCCGCTCGGTATGTTGGCTCCCATGATGGTGGGCCAGTCGCTGCTGATGAACATCCGGCTGTATTCGCTGATGAAGAATTCCGCGTCTGTCGTGAGCTGGCCGATGCGGATGCTGAAGCGGTCATCGAAGAATTTCTGTTCGAACCACAGCTCCGACAGCCGTGTCGAGGAGAACGCCTCAATGTTGCTGATGGTGACCAGGCTGGTGAAGTGCTGGTCGCGCGGGCCGGAGGAGCGGTGGATCTGAAAGGCATTGGCGAAGAAGCTCAGTCCCTGCCATCCGATCAGCTTCTCGAGGTTTGCGCCGACAGCCGTCTCAAGCTTGCCGCCATACAGCGCGCCCTGGCGGATGCCGCCCGAGACGTTGCCGAGCGCTTCACCCGTGTAGACCACGCCATAGGTGACGCCACGTTCGCTGAGCCATTTGCGAACACCGGCCGGGTCGCCGTTATCAGGCAAACTCGTTGCGATCGAGGGGACCAGGATTCCATCGGACGGTTGCGCCGTTGCTCCTTCGATGGGCGCCACAGCGAACAGGCTGGCGGCCAGGATTGGCCTTGCCCCGCGACAGATGGAACTCCATCTTTGCAATTGCAACTTAATCGCAAGAAGCGTGCGGAATGCGCCAAAACCGCCAGGTTGACCCACGATGCTCACGACAAACCCCAAATTGCGAATGGCTCGCAATTAGGATTGACACAGCCCGGTTCCCGAAGCAATCTTTTTTGCGATTAATTCGCAAAAGCAACAAAAGGCTTCAACAGCGGTTAGGACACCCCGGTGCGCGCGTTGCGGCCAGTCTGGAGAACAATCACATGAAGTCGAAGCCGATGAGCCGGCGGCTCGTGGCAATGCTGGCAGCGGTCCTGGCGGCGGCGTTCGCCGGCGCGGCGCTGGGCGTTCCGGCGCAGGCGCAAACCGCGCCGCGCAAGCCGTTTCGGGTCGTGACCACGTTCACGATCATTCAGGACATCGCGCAGAACGTCGCCGGCGACAAGGCCATCGTGGAATCGATCACCAAGCCTGGCGCCGAGATCCACGATTACCAGCCGACGCCGCTCGATATCGTGCGGGCGCAGGCGGCCGACCTCGTGCTGTGGAACGGCTTCAACCTCGAACGCTGGTTCGAGAAATTCTTCGAGAACGTCAAGGAGGTGCCGAGCGTGGTCGTCACCGAAGGCATCGAGCCGATGGGGATCGCCGAGGGTCCCTACAGCGGAAAGCCCAATCCGCATGCCTGGATGTCATCGTCCAGCGCGCTGATCTATGTCGACAACATCCGCAAGGCGCTGGTCAAATACGACCCGGCCAACGCGGAAGCCTATAGCAGGAACGCCGCGGAATATTCGGCGCGGATCAAGGCGCTCGACGAGCCCCTGCGCAAGCGGCTCGAGTCCATCCCCGAAGGCCAGCGCTGGCTGGTCTCGAGCGAAGGCGCGTTCAGCTATCTGGCGCGCGACTACAAGCTGCGCGAGGCCTATCTGTGGCCGATCAATGCCGACGAACAGGGCACGCCGCAGCAGGTTCGCAAGGTGATCGACCTCGTGCGCAAGAACAAGGTTCCGGTGGTTTTCAGCGAGAGCACGATCTCCGACCGCGCCGCCAAACAGGTCGCGCGCGAGACCGGCGCCCGCTATGGCGGCGTGCTATATGTCGACTCGCTCAGCGCCGCCGGTGGTCCGGTCCCCACCTATCTCGAGCTCCTGAAGGTGACCGTCGAGACGATTGCGAAGGGATTCGGCAAGTGAACGCATCCGCGCCGTTCACCGGCATCGCGCCGGACAGGGCGACGCCCGGCTCAAGCATTTCCGTGCGCAATCTCACGGTGAGCTATGCCAACGGCCTGACCGCGGTGCATGACGCCTCGTTCGAGCTCGACCCCGGTACGATCTGTGCGCTGGTCGGCGTCAACGGCAGCGGAAAATCCACCATCTTCAAGGCGATCATGGGTTTCGTGCAGCCGGCGGCAGGGGAGGTGAGGCTGTGCGGACTGAGCGTCAGTGAAGCGCTGAAGAAGAACATCGTCGCCTATGTGCCGCAGAGCGAGGACGTCGACTGGAATTTTCCGGTGCTGGTCGAGACCGTCGTGATGATGGGCCGCTACGGGCACATGAATTTCCTGCGGATGCCGTCGCGCGCCGATCGCTACAAGGTCGACCAGGCGCTGGAGCGCGTCGGCATGAGCGAATTTCGCCACCGCCAGATCGGCGAGCTGAGCGGCGGCCAGAAGAAGCGCGTCTTCCTGGCGCGCTCGCTGGCCCAGGAGGGCCGCATCATCCTGCTCGACGAGCCCTTCACCGGCATCGACGTCAAGACCGAGGCCGCCATCATCGGCCTGCTGCGCGAATTGCGGGCCGCCGGGCACCTGATGCTGGTCTCGACCCATAATCTCGGCAGCGTGCCGGAATTCTGCGACCAGGTCGTTCTCATCAACCGCACGGTGCTGGCATCCGGCCCGACGGCGCAGGTCTTCACCCAGGGAAATCTCGAGCGCGCCTTCGGCGGCGTGCTGCGCAACTTCCAGCTCGGCGGCACCGCGTTGCACGACGATGCCGACACCAGGCGGGTCACCGTGCTCACCGACGACGAGCGGCCGGTGGTGTTCTATGGCGACCGGGCCGACTCCCTCAGCAACACGAAGCCCGAGTAACATGGACTCCTTGTTCGCCGAGATGCTGGCTCCCTTCGGCTACAATTACATGCTGAAGGCGATGTGGGTGAGCGCGCTGGTCGGCGGCGTCTGCGCCTTCCTGTCGGCCTATCTGATGCTCAAGGGCTGGTCGCTGATGGGCGACGCGCTGGCGCACTCCATCGTGCCCGGCGTCGCTGCCGCCTATATCGTCGGGGCGCCGTTCGCGGTCGGCGCCTTCTTTGCCGGAATCCTGGCCGCCGGCGGCATGCAATTCGTCAAGCTGAATTCGCGGCTGCGCGAGGACGCCGTCATCGGCCTGGTGTTCACCACCCTGTTCGCGCTCGGCCTGCTGATGGCGTCGATCTGGCCGACGTCGGTCAGCATCCAGACCATCGTGCTCGGCAACATCCTGGCGATCTCGGATGAAGACGTGGTTCAGGTAGCGATCATCGCCGCGGTCTCCCTCGCCATCCTCACGGTGATCTGGAAAGACCTGATGGTGACGTTCTTCGACGAGAACCACGCCCGCAGCATCGGCCTCAACACCCGGGCGCTCAGGATCGTGTTCTTCACCTTGCTGAGCGCCTGCACGGTGGCGGCGCTGCAGACCGTCGGCGCCTGCCTCGTCATCGCCATGGTCGTGACCCCCGGTGCCACCGCCTATCTGCTCACCGATCGCTTCGGCCGGCTGATCCTGATCAGCGTCGCGCTCGGCGCGGTCACCAGCTTCGTCGGCGCCTACATCAGTTTCTTCCTCGATGGCGCCACCGGCGGGGTGATCGTCACGCTGCAGACGCTGTTGTTCATCGCGGCATTCGCGTTCGCGCCGAAGCACGGCGTGATCGCCGCGCGCCGCCGCCGTCTCGCCGTCGTGGAGTCGGAAGCATGATGATTTTGACCGACTGGATATCGGGGCCGCTGGCCTATCCGTTCATGCAGCGGGCGCTGGTGGTTTCCGTGATGGTGGCGGCGGTCTGCGCGGTGCTGTCGTGCTACCTCGTGCTGAAGGGCTGGTCGCTGATGGGCGACGCGATCTCGCATGCCGTGCTGCCGGGCATCGTGCTCGCCCATGTGCTGAGCCTGCCGCTGGCGCTCGGCGCTTTCGCCGCCGGCCTCTCCTGCGCGCTGCTGACCGGTTACCTCAAGGAGAACAGCCGCGTGAAGGAGGACACGGTGATGGGGATCGTGTTCTCGGGCATGTTCGGGCTCGGGCTCGTGATCTTCACCAAGGTGGATACCGACCAGCATCTCATGCACATCCTGTTCGGCAACGTATTGGGCGTGACCGCGCGGGATCTGGTCGAAACCGCCATCGTCGCCGGCGGCACGCTGCTGGTCGTGCTGGTCAAGCGGCGCGACCTCTTGCTCTACTGCTTCGATCCCAACCACGCCCGCTCGATCGGGCTGCCGGTGCGGGTGCTGCATTATGGCCTGCTGGTGCTGCTGTCGCTCACCATCGTCGCCTCGCTCAAGGCCGTCGGCATCATTCTCGTGGTTGCCATGCTGATCGCGCCGGGCGCCACGGCCTATCTTTTGACCGACAGTTTCGAGCGCATGCTGGTGATCGCGACCGCCACCGCCACCGTGTCGGCGGCGCTGGGAACCCTCGTCAGCTTCCATATCGACGGGGCGACCGGCGCCTGCATCGTGCTGACCCAGGCCACGTTCTTTATCCTGGCATTCCTGTTCGCGCCGAAGCGCGGCATTCTCAGGCAAACGCGCCATGTTTCGAACGCGCCGCTTCCGGACGCGGAAACGTAGAGCAACTTTCCATTCCGGTGCTTCATCGACACGTCGCGCGACTTCTTTGCTCCCCTCCTCCCACGCGCCCTTGCGCGTGGTGGGGAGGGGTCGGGGGTGGGGGGTATCTCCGCAAATTCGCTGCCAGTCGAATACGCCGATAGACCCCCCACCCCCGACCCCTCCCCACCGCTTCGCGGGAGGAGGGGAGAAGAAGCGCCTGCAAGCCCGCCTCTGCGCGCCTTCGTGAAACATTCGCCGAGATGCCAAGCGCTTCATCCATTGACTCGGCGCAGGCGATGCGGTGAACTTCATGCAATCGCATTCAAATCGGGGGCAACCCGTTTTTTTCCGCAGGACAGGGACGCGCCATGATCGACCTCTATTACTGGAGCACGCCGAACGGCCACAAGATCACGATGTTCCTCGAAGAGACCGGGCTGAAATACAAGGTCTTCCCGGTCAACATCGGCAAGGGTGAGCAGTTCAAGCCGGAATTCCTGGCGATCGCGCCGAACAACCGCATTCCCGCCATGGTCGATCACGAACCGAAGGGCGGCGGCAAGCCGATCGCGATCTTCGAATCCGGCGCGATGCTGCTGTACCTCGCCGAGAAGACCGGAAAATTCCTGCCCGCCGATTTCCATGGCCGCTACGACGCGATCCAGTGGACGTTCTGGCAGATGGGCGGGCTCGGGCCGATGGCCGGGCAGAACCACCACTTTCGAAATTACGCCGTGGAGAAAATCAAATATGCCATCGACCGCTATGTGAACGAGACCAACCGGCTCTATGGCGTGCTCAACAAGCGCCTTGCCGATCGCGAATTCGTCGCCGGCGAATACTCGATCGCCGACATGGCGAGCTATCCCTGGGTGGTCGGCTACAAGAACCAGGGCCAGGAAATCGACGACTTCCCGCATCTGAAGCGCTGGCTCGAGACCATCCGCGAACGGCCGGCAACGCAGCGCGCCTATGCCTTGGCCAAGGAGATCAATCCGAATTTCGGCCAGCCGGTGAACCGCACCGAGGAAGAGCGCAGGATCCTGTTCGGGCAGACCGCGTCGGTGGTGAGGTGACGCGTCGTCGTCATCATGGGCGGATGATCCAGTAAAACGCAGCCGGCTGGGGTCAAACGAACGTCACGGCGGCGCGTGATCCATCGGCGGTCCGTTGATGGAGGCCGCCGCTCATCCCTTCGGAAAACCCACGGTCTGCGACAGCAGCACCTGCTGGTCGTGGCCGAGTCCCAGCGCGTTGGCGATGGCGTCGCGGTCGATCCAGGCGCGGATCACGGCGGAAAGCCCGTTGCCCGCGGCGAACAGATTGACGTTATGCGCGATCGCGCCGGCGGCGGCGGACGCAAAACTCTCGCGGCTGGCGACCGGCACCAGCATCATGCGGCCGTGGTCGGCGACGTAGACGAGGTCGAGCGGCGCCTCGTCGACGAAGTCCTGATAGCCGGTCACCCGTCGCAG
>NZ_JAUYQU010000020.1 GCF_030697065.1 Bradyrhizobium sp.
GCAGGGCGCGGTGAGGTTCGACGTGCACCAGGTCGAGGGTGCCACCCGCCGCCGCCAGTTGCATGAATCAGGCTCCTTGCGCGTCCGCTTTCCTTCCCCTGAGGCGGAGGGTCTCTCGGCCATGTTCGTCAATACCGCCGGCGGCATTGCCGGCGGCGATCGCTTCGATATCGACATCGCGGTCGGCGAAGGCTCCAGCCTTGCGGTGACCACGGCGGCAGCGGAAAAGGTCTACCGGGCGCAGGGGCCGGCCGCCGAAGTCAATATTTCCCTGAAGGCCGCCGCCGGCGCGCATCTGCGCTGGATGCCGCAGGAAACCATCCTGTTCGACCGCGCGCGGGTTTTGCGGCGGATCGATATCGACCTGGCCGAAGGCGCCACGCTGCTGCTCTGCGAGATCGTGGTGTTCGGCCGCGCCGCGATGGGCGAGCGCATGCAAAGGGGCGAATTCGTCGACCGCTGGCGGCTGCGCCGCGGCGGCCGGCTGGTGTTCGCCGAGAACGTACGGCTCGACGGCGACATCGGCGCCAAGCTGACGAGACCTGCGGTCGCCAACGGCGGTGTCGCCATCGGCACTGCGCTGATCGTGCCCGGCGACGAGGCGCTGGTGGAGCGGATTCGCGAGGTTGCGAATTCATTCGGTGGCGAGGTCGGCGTCTCCTGCTGGAATGGATTTGCAATGGCCCGCTTCTGTGCCCAAGATGCGGCCCGGCTGCGCGCCGACATGATGGCGGTGCTCGGCCGCGCCTCGGCAACAGCGCTGCCGCGGCTCTGGCTCAACTAGATCGAGGCAATTGATTAGAGTGCTCGCATGAACCTCTCTCCCCGCGAAAAGGACAAGCTGCTGGTCTCGATGGCGGCGATGGTGGCGCGGCGCCGCCTGGAGCGCGGCGTCAAGCTCAACCATCCCGAGGCCATCGCCATCATCTCCGATTTCATCGTCGAGGGCGCCCGCGACGGGCGCACCGTCGCCGAACTGATGCAGGCCGGCGCGCAGGTCATCAGCCGCGCCCAGTGCATGGACGGCATCGCCGAGATGATCCACGACATCCAGGTCGAGGCGACGTTTCCGGACGGTACCAAGCTCGTTACCGTGCACGAGCCGATACGATGAGAATTGAAGGTCGTCATTCCGGGGCGTCGCAACGCGCCGAACCCGGAATCCAGAGGTAATTAACTGCGAGATTCCGGGTTCGCGCTGCGCGCGCCCCGGAATGACGGAGAAAGGCGCAAAATGATCCCCGGCGAACTCTTCATCCAGG
>NZ_JAUYQU010000088.1 GCF_030697065.1 Bradyrhizobium sp.
ATACGGCGGACGGTGGCAGCATCCACGGACATTATATAGGGCCTCTGGCGGAGAATTCAGCCCGCCGTATAGCAGAGGCTCCTTTTGCGCCGCAACCGCCGCATGCCCTCCATTGAGGAGGTGGTCTTCACCTCTCCCATCGGGAGAGGTGAAGCAAGGGCTACCCCGCCATCCGGCTCAGCCGCGCCAAAGCGGCGCCGGCCAGCGCCCGGGTCAGTTCAGCAGCGGGCATGTCGCGGCCGAGCCGCACCGCCTGCCCGGCCCAGAGATTGGTGAAATCGACCTTGCCCAGCTTTTCGGCAGCCGCCTTCAGCGATCCGAGCGCGGTGGCGGAATGGGGGAACGCCGGCGCATCGGGTGAAATCGGGCCGACTTCGCGCATCACCCGGTTGGCCACCCCGCGCGCCGGACGCCCGGTCATGACATTGGTGATGACGGTGGAATCGTCGCGCGCCTGCGCCAGCGCCACGCGCGCCGGGGCCACCACTTTGGACTCCGGGCAGCGCAGATAGGCGGTGCCGATCTGCACGCCCGCCGCCCCCAGCGCGAACGCCGCCGCGATGCCGCGCCCGTCGGCGATCCCGCCGGCGGCGATCACCGGCACCTTCACGGCGTCCACCACCTGCGGCACCAGCGCAAAGGTGCCGGGCTGTTCGGCGATGTTGTCGGTCAGGAACATGCCGCGATGGCCGCCGGCCTCGGCGCCTTGCGCGATGATGACGTCGGCGCCGTTCTCCTCCAGCCAGATCGCCTCCCGCACGATGGTCGCCGACGACATCACGATGCAGCCGGCCGCCTTGACGCGCTCCAGCAGCGCGGGATCCGGCAGGCCGAAATGGAAACTGACGATTTCGGGCTTCAACTCCTCGACCAGGGCGCACATCGCCTCGTCGAACGGCGCGCGGTTGGCGGCATTGACCGGCGCCGCCGGATCGAGCCCCAACTCGCTGTAATAGGGCGACAGCCGCTTCTTCCATCCGGTCTCGCGCGCGGGGTCGGCCTCGACCGGAGTATGGCAGAAGAAATTCACGTTGAGCGGCGTCGCGACGCGCTGACGGATGATGTTGATCTGCTCGCGCGCCTTTTCCGGCGAGAACATCGCGCAGGGCAGCGAGCCAAGCGCGCCGCCCTGCGCCGCCGCAATCACGAGATCGGCATCCACGACTCCCGCCATCGGCGCGAGCACGATGGGAAACTCGGTCTTGAAGAGGTCGAGAAGTCGGCGGTCGGGCCACATGATGGTGTCTTTCAAATTGGGCATTTCGCGGTTGCGAATGCACGTTGCATCGCGGTCGACATTCGCGTCGAAAACTTTGGACGCCCCGCCGCACTACGTTAATATGAGGCGCTAGCTGCCAACAACCATAACGTCAACGCTTGGGAGGATCTGCGATGCTAAGGGCAATCGTATTGTGCTGTTCTGTCGCCGTGCTGGGTACGGCCGGAACCGCCGGCGCACAGGACTGGACCAAATCGAAATGGGGACCGAACGACGAGATCGGCGCCGCCAACTAT
The DNA here is from genome assembly GCF_030697065.1 of Bradyrhizobium sp. Taxonomy (GTDB): domain Bacteria; phylum Pseudomonadota; class Alphaproteobacteria; order Rhizobiales; family Xanthobacteraceae; genus Bradyrhizobium. The sequence continues at coordinate 1,516 of NZ_JAUYQU010000088.1, forward strand.
ATGAAACCGGAGCTGGTCGTGAAGGCGGCGTCCCTGATCAAGACCGGCAAGACCTATGCGCTGGGCATCCCCGTCGATACCAAGACACCGGCCTACCCGCCGCGCGCCTTCAAGATCACCGTCGTTCAACCCGGCCAGGCCGGCATTCCCGGCCTTGGACCCAGCAAGACCACATATAATGACGACATTATCGAGGGCTGGGTCGGTGTCGGCAGCCAGCTTGACGGCCTCGGTCATATCGGCGTCGAGCACGTCTATTACAACGGCAACAAGCTGGCCGATTTCGCCGATCCCACCGGCTTGAAAAAGCTCGGCGTTGAGAAGGTCCCGCCGATGGTCACCCGCGGCGTGCTGCTCGACATGGCGGCCCATTACAACACCGACGTGGTCAAGGAAGGCACCGCCTTCAACGTCAAGGAAATCGAGGAAGTCGCCAAAAAGCAGGGCGTCGAAATCCGCCAGGGCGATGTCGTGCTGTTCCACACCGGCTGGCTCAGCCTGATCGGCAAGGACGACAAGCGTTTTGGCGCGGGTGAACCCGGCCTCGGCGTCGAAGGCGCCAAATATCTCGTCGGCAAGGGCGTGGTTGCGGTCGGCGCCGATACCTGGGGAGTCGAAGCTGTTCCGTTCGAAACCAAGAACGTCTTCGAGGTCCACCAGATCCTGCTGGCGATGAACGGCACCTACATCCTCGAAAACATGGACACCGCCGAGCTGGCCAAGGACAAGGCCTATGAGTTCCTGTTCGTCCTCGGCCAGCCGCGCTTCAAGGGCGCGGTGCAGAGCATGATCAACCCGGTGGCCATCCGCTAGATGTAGCAGCGCTCTTACCCTCCCCTGAAGGCCCCTTCAGGGGAGGGTGAAGTAAGTGCCTTTTGCGTCGGCACTCCGCCGCGTGGTAAGCGAACGCCATGCCTGCGCTCATCCTGCCATTGATCGAAGCTGTCGCGCACTGGCCCGGGCGCGGCGCGCTGGTGGGCCTTGACCTTGGCACCAAGACCATCGGCGTCGCGGTATCCGATCCCGACCGCCGGCTCGCGACCGGGGTCGGCACCATCCAGCGCAAGGCGTTCACGTCGGACGCGGCGCGGCTGCTCGCGATCGGCGCCGAGCGCGGCGCGGTCGGCTTCGTGCTCGGCCTGCCCGTCAACATGGATGCCAGCGAGGGCCCGCGCGCCCAGTCGACCCGCGCCTTTGCCCGCAATTTTTCCAGGCTGACGGATCTGGCGATCGGCCTGTGGGACGAGCGGCTGTCGACCGCGGCGGTGGAGCGGGAATTGATCGGAACCGACATGAGCCGCGCCCGGCGCGCCGAGGTGATCGACGAACACGCCGCGATCTACATCCTGCAGGGCGCGCTCGACCGGATCATGACGCTCCACGACAGCCGCAAGGGCCGCTGAGCATGGCGCTGGTCCTTGCGGCGTTGCTGCCGGTGTTCCTGCTGATCGTGCTGGGATTCATCCTGAAGCGAAGCCTGCTGCGGCTGGAGACGCAATGGCACGGGCTGGAGCGGCTGACCTATTACGTGCTGTTTCCGGTGCTGCTGGTCCAGACCCTTGTGAAAGCCGATCTCGGCACCGTGCCGGTCGCGGGCGTCGGCGGCGCGCTGCTGCTCGCGCTGCTGCTGATGTCGCTGCTTTGCCTCGCGCTGCAGCCGCTGCTGGCACGATGCGCGGTCGACGGACCGGCCTTCACCTCGATCTTCCAGGGCGCCACCCGCTGGCAGACCTATGTGGCGCTCGCGGTATCCGTCAACCTCTACGGCGACAACGGGCTGGCGCTGGCTTCCGTGGCGATGGTCGCAATCATCCCCCTGGTCAACGTCCTCAGCGTTTCCGTGCTGGCGCATTACGCGTCGCCGGAAAGGCAGTCGGTCCGCGCCATCCTGATGACGGTGGTGCGCAATCCCCTGATCTGGGCCTGCGTCATCGGGCTCGCCTTCAATATGCTGCACGTGCCGCTGCCGCGGATCTGGCATGAGGTCGCCGACGCGCTCGGCCGCTCCGCGCTGGCGATCGGCCTTTTGGTCACCGGAGCCGGCCTGCATCTGGCCGGCATGTTTCGCCCGAGCCTCGCCGCCGGCGTTGCCGTGTTTCTGAAACTGGTGCTGATGCCGGCGCTCGCGATCGCGCTGGCGTACTGGTTCGGCCTTTCCGGCTCCAGTCTGGCCATCGTGGCGGTGTGCTCGGCGGTGCCGACGTCGCCGAGCGCCTATGTGCTGGCCCGCCAGATGGGCGGCGACGCCCCCCTGCTGGCGCAGATCATCACGCTGCAGACCATTCTGGCGGCCGTCACCATGCCGATCGTGATCGCGCTGGTGGCTTAAGCCGACGCCGCCAGCCAGATGCTTTGCAGCGTTGCCGCAAGATTGTTGAGGCCATGCAGTACCACCGTCAGCCAGGTCGAGTTGCTGCGATAGCGCAGCCAGCCGAACAGCACGCCGATGGAGAACACCTGGCCGAAAAAGAACCAGTCGTACTGCATATGCAGCCCGGTCCATACCAGCGATGACAGCAATATCGCGCCGGGCACCTTCAGGAACGATTCCGACCAGCCGCGGTAGAGAAAGCCGCGCGCAAAAAACTCCTCCGAGATCGGCGCCGCGACACAGAATGCGACGATCAGGAGCCAAAGCGCGCCATCGGCGCTCGCCGATTTCAGCACGTCGACCATGAAGCCGGGCGCGACCTCCCGCCCCAGCGCGCGCGACAACAGGTCGAAGCTCGCGACCAGCACCACCCAGGCGAAGATGCCGATCGCCAGTTGACGCCATGAAGGCCAGCGCAGCGCCAGATATTCGGCAAACGGCGTGCGCGACAGCCGGGTGGCGATCCATATCGCGCCAAGCGCGGCGGGCAGCCCCATGATGACCGAGAGCGAAATCGTCAGGCCGCCGCCGACGACCTGGATCGCATCGGCCAGATCGAACGGCCCCTCCTGCCGCAGAACGAACCAGCCCACCACCACGAGCTGGCCGGCAAACAGCATGATGAAGATGAACAGGCCCCACAGCGTGGTGCCCCAGAATTTCCAGACGCGCGGCGGGTGCCGGGCCGGCGTCACCATGATCGGCGGAGCCGCGGGATCGAGGGAATCCATCCGTGAACTTTCGGCCAGAGCGAGTGTCTCAATTCGTCATGCCCGGGCTTGATCCGGGCATCCACGCTTTTCTTCCCACGGAGTTAAGAACACGTGGATGCCCGGCACGCGCCCGCCGGCGCACGAGATCCACAAGCCTATCTAACCCCCCGCCTGATCGGAAAATCATGCGCGGGCCCGCCCGCGCCCGGCATCGAAAAGTGCCACCACTCCTTCGAATAATTGACAAAGCCCTGCTTCGCCATCGCCGCCACCAGCATGTTGCGCCAGCGGCGTTGTTCCGGCGTGATGCTCCGCGCCGCGGTGTGCGACTTGACGTCCGAACAGTCATAGCCGGTGCCCATGTCGACGCTGCCTTCCGGCGCGCGGGCGGCTTCGGGCGCGGTGCAGTCGGCATAGGTTCTGGCGGGATCGAATACGGCGGAATTGCCGGCGGAAAGGTCGACCAGCGTGAGATCGAGCGCGGCGCCGGTGGAATGCTGCGAACGCTCGGCAATATAACCCAGCCGGAACAGGTCCTTCTTCGGGAGCGTGGGGTTATACCGCCGCTCGGCCGGCGTCTCCCTGCCGTTCTGCGCCCACGCCACCATGTCGCGCGACGCCCGCGCCGGCCGGTAGCAGTCGAACATCTTCAGCGACAGGTTCTGCTTCGCCAGTTCCGCCTGGACGGTTTTCAACGCCAGGCCGACGCGCCGCTTCACCACGCATTCCGGCGCGTCGTAACCCGAAAGCCTGCGCCCGACGAAATTGTTCGCGGAGGCGTAGCGGATGTCCTGGAGGATGGTCGGATCGATGTCGCGCAGAAAGACAAAATCGCCGGGCAGCGTTTGCGCCTGGGCCGCGGCGGTTGCGAGCAAGCCGGCTACCATGGCAGCCCCGGCCGCGCGTCGAAGATGCGCCGCATGCCGGCGGCTCACTGCGCCCGCTCCGAATTGACCAGCAATTTGGTGATCGCGGTGTCGCTATACTTGTTGCCGGCCCAGACGTCGTCGATGATGAACTTGACCCAGTAGGCCCGCACCGGCCTCGGCAGCGTCAGCAGTTCCGACCCGAAACGGTCGGGCACCACAAACGTCTGGGTCTCGCCTTGCGAGAAGACCGCCCGCAACTGGCGCACGCGGTTGTTCTTATGGAAGATATCGTTGTTCTTCTGGTAGCCGTTGCGCACCACGATCGAGCGCACCGTGCGCAAGTCGTCGAATTCGATCGCGATCCACTCGCCGATGCCCTGCCCGGCCTGACCTTCTACCCAGGCGGCGCTCTGCGGTCCCTCGAACAGGTTTTCCGGGCCATAGGAATTGCCGAATTGCGGCTTGCGCACCGAACTGACGCAGTAGGTCTCATAGGCCGTGCGCACACAGCTTTCGCCCGGCGATCCCGGCCTGGGCGGACGCAGCACGCGTTCCGCCTCCGGCGGCCTTGCCGCCAGAACCGCCGGCGCGGCGACGGGCTGACGCACAGCATTCGCAGGCGGTCGCCCTGAGAGGTAGATACGGCCGCCGAGGGTCTGGTCGTAATAGGCCGGGGTCTGCTCGTGCGGCGCCGGCTGACCGCCGCCGTCGGTCGCCTTCAAAGCGAGTTCGGCGACGCGCTCGCGCACCTCGACGGCGAGATCGCCCAAATGCAGTTCCGGCCGCTTCATTTGTTCGGCGAACACCCGGGTGAACACCGAATTGTGCGCGGGATCATCGCCGCTCAGCCGGTCCAGCGCGGTTTGGCCGATCCCTGCGGAATAGAGTGTAAAGATCCCGCGCGCCGGTTTGGCGTCGGCGAGGCCCCTGGTATTGCCGATCGACCGGCCGGCAGCGCGCGGAAACGGGTTGTCGCGGCAGGCGTCGATCACCAGCAGCGCGACCCGGACCGATTTCGCCTGCAGTTCCGAGAGCAAATCGGGCTCCGCGATCGAAGCCCCTCGCACCCGCGCTTCGGCGCCCTCGGTGACCGCCGGCACGTCGCTCGGGATCAGGTAATTGACGCCCGAGATCGCCACACCGTGCCCCGCGAAGAAAAAGGCGGCGGTATCGCCCGGCTCCAGCCGCGCCGTGAACTGGGCGAGTTTGTCGATCATGGCCTGGCGGCCGAGATTGGTGCCGACGATGACCTCGAATCCGAGTGCTTTCAGCGAATCCGCGATGGTTCCGGCGTCGTTGACCGCCTTCTTCAGCTGCCGGTCGGGGGAAAGGTTGGGATAGAGGTCGTTACCGATCGAAAGCGCGATCCGCTTCTCCGCCGCGGCCGGCGTCGCCGCCATCGCGCCAAAGCCCGCAAGGCACCCAATCCCCAGCAGGACGTTCAGGAAGATGCGAACAGATCGAATGAAATGCCGGGTAAAATGCTCAGTATTTTCCATGGCCTGCACGCGCGATCGGCGATTTCGGCAGCCTAGCCGAAACCGCACCGCCGGGACACCACCGAATGCAGTTTACGGTGTCGGCGAAGCGCTAGTGGATAAGTCCGCGTGCGGGATTTGCAGCTTGCCCCGCCCGCCATCTCTGCCTATAGCTCTCGTTTTAATGACCCCTGTATCGAAATCGACCTTCGTCCTCGGTCACCGGCATCTGCTGGGCATCGAGGGCCTTTCCGTTGCCGACATCACCGGCCTGCTCGACCTCTCCGAGGAGTATGTCGAACTCAACCGGCAGGTCGACAAGAAGCGCACCAGCTTGCGCGGCCGCACCCAGATCAATCTGTTCTTCGAGGCCTCGACCCGGACCCAGTCCTCGTTCGAGATCGCCGGCAAGCGGCTCGGCGCCGACGTCATGAACATGTCGGTCAACTCGTCCTCGATCCGCAAGGGCGAGACGCTGATGGACACAGCGGTGACGCTGAACGCCATGCATCCCGATATCCTGGTGGTGCGGCACCACGCGTCCGGCGCGGTGGAACTGCTGGCGCGCAAGGTCGACGGCTCGGTCATCAATGCCGGCGACGGCGCCCACGAGCATCCGACGCAGGCGCTGCTCGATGCGCTGACCATCCGGCGCAACAAGGGCCGGCTCGAAGGCCTGGTGGTGGCGATCTGCGGCGACGTCATGCATTCGCGGGTGGCGCGCTCCAATATCCTCTTGCTCAACATCATGGGTGCCCGGGTCCGGGTGGTCGCCCCCTCCACGCTGCTGCCGCGCGGCATCGAGCGGATGGGCGTCGAGGTCGCCCGCGACATGCGCGAGGGACTGAACGGCGCCGACATCGTGATGATGCTGCGATTGCAGCGCGAGCGCATGAACGGCTCGTTCGTGCCCTCGACAGGCGAGTATTTCCATTATTTCGGGCTCGACCAGAAGAAGCTCGCCTATGCAAAGCCCGACGCGCTGGTGATGCATCCGGGGCCGATGAACCGCGGCGTCGAAATCGACTCGATCGTGGCGGACGGCGCGCAGTCGCTGATCCGCGAGCAGGTGGAAATGGGAGTGGCGGTGCGGATGGCGGTGCTCGAGGCGCTCGCCCGCAACCTGCCGAATGCGTGACGTCATGAGGGACCGCCGCCCGATTCTGCTGGCCAACGCCCGCGTCGTCGATCCCTCCAGGGATTTCGACGGCCCCGCCGATGTCCTGATCGCCGACGGCTTCATTCGCGACAGCCGGCGCGGCATCGGGGCCGCCGGCGTCCCCGAAGGCACCGACATCATCAATTGCGCCGGCAAGGTGGTCGCCCCCGGACTGATCGACATGCGCGCCTTTGTCGGCGAGCCCGGCGCCAGCCACCGCGAGACCTTCGCCTCCGCCAGCCAGGCCGCGGCGTGCGGCGGCATCACCACCATTATCTGCCAGCCGGATACTTCCCCCGTCATCGACAATTCCGCGACGGTGGATTTCGTGCTGCGCCGCGCCCGCGACACCGCCATCGTCAACATCCACCCGATGGCGGCTTTGACGAAGGGCATGCGCGGCGAGGAGATGACCGAGATCGGCCTGCTGAAAGCCGCCGGCGCCGTCGCCTTCACCGATGGCGACCGCAGTGTCATCAACGCGCAGGTGATGCGGCGCACCCTCACCTATGCCCGCGACTTCGACGCGCTGATCGTGCACCACACCGAAGACCCCAATCTGGTCGGCGAAGGCGTCATGAACGAGGGCGAATTCGCGGCACGGCTCGGGCTGGTCGGCATTCCCAATGCGGCCGAGGCCGTGATGCTGGAGCGCGACATGCGGCTGGTCGCGCTGACCGGCGGGCGCTATCACGCGGCCTCGCTGACCTGCATCGAGTCGCTCGAAATCCTGCAGCGCGCCCGCGACGCCGGTCTTGCGGTCTCCGCCTCGGTCTCGATCAATCACTTGACCCTGAACGAGAACGACATCGGCCCCTACCGCAGCTTCCTCAAGCTGTCGCCGCCGCTGCGCACCGAGAACGATCGTCTCGCGCTGGTCGCCGCCGTCGCCTCCGGGTTGATCGACGTCGTGATGTCCGACCACAATCCGCAGGACGTCGAGGTCAAGCGGCTGCCGTTCGCGGAAGCCGCCTATGGCGCGATCGGCCTGCAGACCATCCTGCCGGCCGCGCTGCGGCTGATCCACAATGGCGAGACCGATTTCAAGACCCTGATCCGCGCAATGTCGACGCGCCCGGCCGAATTGATGGGGCTCCCCGGCGGATCGCTGCGCGCGGGCGCGCCCGCCGACGTGATCGTGATCGATCCCGACACGCCGTGGGTGCTCGATCCCGCCGACCTCAAGTCGCAATGCAAGAACACGCCTTTCGACGAAGCCCGGTTCTCCGGCCGCGTGGTAAGGACCATCGTCGGCGGCCGCACGGTGTATGAGCACGTCTGAAAGGAGCCACGTTGATGTCACCTGAAGCATGGCTGCCGGTGGGGCTCATCATCGGCTATCTCCTGGGCTCGATCCCGTTCGGGCTGGTACTGACCAAACTGGCCGGCACGCAGGATCTGCGCTCGATCGGTTCCGGCAATATCGGCGCCACCAACGTGCTGCGCACCGGCCGCAAGGGCCTCGCCGCGGCGACGCTGCTCTGCGACGCCATGAAGGGCACGCTCGCGGTCATCATCGCCGGCTACTTCGGCGGACCCAACGCCGCGATGCTGGCGGCGCTCGGCGCCTTCCTCGGCCACCTCTTCCCGGTCTGGCTCAAATTCAGGGGCGGCAAAGGCGTCGCGGTCTATATCGGCGTACTGATCGGATTGTTCTGGCCGGCCGCCGTGCTGTTCTGCCTGCTGTGGCTCGCCACCGCGGCGATCTCGCGCTACTCGTCGCTATCGGCGCTGGTCGCAAGTCTCGCGACGCCGATCTTCCTGTGGTGGTTCGGCCACCCCGCGCTGGCGGCATTGTTCGCCGGGCTGACCCTGCTGCTGGTCTACATGCACCGCGAAAACATCGGGCGATTGCAGGCGGGCACCGAGGGGCGCATCGGGCAGAAGTGACGTGCGTCGTCATTCCGGGGCGATGCAAAGCATCGAACCCGGAATCTCGAAATTCCCCGATGTGCAATGACGCATCTGAGGTTCGCGTCCTCGACGCGCCCCGGGATGACGGCAGGTGCAAATCCCGTTGCCGACTTCCTCCGGTTGATCCATGTTGCCGGCTTGGGGGACACCGTGGACGTCAAAACCTCAAGTACCACCCGCCTCACCGACGCCGAGCGCGTCGACCGGCTGCGGCTGATCCGTTCCGACAATGTCGGGCCGCGCACCTTTCGTTCATTGATGAATCATTTCGGCAGCGCCCGCATCGCGCTCCAGCGACTGCCGGACCTCGCGCGGCGCGGCGGGGCCGATCGCCCTGGGCGTATCTGCAGCGAGGAGGATGCGCGCGCCGAACTGGCGGCCGGTAACAGGATCGGCGTTCGCCTGCTCGCGCCGGAAGAAACCGGCTATCCGCCACGGCTGGCCACGCTGGACGATGCGCCGCCGCTGCTCGGTGTGCGCGGCGCGCTCGCTGCGCTGATGCGGCCGATGCTCGCGATCGTCGGCTCGCGCAACGCCTCCGGCGCCGGGCTGAAATTCGCGGGCACGCTGGCGCGCGATCTCGCGGATGCCGGGTTCGTCATCGTGTCGGGACTGGCGCGCGGCATCGACCAGGCGGCGCATCGTGCCAGCCTCGAGGGCGGCACCGTTGCGGTGCTGGCCGGCGGCCATGACCGGATCTATCCGCCCGAGCATGAAGTCCTGCTGGCGTCGTTGCTGGAGGCCGGCGGGGCGGCGATTTCCGAGATGCCGATGGGACATGCGCCGCGCGCCCGCGATTTTCCACGGCGCAACCGGCTGATCTCGGGAGCGGCGCTCGGCGTCGTCGTGGTCGAGGCGGCGCTGCGCTCGGGATCGCTGATCACGGCGCGGATCGCCGCCGAACAGGGCCGCGAAGTATTTGCCGTGCCGGGCTCGCCGCTCGATCCGCGCGCCGCCGGCACCAACGACCTCATCAAGCAGGGCGCGACGCTGACCACCGAAGCATCCGACATCATCAGCGCGGTCGAGCCGATCATGGGACGACCGCTCGCCTTGCGCGAGCCGGACGACGAGCCGCTCGATGTCGAACCCGACGCCGGCGACCGCGCCCGCATCACAGCCTTGCTCGGGCCGACGCCGCTGCTGCTCGACGATGTGATCCGGATGGCCGCCGCCTCGCCCGCTACGGTGCGCGCCGTGCTGCTGGAGCTCGAACTCGCCGGGCGGCTGGAGCGCCACGGCGGCGGACTCGTGTCGATGAGCTAGCCGGCAGTCTGATCGTGACTGCACGCACCGTAATCTCTTCAGCGAGGAAACGAATTCCCCGCGCCTAACCCGAACCGCGGACGGGCTTACTGAAAGAAAAAGCTGAAGAAGCCACCCTGCTGCTGTCGAGACGGCAGGCGCGCGACCACTGGCTTGGCGCTGGAGTTCCGGCGCGCGACAGGAGTGTCTGCGTCCGGGCGCTCCCCGTTCTTGAGAACGGCAAGGGTCTGCGCATCGCGGCCATAGATATCGGGCCGGAGTTGCAGGTCGCCGGCGGCATCGACATAGGCCGTCTGATAGGTGAGATGCACGGGCATCGGGTGACCGAGCGCAATGTTTCGCTCGCCCTTCCCGTACATGCCGCGGATGCGATCGCTTGAGTAGCCGTCCGCGGGCTGCGTCAGTGAGAGCAGCACCTCGGCATATTTGTCCGGATCCTGGACCCGCATGCAGCCGTGGCTGTAGGCCCGCTTCGGATGCGCAAACAGATGCTTGTCCGGAGTATCGTGCTGATAGACGAGGAACTTGTTGGGAAAGTTGAAGCGGATACGGCCCAGCGCATTGCCGGCACCTGGCGGCTGGTAGATCCGGATCGTCCCGTTGGCGTTCTGCACCACTTTCAGTCCGATGCGCTCGAGCGCACCGGGATCCTGCCGCAGCGCCGGCAGGTACTCGTTGTGGATAATCGACGGCGGCACATTCCAGGTCGGGTTGACCGTAATGCTCTTGATGGTCTCGCTGAGCAGCGGCGTGGACATGCGGCCGGGCTTGCCCACGACCACGCGGGTCGACCATACGGTCTTGCCTTGGTCGTAGACCGCCAGAGTGTAGTCCGGGATGTTGAGCATGACATGCTTTGCCCCGAGATCCCGGGGCAGCCAGCGCCAGCGCTCCATATTGGCAACGATCGTGTCGACGACATCGAGACGGGCGCTCGCATTGGCGCCGTTGAGGCGCGCGAGAGTGTTCGAGCCGAGCAGCCCGTCCGGCAGCAGTCCCGCCTCCCGCTGGAAGCCCTTCACCGCATCGACGACGGTTTCGTCGTAGCGAAGGCTGTCGGGATCGTCCGCCACTTTCAGCCGTTTGCGCAGGATCGGAACGCGGATGTCCTCCATCCCCGGGCGCAGCAACGGGCCCGCGGGGACTCGAACGACCGCCTCACTCTGCTCGCTGCTCCTGGCGCGCTCTTCCGCCAGCTTTGCCTTGAGTGCAACATAGCCCGGCTGCTGTGGATTGAACGAGTTGAGCGTCTCGGCCGGATTGTCCGATGCAACCAGCTTGGAGAGAACTTCGGCGGGTTCGGGATATTGCAGCTCATACAGGATAGCGCCGCTGACACGGGTGTAATGCACCCGCCCGGTGCGCGCGTGGCGCGCGAAGGTGAGGACCGAATCCGTCAACGCGAGATCAGCTTTCGCGCGCGCTTCGGGTTCGGATGCGGCGGAGAAATCCGGAATCGGATAATCGGCGGGGTCGAGGCCATCGATCGCAACGCCGCGCAGATAGGCGATGGCGCCGGACGCGCGCGCGTTCGGCGAGCCGTCTGTCGTCCAGAGCGGAGCGTAGTCCCGATCGCGGTAAAAGGCTTCGGTGCCCGCGCGGTCCTGCTCACGGCTGATAAATTTGCGGGGCTGATCGGCGAGGAGTTCGCGCAGCTTCGTCGCGACCAGCTGGTCGGCGGCCTGCAAGTTGCCGGAGCTTGGCGCCTCGACGATATCCTTCGGGGCAGCCGCCGTGGTGGCCTCGGCAGCGGGTGCAATGGGACCCAGATCGGCGATCGTCGGTGGCGGAAGGTTGACGGGCTCCGGAACCGGAATGGCAGCTTCGATGGCAGCCTTATCCAGGTCCGGACCAGCGAGCGCGTTCGCAGGCAGCCATGCGATTGCGATACCGACGAGAATGAAATTGATCGGGGACCTGCGCATCGAGTACAGCCTCATCATGTTGTAGTTCGGACGGTGAGTCGGGATCACAGCGAAGTGATCCACGTGAACTGACGCCAGATTACCGTTCGTTACGAATGGCACATTCGATAGAGTCCGTCATGTGGTCGAATTGTCGCCCTTCCCGCGCGCGCAAGTTCCATGAAACGTGCCTGGTGTATCCGGAAGACGAAAGATCGCCGGAACATTCATCCAGTCGCGTCCGTTGGCCGCAACTGCCCGCAACGCACCGAAATCGAACACCACGGTCCGATGTTCCACCGCATTATATTTTCTGCGCTCATCATCGCTCTGAACGTCCTCGGAGGTGGAACCCTTGCTTCGGACATCGGCCAGACGACAGGTCTGCCGCTTCCACGTTTCGTTTCAATCAAGACCGGGAATGCAAATGTGAGGACGGGACCTGGCGTCGATTATCCCCTTAAATGGACCTTCGTGCGCCGTGGACTACCGGTCGAAATCATTGCGGAGTACGGCAATTGGCGGCGAATTCGCGACTCGCAAGGCGACCAGGGGTGGACGCTTGGGCCGTTGCTTTCCGGCAGGAGAACGGCGCTGGTGGCACCATGGTCGAAAGCCAAACCCGTATTGCTACGCTCCAGGGCAGCGACAAACGCCTCGATTGTCGCCGTCGCGCAGCCCAAGGTGCTGGTTCGCCTTGTCCGGTGTGATGGCCGGTGGTGCGAAGTGACGGTCAAGTCAAGGCTGGGATATATCCGCCAGAGCAGATTGTGGGGCGCCTACCCCGGCGAAGTGTTCAAACCCTGAATGGGCGGCTCTTGCGTCCGAGATCGGGACCCAAACAGCAAGCTCCCGCAGCAATGGCAGAGTGCGTTCGTCAGACTGCGCGTAGGGAAAAACCTGACAAGAGGAGACCTATTCCGAACAATCTCAAGCGATACACAGGACGGCATGATGCGACCGAATCGCGCTCGTCCTTTTTTGACGTCACTTCTTGTTGCCGGCGCCGCATTGCTGGCGGCGAGGTCGCATACCGTCAGCGCGGCGGCGGCCGTCGCCGAGGCTCCCGCCCCGGTCGGACACATACATTCTTCGCGGCTGCCGACACTCGGCGCACCCCAACCATTCCAGCGTTTTGCCGAAGCGCGCCGCGCCCCCTCGGCGGCGTCGGACATCGGCACCCTGAAGGAGGTCCTCCGCCTGGCGCGCAACGGCAAGGTCGGCGCGGCAATGAATCTGAAGGATCAGATTCGCGACAGCGCGGGCCGGAAGCTGGCGGAATGGGTGATCCTGCGTTCTGACGATGAAGCGCTCAACTTCGCGCATTACGCCGACTTCATCCGCGCCAATCCGCAATGGCCGAGCGTTAACTTATTCCTGCGGCGCGCGGAAGCCCGGCTCTGGTCGGAGCGGCGCGAGCCCGCCGCCGTCCTCGCCCACTTCTCGCGCCAGGAACCGCTGGGAGTACTCGGCAAGCTGGCGATGGCACGCGCGCTGCTGGCGCGCGGTGACCGCGCCGCAGCCCGCAAATACGCTCGCTCGGCGTGGCGCGAGAATGATTTCTCGGCCGCTCTCGAGTCGCAAGTGCTCGAGACCTTCGGGCCGCTGCTGACGAGAGACGATCACAAGGCGCGGATGGATACGCGGCTTTATGCGGACGACCTCGGTACCGCGACGCGAGCTGCAAGCCGGCTCGGCGGTTCGGACCTCGCGATCGTGAAGGCGCGCGTCGCCGTGAAACGCAAGGCAAAGAACGCGGGCGGGTTGCTCGACGCCGTGCCGAAGGCGGCCCGCAATGATCCCGCCCATCTGTTCAACCGCATCCAGTGGCTTCGGCGCAGCGACCACATCCTGGAAGCCGCCCAGCTGATGCTGCAGGCGCCGCGCGATCCGCAGCTCATTCGCGATGCCGACGCGTGGTGGATCGAGCGGCGCATCCTGGTGCGCAATCTGCTCGACGACGGCAAGGCCCAGATGGCCTACCGGATTGCCAGCGAAGCCGCGCTTCCGTCGAAGGAAAGCCTCCGCGTCGATCAGCCGTTCACGGCGGGATGGATCGCGCTGCGATACCTTGGCGATCACCAAACCGCGGGAAAGCACTTCGATCGTATCCCGCAGATCACGACGCACCCGACCTCGCTTGCCCGTGCCTTCTATTGGCTGGGACGCGTCGCCGAAGCCGCCGGCCGGGAAGATGAGGCCCGCCGGCACTACCGGGAAGCTGCACGGCGCTCGTCGGCCTATTATGGTCAGTTGGCCGGCGCGCGTCTCGGCCGCCGTACGATTTCCTTGCGCCGGCCGCCCGCATTGAGCCGCAAGCAGCGCGCCGACCAGGGTGGCCGTGAAATGGTGCGGGCCGTTGAGCTGCTTTACCAGAGCGGCAACCGCGATCTCGTGCTTTCCTTCGTCGCCGACCTCGATCGTATCGAGACTGGCGTGCTCACACTGATCGCCGAAGCGATTGCCCGACAAAAGGATCCGCGTGGCATGCTGGCGCTCGGCCGGGGCGCCTTGGCGCGCGGTTTGGCTTTCGATCGTTACGCCTTCCCGGACGATGGGCTGCCCAAATACGCCGCGATCGGACAGAAAGCGGACAAGAGCCTCGTCTACGCGATCGCGCGGGCGGAAAGCGCGTTCAACCCGACCGTTATCTCGACCGCCAAGGCGATCGGGCTGATGCAGGTGACGCCCGCCACGGGCCACACCATCGCCCGTCGACTGGGAATAAAGTTCGATCCCAAGCGGCTCCTGAAAGATCCCACCTACAATGTGCAGCTGGGTTCCGCTCAGATCGCCCATCTCGTCAACGCCTATGACGGCAATCATGTCCTTGCTTTCGTCGGCTATAATGCCGGGCCCGGGCGCGCCAGGCAGTGGATCGCAAGCTATGGCGATCCACGGGACCCGACTGTCGACGTCGTCGACTGGGTCGAACGCATCCCGTTCACGGAGACCCGCATCTACGTGCAGCGCGTGATGGAGAACCTGCAGGTCTACCGGGCGCGTTTCGGCGAACCTGCACGGCTCACCATCGAGGCCGACATGCGGGGAGCGCCGCCGGGGTAGGAGGCCGCACGGAACCTAACGCGCAAGCCCATTCCCCTGGCGGATCATCGGTCCTGTCCTGGTCATGCATTCACTTCCAAACCCGCGCATTGCCGCAACTTGCCCTTTCCGAGAGCGCAATCATAGCGAGTATTTTGCAACTGCTGCGATAGTTCAGCGGGACCCTTTCAGCCCCTTTCCACATCAGGCCATTTGACAGGGGCGGCCTCACCACCCATGTTCGCTTTCGAAACGCCGACGCGAGTCTCGCGGAACCGGCCTTTAATTTCTCCCGTAAGCCATTGGAATGACATGAATATCGTCATTGTCGAGTCGCCGGCGAAAGCCAAGACGATCAACAAATATTTGGGCGCCTCCTACGAGGTCCTGGCCTCCTTCGGCCATGTCCGGGATCTTCCGGCCAAGAACGGATCGGTCGATCCGGAGGCCAATTTCCAGATGATCTGGGAGATCGACCCCAAGGCCGCCGGCCGGCTCAACGACATCGCCAAGGCGCTCAAGGGTGCGGACAAGCTGATCCTCGCAACCGACCCCGATCGCGAGGGCGAAGCGATCTCCTGGCACGTGCTGGAGGTGTTGAAGGAGAAGCGCGCGCTCAAGGACCACAAGATCGAGCGCGTGGTGTTCAACGCCATCACCAAGCAGGCGGTGACCGAGGCGATGAAGAACCCGCGCCAGATCGACGGCGCGCTGGTCGACGCCTACATGGCGCGCCGCGCGCTGGACTATCTGGTCGGCTTTACCCTGTCGCCGGTGCTGTGGCGCAAATTGCCGGGCGCGCGCTCGGCGGGCCGGGTGCAGTCGGTGGCGCTGCGGCTGGTGTGCGACCGCGAGCTCGAAATCGAGAAGTTCATTCCCCGGGAATACTGGTCACTGGTCGCGACCCTGACGACGCCGCGCGGCGACGCCTTCGAGGCCCGGCTGATCGGCGCCGACGGCAAGAAGATTCAAAGACTCGATATCGGCACAGGCGCGGAGGCCGAAGACCTCAAGAAGGCGATCGAGGCCGCCAGTTTCTCGGTTTCCACCGTCGAGGCCAAACCGGCGCGGCGCAATCCGCACGCGCCCTTCACCACCTCGACGCTGCAGCAGGAAGCCAGCCGCAAGATGGGTTTTGCGCCGGCGCATACGATGCGGATCGCGCAGCGGCTCTATGAGGGCATCGACATCGGCGGCGAGACCACCGGACTCATTACTTATATGCGTACCGACGGCGTCCAGATCGACGCCTCCGCGATCACCCAGGCGCGCACCGTGATCGGCGAGGATTACGGCAAGGCCTATGTGCCGGAAACACCGCGCCTGTATCAGACCAAGGCCAAGAACGCCCAGGAAGCGCACGAAGCCATCCGCCCCACCGATCTGTCGCGGCGTCCCGCCGAGATGCGCCGTCGTCTCGATACCGATCAGGCAAGGCTCTATGAACTGATCTGGACCCGCACCATCGCCAGCCAGATGGAATCGGCGGAACTGGAGCGCACCACCGTCGATATCGCGGCCAGGGCGGGTTCGCGCGTGCTGGAGCTGCGCGCCACCGGGCAAGTCATAAAGTTCGACGGTTTCCTCGCGCTCTACCAGGAAGGCAAGGACGACGACGGCGACGACGAGGATTCGCGCCGCCTCCCCGCCATGAGCGAGGGCGACGCGCTGAAGAAGCAGGACCTCGCCGTCACCCAGCATTTTACCGAGCCGCCGCCGCGCTTCTCGGAAGCGTCACTCGTAAAACGCATGGAAGAGCTCGGCATCGGCCGTCCCTCGACCTATGCCTCGATCCTGCAGGTGCTGCGCGACCGCGGCTACGTCAAGCTGGAGAAGAAGCGCCTGCATGGCGAGGACAAGGGCCGCGTCGTGGTCGCGTTCCTGGAAAACTTCTTCGCCCGCTATGTCGAGTATGATTTCACCGCGGCGCTCGAAGAGCAGCTCGACCGCATCTCCAACAACGAGATTTCCTGGCAGCAGGTGCTGCAGGATTTCTGGACCGGCTTCATCGGCGCCGTCAACGAGATCAAGGACCTGCGGGTGACGCAGGTGCTGGACGCGCTCGACGACATGCTGGGACCGCACATCTATCCCGCCCGCGCCGATGGCGGCGATGTCAGGCAATGCCCGACCTGCGGCACCGGCAAGCTCAATCTCAAGGCCGGCAAGTTCGGCGCCTTCGTCGGCTGCACCAATTATCCGGAGTGCCGCTACACCCGCCCGCTGGCGGCCGATTCCGAGGCCAGCGCCGACCGCCTGCTCGGCAAGGATCCGGAAACCGATCGCGACGTGGTGGTGAAGGCCGGACGGTTCGGTCCCTATATCCAGCTCGGCGAGCCCAAGGATTACGCCGAGGGCGAGAAGCCGAAGCGCGCCGGCATCCCGAAGAACACCTCGCCCAGCGACGTCGACCTCGATCTGGCGCTGAAATTATTGTCGCTGCCGCGCGAGATCGGCAAGCATCCGGAGACCGGCGAGCCGATCACCGCAGGCCTCGGCCGTTTCGGCCCGTTCGTGCGCCATGAAAAGACCTATGCCAGCCTCGAGGCCGGCGACGAGGTGTTCGATATCGGCCTCAACCGCGCGGTGACGCTGATCGCGGAAAAGATCCTGAAAGGCCCGAGCGGCCGCCGGTTCGGCGCCGATCCCGGCAAGCCGCTGGGCGACCACCCGACTCTTGGCGGCGTCGCGGTCAAGAGCGGGCGCTACGGCGCCTATGTCACCTCGGGCGGCATCAACGCCACCATCCCGAGCGACAAGA
>NZ_JAUYQU010000184.1 GCF_030697065.1 Bradyrhizobium sp.
AAAATCGTGTGGACCTGACGCCTCAGTGGTCGGCGTCAAGTCTCGCGGAGGCGCGAAAGCCCAACCGGGCCGCAGCGCCGGTTTCCGCGAGGCGACGGAGGCGAGAAGAGCCCGATACTCCGGGGTGAGCGCGAGATAAGCCGTAAAGCCATTGCGCAGGGAATGTCGGATGTTCTCCGCTGCCCTGTATGCTCGTGTGCGCTAATACTCGTACAATTTGCACACGAGACCGCGGGTGCAGCGCGCATCCGGCATTCCCTGCTCCCTTATTCGAGGGAGAACGATATGCAAACCTCGGGCAACTCATGCCGCGAGAAGGCGGACGTGTATCCGGTGGTTGAAGTGAATCGCAACCCCCATGGGCCGGTGGAGTGGCGCAACCGCAGCAAGGACGCTACCCTGTACAGGAGCAACGGCTCGGGAAAATTTGAGTATGGTCGCCCGGATCGCGCTTGCGGTGACTACTCCAGCGAGGACGGTAGTTTTGTGAAGGAAGTACCGGACGAAGCGGCCGCAACGGAGTCGCGCTATCGTTTCATACCGCTTCGGAAGGCGGATTTGATCGACGGCCTGATGGCGGCGGGCCAACTCGACGACGCCGGTCAGGCCGGATTCCGGCAATTTGCGCGCCAGCTAGCTGGTATCCTTCACTACCAGTATTTCGAACAGCTCGAGCTGCTGCGCGAGGCCTATTTTCACTTCGACCCGGAGGTCGATCCGCAGACCTGCTCGGTCGCGGCGGATTTCGAAGCGGCCTATCGACGCCTGAGCGAGGAGTTCGTCCGGATCCTGACGGAGGCCAATTTCATCGAGATTGCCCATGATGAGATCATCCGTGCCTTCGACGAGCACGCTCTGGTACGGGTGAAGATCAAGGCGCCGGTCGGGGACTATCGCGACGTCCGCATGTTCCGCCGCGGCAGCCACCGCAAGACGATCGAGGTCCCGCTATGGTGGGGATTTCGTCGACGTCGAATCGAAGTCGATATCTACGACGACGTGGTGATGATGGTCGCGACCAGGCCCGGCGGCGACATGCCGACCGACGCCCGCAAGCCACGCTGGGGCGGAAAGCGGAGCGGTCCGAAAATCCGCGGCGGCGCAGTGCTGTTCAAGTACTTCCGCCACATCGCCCGCGCCGATCTCGAGGCCCTGTTTCCCAACGTGCGGGTGGTGATGAGCCTGTGGGACCAGTTGACCCTGGGCGTGCCGGCGGTGGTCGGCGGCATACCGATCCTGATCAAGCTGGCCTCGACCCTGACGATCCTGTTTTTTGTCGCCGGCTTCTATCTCGGCGTTCACAGCACGATCGGCGATAACGACATGGAGCAGGCGCTGGTTGCGCTCGGCGGCCTGTTCGCGCTCGGCGCCTTCATGCTGCGGCAGCGCGGAAATTTCCACCGCCAATCGCTGCTTCACCAGAAGCAGGTCACCGACAACATCTATTACCGCAACGTCAACAACAATTCCGGCATCTTCAATTACCTGATCGGCGAGGCAGAGGAACAGGAATGGAAGGAAGCGCTGCTTGCCTATTACTGCCTGATCGTGGCGCCGCAACCGGTGACGCGCGCGGCGCTCGATGCGGGCATTGACGAACTCCTGCTGCGCCGTTTCGCCTTCTCGGCCGATTTCGAGATCGGCGAAGCCCTGACGCGGCTGCAGCGCCTCGGGCTGCTTTGCGAGAGCGGTGGCAAGCTGTCGGCCCTCCCGCTTCCCGGCGCGATCGAACGGCTGGAGGCCGCGTGGGCGCAGTTGTTGCGGCGTTAGAGCGCGATGGGATCAGGGCGAGTTGGTGCAGCGCCGGAATTCACCTCTCCCCGCTGGGGAGAGGTAGACCGAATCCGCCGGCGGCCGATTCAACCTAAAAGTCATCTCGCGCTAGCG
Source organism: Bradyrhizobium sp. (assembly GCF_030697065.1). Taxonomy (GTDB): domain Bacteria; phylum Pseudomonadota; class Alphaproteobacteria; order Rhizobiales; family Xanthobacteraceae; genus Bradyrhizobium. The sequence continues at coordinate 1,888 of NZ_JAUYQU010000184.1, forward strand.
GAGGCTCGCGTTGATCTTGTCGAGCGCGGCGGAGCCGGGGCAAAGCGCGCTGGCATCGAGCGTATTGAGCGGCGTCTCGACGGTGTCGAGGTGGCTGTGCAGATCGTCCGATTCCGGATCGACGTACAACAGACCGGTGACGATCTGGCCCCTGGCGGCGTGCTTCTGCAGGAACGACATCGCGCCGACGCGATCATGCGGATCATAATCGGCATCGATCTTGCGCAGCGCGATCCTGGTGCCGTCATGCTGCTCGACCAGTTGCACGGTGCCCGGGGCATAATCCACCGTGATCGGCTCGCGCCCGGTGATGACGTCGAGCCGGTTCACCGCGTCATTGTGTTCGCGCACATAATCGAAGCTCTTGGTCGAACCGGCGTGGTTGTTGAAGGCGACGCAGGGGCTGATGACGTCAATGAATGCCGCGCCCTTGTGCTGGATCGCGGCCGCGATCAGCGGCACCAACTGGGTCTTGTCGCCGGAGAAGCTGCGCGCCACGAAGCTGGCGCCGAGCTGCAGCGCGATCGCCACCAGGTCGATGGGACTGTCGTTGTTGATCAGGCCCTTTTTCGACTTGGAGCCGCGGTCCGCGGTAGCCGAGAACTGGCCCTTGGTCAGGCCGTAGACGCCGTTGTTCTCGACGATATAGGTCATGTTGACGCCGCGCCGGATCGAATGCGCGAACTGTCCGAAGCCGATCGAGGCCGAATCGCCGTCGCCGGAAACGCCGAGATAGATCAGCTCGCGGTTGGCGAGGTTGGCGCCGGTCAGCACCGACGGCATCCTCCCGTGCACCGAATTGAAGCCGTGCGAGTTGCCGAGGAAGTAGTCCGGGGTTTTCGAGGAGCAGCCGATGCCGGAAATCTTGGCGACCCGGTGCGGCTCGATCGACAGTTCGAAGCAGGCCTCGATGATCGAGGCGGTGATCGAATCGTGGCCGCAGCCGGCGCACAGCGTCGATACCTTGCCCTCGTAATCGCGGTGGGTGAAACCGAGATCGTTCTTCGGAAGTCCCGGATGCTGGAATTTCGGCTTGGCGATATAGGTCATGACTTCACCTTGCGGAGCGGGGTCACCTTGAGCTGGTCCTGGTGGTCGCCGATCGCGCCGGCGATGAAGCGCGCGGTGATCGGCGTGCCGTCATAATGCAGGATCGGGATCAGGCGGACCGGGTCGATGCCGTTCTCGTTGACGATCAACGAGCGAAGCTGCGCGTCGCGGTTCTGCTCGACCACATAGACGAAGTCATGGTCGGCAATGAAGCTGGCGACGCTGGAATGGAACGGGAAGGCGCGGATCCGCAGCCGGTCGAGCTGGTGCCCGCGCGATTCCAGGATCCCGATCGCCTCGTCCATGGCCGGCGCGGTCGAGCCGAAATAGATCACGCCGTATTTGGTCGGCTTGGCGGCGTTGGCCTGCAGCGGCCGCGGCACCATGTCCTGCGCGGTCTCGAACTTGCGCACCAGCCGCTGCATGTTGTCGGCATAGACCGGGCCTTCCTCGGAGTAGATCGCATAGCGGTTGCGCGAGGTGCCGCGGGTGAAGAACGAGCCTTTGGTGGGGTGGGTGCCGGGATAGGTGCGGTACGGAATGCCGTCGCCGTCGACGTCGAGATAGCGCCCGAAGTCGCGGCCGGGTTCATCCAGCATCTCCGCCGTCATCACCTTGCCGCGGTCGTATTGCCGCGAATCGTCCCATTTCAGCGGACGGGACAGGCGGTGGTTCATGCCGATGTCGAGGTCGAGCATGAGGAAGATCGTGGTCTGCAGCCGCTCGGCGAGATCGAAGGCCTGGGCTGCGAATTCGAAGGCCTCGGCCGGGTCTTCCGGGAACAGCAGCACATGCTTGGTATCGCCATGGGAGGCGTAGGCGCAGGCGATGATGTCGCATTGCTGGGTTCGCGTCGGCATGCCCGTCGAGGGGCCGGCGCGCTGCACGTTCATGATCACCGCCGGAATTTCGGCGAAATAGGACAGGCCGATGAACTCGGTCATCAGCGAGATGCCGGGGCCGGAGGTGGCGGTGAAGGCCCGGGCGCCGTTCCAGGATGCGCCGATCACGATGCCGATCGAGGCCAGCTCGTCCTCGCCCTGCACGATGGCGTACTTCGCCTTGCCGGTGACGGGGTCGTGCCGCAGCTTCTTGCAATGGCTGGTGAAGGCGTCCGCCACCGACGACGACGGCGTGATCGGATACCACGCGCACACCGTGGCGCCGCCATAGACCGCGCCGAGCGCCGCCGCGCTGTTGCCCTCGATAAAGATGCGGTCACCGACCTTGTCGGCCTTCCTGACGCGCAGGCCGATCGGGCATTTCAGATTCTGCAGCGCCCAGTCGCGGCCGAGATGCAGCGCGTGGATGTTGGACGACAGGAGCTTTTCCTTGCCCTTGTACTGCTCGCCGATCAGCTGCTCGACCAGCTTGACGTCCATGTCGAGCAGGGCGCACATCGCGCCGAGATAGATGATGTTCTTGAACAGCTGGCGCTGGCGCGGATCGGTATAGGTCGAGTTGGTGATGGCGGTCAGCGGTACGCCGATCACGGTGATGTCGGCGCGGAATTTCGATGCCGGCATCGGCTTGGTCGAATCGTAGAACAGATAGCCGCCGGGTTCGATCGCGGCGATGTCCTTGTCCCAGGTCTGCGGGTTCATCGCCACCATCATGTCGACGCCGCCGCGGGCGCCGAGATGGCCGTCCTCGGTCACCCGCACCTCGTACCAGGTCGGCAGGCCCTGGATGTTGGACGGGAAGACGTTGCGTGGGCTAACCGGCACGCCGTGGCGCAGGATCGAGCGCGCGAACATCTCGTTGGCGCTCGCCGAACCCGAACCGTTGACGTTGGCGAAGCGGACGACGAAGTCGTTTATGCTGCTGATCGGGCTTTGGACGGACATGATGTTCCTGCGTGGGTCATATCGATGAGGTATTTCTGCATGTCCCAGGCGCCGGTGGGACAGCGCTCGGCGCACAGGCCGCAGTGCAGGCAGACGTCTTCGTCCTTGACCATGACGCGCCCGGTCTTGAGACCATCGGCGACATAGAGGTCCTGATCCGGATGCAGCGAGGGTGCTTTCAGACGCGTCCGCAGGTCTTCTTCCTCGCCGTTCGCGGTGAAGGTGATGCAGTCCATCGGACAGATATCGACGCAGGCGTCGCATTCGATGCACAAGGGCGCTGCGAACACGGTCTGGACGTCGCAGTTCAGGCAACGGTGGGCCTCGCCGAGCGCGAGCTTGACGTCATAACCGAGCTCGACCTCGGCGCGGATGTCCTTCAGCGCGATCACCTTGTCGCGATGCGGCACCTTGTAGCGTTTGTCGTTGGAGATGTCGTTGTCGTAGCTCCACTCGTGGATGCCCATCTTCTGCGAGGAGATGTGCACCTCGGGCAGCGGCCGTTCGGTGATGTCCTCGCCGGACAGCATCTTGTGGATCGAGAGCGCGGCGTCGTGGCCGTGCGACACTGCCCAGATGATGTTCTTGGGGCCGAAGGCGGCGTCGCCGCCGAAGAACACTTTCGGATTGGTCGAGACAAAGGTCGTGGTGTCGACCCTGGGCATGTTCCACTTGTCGAATTCGATGCCGCAGTCGCGCTCGATCCAGGGGAAGGCATTCTCCTGGCCGACCGCCACCAATACGTCGTCGCAGTTGATGGTCTCGTCGGCTTCGCCCGACGGCACCAGGTTGCGGCGGCCGTTGGCGTCGTATTCCGCCTTCACCTTCTGGAAGGTGACGCCGGTGAGCTTGCCGTTGTCATGAACGAAGGCGACCGGCACCATGAAATTGAGGATCGGAATGTCCTCATGGAGCGCATC
>NZ_JAUYQU010000191.1 GCF_030697065.1 Bradyrhizobium sp.
CCTCGCCGCGCTTCTCTTTCCAGAGGCGCAATAGGGCATTCTCATCCTTCCCCATGATGATACGGGCATCCGAGCCCCCAACAAAATGGCTGCGGTCAAGTTGTTTAGTTTGCGAAAGTCGTGACATGACGTCTAAGACTCCTTCTCAGATAGGGTTATTGGTACTAAAAGTATCAAATGGTTCGGGCGGCGATGTCAATACCAAAAGTATCAATAAGACAACTAAAGGCCGCACGAGCTGTGTTGGGCTGGTCGCAAGGAGATTTGGCTGAAGCAGCTCAGGTATCGATTCCGACCGTGAAACGGTTGGAGGCGGGCGACGGGCCGCTAGGCGGTCGAGAGAATACGGTGCGAAAGCTTACTGAAGCTCTGGAAACGGCCGGAATAGATTTTAATGTCGGCAATAATGGCGAAGTGGGCGTCCGACTTCGAGCGCGCTGAGGACCCTGGTTAGAGCTTGGCAAGACTCTTCTGAAACACGCCGACGCACGCAGTCGTTAGACTCTGACGCTGGATCACACGATCCTGCCCTGCTTCAGCGCGACTATTTCATCAGCGCCAAATCCAAACTCAGCAAGCACCTCGTCGGTCTGCTCGCCGAACTCCGGCGGCCGCACTGCCATTTTGCTCGGCGTGCGTGAGAGTGTGACCGGCTGCCCGACCAGGCGAATGATGCGGTTCTCGTCATTGGGCACGTCCTGCGCGATGCCGAGATGCTTGACCTGTTCGTCTTCGAACATCTGGTCGATCGAATAGATCGGGCCGCAGGGCACGCCGGCGGCGTTTAGTTCGCTGACCCAGGTGTCGGTCGATTTGTTTTCGGTGAGCGTTCCGATCAAAGCGTTCAGCGCGTCGCGGTTCGCCGAGCGGGCCGGCGCGGTGGCGTAATCGGGATTGGCGACGAGTTCGGGCGCGCCGATTGCCTGCGTAAAACGCTCCCAGATCCGCCCCCCCGTGGTGGCGATATTGATGTAGCCGTCCGAGGTCTTGAATACTCCCGTGGGAATGCTGGTTGGATGGTTGTTGCCGGCCTGCTTGGCGACCTCCTTTTCCATCAGCCAGCGCGCGGCCTGAAAATCCAGCATGAAGATCTGCGCCTGGAGCAGCGAGGTCTGGACCCACTGGCCCTCGCCGGAGACCTCGCGCTCCAGCAGCGCGGTCAGGATTCCTGTTGCGCAGAACAGTCCGGCGGTCAGGTCTGCAACGGGAATGCCGACCCGCATCGGGCCTCCGCCCGGCGCTCCGGTGATCGACATCAGCCCGCCCATGCCCTGTGCTATCTGATCGAAGCCGGGGCGCTTGTGATAGGGACCATCCTGGCCGAAGCCGGAGATGCTGCCATAGACCAGGCGCGGATTGATCTTGCGCAGGCTCTCGTAATCGATACCGAGTTTCGCTTTCACGTCGGGACGGAAATTCTCGACGATCACGTCGGCTTTTGCCGCGAGCCGCTTGAAAACATCGAGACCCCGGGCGTCCTTGAGGTTCAGCGTCATGGCCCGCTTGTTGCGGTGCAAATTCTGGAAGTCGGAACCGCTCCGCGGACCGCCCGGCTGCTCACCGGCCGCGTCCTCCAGCAGCGCATCGATCTTGATGACATTGGCGCCCCAGTCGGCCAACTGCCGAACGCAGGTCGGCCCGGAGCGGACGCGGGTGAGATCGAGCACGGTGAAGCGGGACAAGGCTTGGGAGGCGCGGGGAGAGGGCATTTGGTACTCCGGGGACGTCAGGATCAGTATCGGCTTATCTCACAGAGGCCACAAGCATACCCGCCAGGCATATGCGCAACTGAATCGGGTGCGGACACTCCTCTCCAGGCCAGGCTCAACGGAGCCCGCAGCCCGTTGCACCAGTTCGGTCAACAATACTGACGATCCCGATTGGAAAGTTTAACGACGGATTGAACCTGTGGCTCGATCACCTGACGAACCATTGGGAGGGGTGCGGCGTGGTTCAATTAACACTTCAAATTGCAAAGACTGGCAGGACGGTGGGCTCTCCCCGGACGTCATCCAGCGGTCATGTCTGCGATTTAAAGTTGTATATACTTCGCACCACTCTTTTTTTGAGTAACGCGTTTCCACATTCTTTCCTTCCCGCCACCGTGCCAATTTCGGCAATGTAAAGCTAGCCGATCAACCCTTTGAGGGCCTCATCATGAGAAGAACTGGCTTATCGCTCACACTTTTTGGACTTCTCGCCGTCGTTTCCATGCCCACCACCTCGGCTCACGCACAGGCTACCCGCACCTGGGTGTCTGGTGTCGGCGACGACGTCAATCCATGCAGCCGCACCGCGCCCTGCAAGACTTTCGCGGGCGCCATTTCGAAGACAGCTGCGGGCGGAGAAATCGATTGCCTCGATCCGGGTGGGTTCGGCGCCGTCACCATTACCAAGTCGATGACCATCGATTGCACCGGCGTCACAGGCGGTATCCTGGCGGCTCTCTCAAACGGAGTGATCGTCAACGCCGGCGTTAACGACAAGGTGGTCCTCCGCAACCTGGTGATACAAGGAACGGCCGGAACGAGCATCGGCATCAACGGTGTCCGCTGGCTTGCCGGCAGGGAATTGCACTTCGACCGGGTCGTGGTGCAGGGGTTCAGCACCCGTTGCGTCGACGTGAGCAAAACCGCGGTTGGTGTCCTGTTCGTCACGGACAGCTACTT
>NZ_JAUYQU010000206.1 GCF_030697065.1 Bradyrhizobium sp.
GCGGGCAGACGAACGGCGCTGAAGCGTACGGCAAAATCGTGTGGACCCGACGCCTCGACGCTGGCGTCAAGTCTGTCGGAGGTGCGGTAGGCCCGACCGGGCCGAGGCGCCGGTTTCCGCCAGGCGACGGAGACTAGACAGGCAGCTTCTCCGGGGTGAGCGCGAGATAAGACGTAAAGCCATTGCTAAGGGAAGGCCGGAGTGTTTCCGCTGAACCTGTATGCTCATGTGCGTTTGTTTTGTGCGAGTTTGCACATGAGACCGCGGGTTCAGCGCGCACCCGGTCTTCCCTGCGCCCTCTATCGAGAGGGCACGGAAACTGAAAGCAACCTCGGGCGGGACGCGCCGCGAGATCGTGAAACCGTGTCTGTCAACTTTTCCGAACAACAACGCCGGTTTGAAGCCTCGCGAGAAAACAAACGATGTGGCGTTCCTGCTTTCCGGACAATTTACCGACTCCTTGAAGCAATTTTTCTCGATAATTCCGAGCTTCGGTGTCAGGGCTGTTTAAACCCTTGGGCTACAGGATATGCAATTCAAGGCGCGAACAATTGCGCGCACTCGGCCAGGGAAATCAGCACCGAGGAAACCCATGTATGTCGTAGCCGCCGTACTGGCGATCTTGTCCGCCCTGTTTTATGCCGCAGGCAATCAGGAAATAGGCACGCTCGGCGTGGAGATGTGCCGATACGGCAGCACGTTCTGTCGCAGTCCAACTTACGTTCTGGCGGGCGCCATTCTTGCGGCGCTGTGGGGCGCATTCGTCAGCGTCCGCTGAGGATGGTCAGGCCTGCGGAAAGCCGGAAACCCGGGGTGACGCAGCGCGGGTGACAAAAACCGGCTTGATTGATTGCCCGGTTTTTGCTGAGATGACGGGATTGAGGTGGGCAATGAAGTGGCTGATGGAGCGCGATCAATTAATCGCGCAAACGATGGCATTTGTGGAGTCTGTAACCGGTAAGAAGCCGGCGGCGGACACGCAGCCCGAATCCCCCTCTTCGCCCGTAGTCGAGTTTGAACGGCTCGAATCGCCGGTTGAAGTTGCGGAAGCGCCGCGCCAGTTACCCGTTGCCCGCAGTGCCATTCGCGAAGAAATTGAAGGCAGGGTGGCGGCTTTTCGCGCCCATCAGCAGCGCTTCGATCGGGAACGCGACAAGCATTTCAATTCGGTACTGACGGGAATTCGCTCTGCGATCACGGACCGTTCCGGGGCGCCAACGCCGTAAAGTCCAAGCCGTGCCCGCCGTCGCGCCCGGTGCCCCTGGTGGACAGCACAGGCGCCATGGCGACTATGAGGAGTTTACCGATCCACTTCATCGCTGGTGTATTCCTCAGGCACCTGCCCAAACCGCCGCAACACAAGCCTGCAGTCGAATTTTCCTCGTTCGAAATCGCTGGTGCGGCTGAACGCTACGGCGCCGGCGTGACCGAACAGCTTCCACTGCCCCTGCGCCGTTTGGACCGCGAGCGCCGGACTTGCGCAGTCAACGGCTTCACCGGGGACCAGCGCACCGTCGACGAGATCGAAAGTCAATGCAAAGAACTGGATTATTTCGGCCATGAATGCCCGCTTTGCGGCGATGAATCGCGCGCAGAATTTTGCGGTCAGAACTTGCCTTTCGACGCATCGCTGGCAGCCGACATAACCCCGCCAGTGATCTGTCTCATATGCTCGCCGGCGTTGGTGAACTGGCTCCTCAGGAATTCCGATTGAATTCGCATGGCCTCCTGGAGATCGGTCGCCTGAACCAGCTTCCGCGCATGATCGAACGCAGCCTTCATGTTCTGTTCAGTGAACGATAGCGCTTGCCTGGACATCTCCGTTCCCGGACTGGGGACGGACGCCATGGACTTGCCGGCAGCATCGAAAAACATCCCGAAGGCCTTCTCCGCCTGGTCGATGGTTTTTTCGGCCAATTCGCGCAATTCAGCAGGGACTTCCAGTTTCGGTTCGATCATTTCGCCATCCTCCGGTTCAGGCGGAGAATTATCACATTTCCGCAGCGGCGTCTTTGTAGAGTTTGCCCTGACCGAGATCGACCTCTTGGACTTGCCGGCTCCTGGACCTAACGGATGGTCCGCCCTGCGGAGCCGATCGGCCGGTCAATCGATTTCACGCCTTGACGACAAGACGACCTGTCCCGACGCCGGCGGGGGGCATGGACTTCAGCGACGAACTGCATCCGTCTGGCTGGCCTGCTGCGCCCGCGCCTTGTCCCGGGGCTGCTCCTGCCCCCGCTCGTCGCGGACGATACCTTGATCCTTTGGGCCGGCCGGGGGCAGCGCGGGCTTCGGCATGCCTTTCTGGCCGCCATGCTTGCCTCCCTGATCCTGCACACCTTCGAGATCGTTTTCCACGGGCATTGCGATCAGACCTTTTCCGGAGGAGCGTTTTCAGCGTTTCAGATCAGTCAACGCGGCTCGATGCCGCCAAGTTCCACAGTAACGCGCAAAGAAACCCGCCCGCCGAGGTGGCATCTGGCGGGTTTCGTTTGCAGATCACCGTCCGGATGCCTGGGCAATGGGCTCGAGTCTGCAAGCGACTTTCCACATTGCAGCGAGACCTAGTGCCGCCGTCAGTAACGATAGGGCTCGATATCCAGCAGCGGAAACGCGCTCAACACATGGGGCAGATTGGTCGGCGTCGCCTGGTGCACATAGGACTTGTTGAGTTCAGCAAAACTCGTCACGCCGAGCAACCCCAGGCACCGCATCACCTCGTCCTCGAGCAGTTCCAGCATGCGCACGACTCCGGCCTCGCCGGCAGCCGCAAGCGCCCAGCATTGCAGGCGGCCGATGCCAACGAGATCGGCGCCCATCGCGATCGCCTTGACGATGTCGGTACCGCGGCAGAACGATCCGTCGACCATGATTTTGGCCCGGCCGGCGACCGCAGCGACGATCTCGGGCAGTACCTGCATGGCGCCGCGGCCGTGGTCGAGCTGACGTCCGCCATGGTTCGACACATAGATCCACTCGACTCCGTGGTCGAGCGCGATGGCCGCATCTTCCGCGGTCGCGATCCCCTTGATCGCCAGCGGAATCCTGAATTTGTCCTTGATCAGTTCCACGGTGCGCCAATCCAGTCCCTTCTGGAAGTCTCCCCCGGTGGCGCGAACCCGGCTGGCGCGGACGTAGCGCTTGGCGATATCGCGTTCGCGCCGGCTGTAATGCGCGGTATCCACGGTCAGACAGAACGCCGCATATCCGCGTTCGATCGCCCGACTGACACAATCCTCGACGAAAGCGTCGCCGCCGCGAACGTAGAGCTGATACATGCGCAGGGCATTCGGCGCAGCTTCGGCAACCTCCTCGAGGCCAGGTTCGGACACCGAACTCAACATATGCGCGGCGCCGAATGAACCGGCCGCGCGCGCAACCGCTGCGCCGGCGCCGGGATCAAAGGTCTCCAGCGCGCCGACCGGCGCCAGCACGACCGGCAATCGCAACTTGCGGCCGAACAACTCGACGGAGGCGTCGACCTTGGTGACATTGCGCAATACACGCGGACGAAATGCAATCTCGTCGAGCGCCATGCGGTTGCGGCGCATGGTGGTTTCGGTCTCGGCCGCCCCGACAATATAGTCCCAGGCATTCTGGTTGAGATTCGACCGTGCTTTGCGGATAAACTCGTGAAGGTTCTGGTACTCTTCGCCGCTCGCGCCCAGTTCGGCGGCCATCGGCTGGATCGGCGTCCCGTCATTCATGCAGTTTCGCTCCCCGTTTTCGGGGACAATAGCCGCTGCAGACGGACTGGGAAAGCTTCCTGCCCAACGGGCTGAATGCGCTCTGTCTCCCGCCCCTCGTTAAACAACCGAAGTCGGACAAATACAACTAAAGGATGTGTGTTGTCACCGCTGGTCTATTCGAAGGCGCAACAACAGGCCAACCCCGTCATCGGCTGGCGATATGCACCGGCGCGGGGAAAAAAATTCCGGCCCCGGAAACCTGCGATGCGATCAGAAAGGCGGCCATGACGGCCGGGACGCTGATGAACCTCAAGAATTGATCCACGGAAAGCATCGTTGTCGTCCCCCAGACAGAAAGCCGGCTACAGCCACGGCTTCAATTCGTGCCCTGAATCGCCAGATCAGCTATCAGAATCTGATCGGTGTAGGCCGCCCCGGAGATCGTGAGCAGCGCAAGAATCGAAATGACGGCCAACGTTTTCATGGCGACATCGTCTTTCTCGATTGTGGCCAAAAATGTCACAGGTTGGTGCGTTTTCGGGACGAGCTCCGGGAAATCTCGTGGCTGCCGCGACAAATCTCTTCTTAGCCCGAAAAACGGCTCCGATATTCGGAAGGCGATATGCCGAGGTGGCGAATGAACGCCCGGCGCATCCTTTCGTCATCGCCGAAGCCCGCCCGCCTCGCCACATCGACCACGCCGCGAATTTCGCTGCTTTCCAGCAGCAGCCGCGCGGTCTCCACGCGCAGAGCCTCCACCCCGCTTGCCGGTGTCATTCCGGTGCGGCTGACATAGGCGCGGGCGAAGGTCCGAGGAGTCATGCCGGCTTTTTCGGCAAGCGTTTCAACTTTAAGGTCGCCGGCGATATTTTCAATGATCCAGGCGTGGAGCGCGCTGAAACGCCCCTCGACGTCGGAAGCCTGTGCCGCCAGCACTGTTGAGAATTGGCTTTGGCCGCCCGGGCGCTTCAGAAACACCACCAGCCTGCGCGCAATGTCGAGCGCAGTGGTATGGCCGAAATCCTCCTCGATCATAGCAAGCGCCAGATCGATGCCGGCGCTGACGCCGGCCGACGTCCAGACCTGACCGTCCTTGACGAAGATCGCGTTCGGCTCGACGCGGATTTTTGAAAAAGCATCCGCCAGTCTCGGACAGTAGCGCCAATGCGTGGCGGCGCGTTTGCCGTCCAGCGCGCCGGTCCAGGCCAGCGCGAATGCTCCGAGACAGACGGACGCCACGCGCCTGGCCCTGGGCAGCACCTCCGAAATCCATTCCATCAGCACAGCGTCCTGCCGTAGCGCCCAGATACCCGGGCCGCCCGGAATTATTAGGGTATCGACCTGGTTCGGCCGAATGCCGAAAATGGGAGCGGTATCGATCATCATCCCGACGTCGGTCGGCACCAGTCCGCCTGTGGTCGAGAGGTAGGACAGCGCGTAACCCGGCCCGGGCAATTCGATAGCCTGCAATTCCGCGAACACCTGCGCCGGGCCCGAAATATCGAGCAGGGTCACACCGGGAAATGCGACGATCGCAACGCGCCTTGCGGTGGCTTTTTCGCGCGGCTCCGGCCGTCGGGATTTGGCAGATTTCGAGGGCATATTGTCCTTTAAGCCATTCCGGGCTCGCCTGTATAGCTCGCCAGATAGCTGGGGTATCGGACATGTCGCCAGAGCTGCGCCGCCAATACGGAACCATCAATTCCCCTTGGCCCGATTATGCGGTCTATAGTTTTCCGGATGCGACGCGGGTTGGTCGCGCCGAACAGCGGCCCTTGATGGATGCGATGAACAACATCATCGCCATCAACTGGCAGGCGACGGAGCCGCATTGGACGCCGGCCTCCTCCCCGTTCGACAGGAAATTCAGTCTCATTCTAGTCTACGACGCTTCCGGATTGGTGGCCTTTTCTGTCTACCGCAGGCTGCGGATCGCAGGGCGGCCGGCCGTTTATCGCAGCGGCACCGAGGTCCTTCCAATCCATCAGGGCCGCGGTCTCTACGGGTTCTTCACCACGGAAATCCTTAAGTCTTCGGGCGCCACTGACGGCGATGACGGCATCCTCTATGGATGGCGCACGCGCAATCCCATCGTGTGGGCGGCAAACGCCAGGATCTGCGCGAAAGCTACGCCCTCGCTGCTCGGCGGCGCCGAGGACACGGCGCTACAGGCGGCCGGTGTCGAGATGTGTGGCTTGCTCTATCCCGGCAAGCACCTCGAAATACCCGGCATGATCATGCGCGGCGCTTACGGCCACATCAAACATCACCGTCAGGCCTATCACGGCAAGGCGGCGCTGGTTGACGCAGCGATGCAGCTCGTCATTCCGGATTCGGCGGACGCCCTGTTCTCGGTAGGTCTTGTGAGACTCTAATGGCGCTGACGGAGCAACACGCCGCACTCGCCCCCCTCGTCCGCCCGACGGATCGCGCCTATCTGGCGTGGGCGGCGGTGGCTACCGCCTACGCGATCGCGTTCCTGCAGCGAGTGTCGCCGCAATCGGTCAGCCTCGATTTCATGGCAGACTTCTCCACCGACGCCGCCGGTGTTGCGATGCTCGCCTCGAGCTACTTCTGGGGCTACACCTTGATGCAGATTCCGGCCGGCATTCTGGTGGACCGCTTCGGCGTCAAGTGCGTTGTGCTGTGCAGCATGGCAGCGTCTTCGCTTGGAAGTGCGGCGTTCGCGCTGGCGCCCAACCTGCTCGACGTCTTTGTTGCAAGACTGATCATCGCCTGCGGCGATGCGCTGGTGTTCACCTCGCTTCTGAAGCTTGTGGCGCTCAGTTTCAAGGACGAGCGGTTCGGTATGATGTCAGGCATCTCGCAGGTGTCGGGCTATGTCGGCGGTGTACTGGCAACGACGCCGCTTGCTGCGGCGGTGACGGGATTCGGCTGGCGCGCGTGCTTTATCTTCATCGCATGCGTCGGCGTGGCCAACCTCGCCTTTGCGTCGCTCGTGCTCAAGCCGGAACCGGTGTCGAACAACCCCAAGACCTTGAAGAGCGTACTTGTCGCCACCAGGCAATCGCTAGCACGATTGGCAAACTGGGGATGCGCCATGACCTTTGCGTCCCACTTTGCCGTGGTGACGACGTTGTCGGGCGTATGGGGAATTCCGATGGTAGCGCATTTCTTCAACATCTCCCCGGCGGCCGCCAGCACCCCTTTGCTCACCTTCATGGTCGGCAATGCGATCGGCTCGATCTTCCTCGGCCATATGGCGGACCGGGCAGCCGCGGCGCTCGACACCGCGCTGATTCGTATTTGCCTGCTGAGGATGCTCCTGATCGCAATGTTGCTGCCTCCAATCGCTCATGCGCTGGGCTTTCTGTATGTCACCGTCGTGTTTTCGGTACTTGGACTGATCGCCGGCGGGACCGTGCCGCTGGTGCTCAAATGTACCAAAAAGCTCTACACCGCCGATCTCATTGGCGTCGGCGCATCGGTCAACACGACGGCTGCGGGGATTCTTGCAGGCGTTTCGCAGCCCATTATCGGGCTCGCTATGGTCGGCGCCAGCCAGCTTGCTGGGACAGGGCTTGAGTCCGGGGCCGGCTCGGTGGGCGATGCCGGCTACAGCGCCCTGATTGGAATTCTGCTGCTCATGTCGCTGCCGGGCATCGCCGGCCCGCTGCTCATGAGGAGCCAGTTGATAGTTCGTGAGCTGCATTAACGGGAGAGGGACAGAATGTCGCGATTGTATTTTAGAAAGGGCGAAGTCGCATCGAACCACGCTGTGAGCACGTGGCAAAGTGTGATGTTCTCCGAATTCGAAGCGCAGATGAGCAGTGAAGCGAGACCCTTTCCCTGCGTCTTCGGCGTCGCCGGCTACCGGCAGGACCAGTTGCGCTATCTGTTTCTCGATCCCTACGACGTTGAAGTTCTCGGCGCGCAACTCGCGTTGTTCGTGGCCGAATCCCGATCGCACGGGCCAAACACATCGCTGATCGTCTTCACCCGGCCGCGGCCTGTCCAGACATTGGATGCCTATCACCGGAAGATGTGGCATACGCTCGACCATCTGGCGCAACTGGACAAGAGTCCGTGGCCGGACACCATACCTGAACAGATCGACCATCCGATGTGGGAGTTCTCATTCGCGGGTGAACCGATCTTCGTGGTGTGCAGCACGCCCGCGCATGTGATGCGGCAAAGCCGCCGTTGCAGCGCCTTTACCCTGACATTTCAACCGCGCTGGGTATTCGAGAAGATCCTCGGAACGGAAAAGGCCGCAGCGGCGGCATTCGCCGAAGTGCGCAAGCGGCTCATTCCCTACGACAGCACCAGCCCCTCGCCGCTGCTCGGACGCTACGGCGCCACCGACGGGCGCGAGTACCAGCAATATTTCCTGGCGGACGACAACAATTCCGAGACCGGATGTCCGTTCGCAAAGCTCGCGCAGAACAAGACTTCTCCAGCCAAAGACAGGGAGCAAGCGGCATGACCCAGATCATCACTGGCACAAAGACGGAATTCTCGATCGACCCAGTCATCCTGGCATTGCTCCCCGAGCAGGGCTGCGTCGAATTGCAGCGCGATGCCGCGGGGAAGGTGCACCAATTCCACACCCATCCGGTGGATGAGATCCTGGTCATCATCAGGGGAGCCCTGAGATTCGAGTGGGATGGCGGCGAGCGCATCTGCCGCCCGGGCGACACCATCCTGCTGCCCGCCGGCACACGGCACCAATCCGAGGCGCTGGATGAGGCGATCTACGCCATCGCGATGCTTCCACCCGCCATCGAATCGGCCAGCAACTGACGCCGCGGGTACACGAGCAGGCGAGAAACGTCAGGACAATGAGGGATCGCCGCCGGGAGGGTCGGCGGCCAGCCGTTCGACCAGTTCAATGATTTCAAAGCGCTGGCTGGGCGCAAGTTTGAGGAAGGCCTTCAGCAGCCGCAGGCTTTCAATAGTTTCGCTCGATGGAGCTCCGAGCCTCTTCTGCAGCTCTGCAACAAATGTGGGATCTTTCATCTCGCACCTTCGATGAGGAACAGGAATGACATATCCAGGCAAACGTGAAGGCTTGGCCCGAAAGGTCGATACGGCAGCACAAGAGGCGGAGCGTCTCGGCTTGACTACAGCTACGTTGATACTTCGGATGGCTCGCCTGGAGATTGACCGGGCCGAACCCGACGAAGTTGAAAGTATGCCAAGGAACAACCCGCGCGGCAAGCCAAACTGAGCGCCTAAAATCCTCCCCGGCGACCAAACCGCGCCATGTCGGATCCCGGCCCGCCCGGGGTCCGGGCAGGCCCTGTTGCAGATTGCTCATGCCAGGAGCCGCGCTGGCCATGGCCCCGGTGCAATTCGCTTCTGGGGCGATGCACATGCCCGTTGGTGGCACCCCGCTCAGCCGACGTTTCGCATCGCCCCAAAAGCGCCCTTCTCCGCCAGCGCGGCGATGCGCGAATCGTCATAGCCGAGCGTCTTGCGCAGGACCTCCCTGGTGTGTTCGCCCAGCATCGGCGCCGCAACGGGATCGGCGACGGGCGTCAGACCCAGGCTTATCGGCTGCTCGATATGGGGGACCGAGCCCGCAGCCCGGTGCGGGATCTGGCTGATGCGATGGCGTTCGCGCACTTCCGGCGAATTGAAGGCTTCCTCCACGGTGCGGAGGTAGCCGACCGGAATATTGGCCGACTTCATCTTCGTCACCCAACTTTCCCGGCTGTCTCCGGCAAAGATTCCGTCGAGAATCAAGCGCAATTTGTCCTTGTTGGCCGTTCGCAAGCGCCGGTCGGCGAATTCACCGCTGGCAAGATCGGGGCGGCCTAGCACGTCGATGACGAGGCGCCGATACAACCGGTCATTGGCGCAGGCGATATAAAACGGCGCGTCGGCGGCATCGTAGAGGCCGACCGAGGGGGACCCGTTAGGCGAATTGCCTTGGCGGCCGAAATTTTCGCCGGTCATCAGATGGGCCATACCGTAGAATCCCGTCATCCCCAAGGCCACATCGAACAACGCCACCTCGACCTGCTGACCGCGGCCGAGCCGATGGCGGGCCATCAGCGCCAGCAGGATCGCATTGCAGGCCGACATGCCCGTCACCATGTCGATCGCGGGCGGTCCGGTTCGCACCGGCGGCCCATCGGGAAAGCCGTTCAGCGACATGAAACCACTCTCAGCCTGCGTGATAGGATCAAATCCGGGGCGGGATGCAAACGGTCCCTGGCGGCCATAGGCCGAGATCGAGCAATAAACCAGCCGGGGATTGGCCGGAGCTACCGACGCATAGTCGAGGCCATATTTCTTCATCACGCTGGCGGAGAAATTTTCCACCACCACATCGGCCCGCGCGATCAGTTCGCGCGCGACCTCGCAGGCCGCCGGGTTGGTGAAATCAAGAACGATGCCGCGTTTGTTGCGATTCAAGCTGATAAAGGCGGCACTTTCTCCCGCGAGATCGGCATGTTCATAGCTCCGTGTATCGTCGCCACCGTCCGGGTTCTCGATCTTGATGACCTCGGCACCGAAATCCGCAAGCGTCTGTGTGCAGGCCGGCCCGGCGACGACACGGGTGAAATCAACCACCAGAATCCCATCAAGTGCGGTCGGCATGTCCTTCGCGCGCGGCGGGCGATCCGGTAATTGCGGTCTGGCGGTCATTCGGTCTGTCCTGGATGAGTTCGAAGGGTCGGCGATTGATAGCCCGGGCGCACATGTATGCGCAATCAACCCTGGCGCATGGATGCCCCGCTCCGGCAGTTCCGCGACAAACCCCTTGATGGCGCCAACGGGTCCCGCGGGACTCCCGCTACTTCAGCATATCAGGAACGATCAGGCGCGGCAGGAACAGCGACACGTCCGGCCAGATGATCAGTGCCGCCAGCACGAGCAGCATCGGTATGAGCATGATCATCGTGTCCTTGAGCGCATAGCGCACTCGCACACCGGCGATCGAGCACGCAATCAGCAGACACAGGCCGTATGGCGGCGTCACCAGTCCGAATCCCAATGAAACGATCGAGATAATCGCGAATTGCACCGGGTGCAGGTCGATCGATCTCGCCAACGGCTCCAGCACGGTGCCGACGATCACGATCGCCGGAATGGCATCGAGGAAGCAGCCGACGATCAGGAAGCAGAAGGAGATGAAGAAGCCCGCCGCGATCGGCCCCATGCCCCAGGTGGAGACATTCTCCAGCAGCGCCTGCGGAATCTTGTAATAGGCCAGCAACCAGCCGAACGCGCTCGCAGTGCCGATGCAGAACAGCGCGACTCCGGCCAACCGTCCGGTATCGAGCAACGCCTTGTAAAGTTGCCTGGCGCCGGTTTCCCGGTAAAAGAAGGTCGACAGCGCCACGGAATAGAGGACCGCCACACACGCGGACTCGGTCGCCGTGAACCAGCCGAGCAGGATGCCGCCAACGATGATGAACGGCGTTATGAGTGCCGGAATCGAGCGCCACACCGAGCGCCACATCTCGATCCAGGTGGATTTCGGATAGGTCGGATAGCCACGGCGCACGGCATACATATGCACGGTAGCTACCTGCGCACCTGCGATCAGCAATCCTGGCACGATGCCGGCCAAATACATTGCGGCGATCGAGGTCGAGATCAGCCCGCCCCACACAATCATCAGGATCGAAGGCGGGATGATAACTGCAAGAACCGCCGAGACCGCGGTAATGGCGACCGAGAATGAGAGGTCATACCCCTCCTTGGTCTGGGCTTCGATAAAGATCTTCGATTGGCTCGCCGCATCGGCCGTCGAGGAACCCGAGATGCCGGCGAAAAACACCGACAGCACCACGTTGATCTGCGCCAGCGATCCCGGCCAATGCCCGACCATCGAGCGCGAAAGCGCCACCAAGCGATCGGTGATGCCGCCGATACTCATCAAGTTCGCAGTCAGCAGAAAGAACGGAACCGACAGAAGGATGAAGGAATTGTAGGCGTTGAAGGTTTCCTGCGCGAGCATCATCATCGACAGCCGCGGCTCGATCAGCAGTATCGGCAGGCATGCGAGCCCGAGCGCGAACGCGACCGGCACGCGCAGGACGAGCAGCGTTACGAAGGTACCGAACAGAACCATCGCCGCCTGCCCGGCAGAAAGAACACTGCCGCTCATGGTTCGACCCCGAACAGGATCCGCGCTTCATCGAGAATCTGTTCACCCGCGAACGCGATCCATGAGAAGCCCGCTACCGGCCACGCGACGTGGATCACCCAGAGCGGTAGATCGGCCAATTCGGACGTTCGATTCCAAGCAAACCGCGTGAACTCGATGCCCGCCCATACGAACACCAGCGCCAGCGCCAGGATGCCGAGGCGCGACAAGATTCGTACCGCGGCCTCCGAACGCCGCGACAAATCCGGCCAAACATCGACTTCGAAATGCTGGGCTTCCCTGACGCCGACCATTGCCCCGATCATGATGGTCCATACGAACAGGAACCGAGCCATCTCCTCGGTCCAGATGTATGACGGGATGAAGGGGGTGTAGCGCGAGATGATCTGCAGTGTTACGGGAATGACGAGGATGCCGACGCAGGCCGCCAGCAGGATTTCCAGCAATTTGGCATACCCGGCCGTCACGCGTCGCCATAGCGACGGGTTGGATCGCATCGGCATTTCGGTCATTGGCCCCCGCGCGGTCACAGTCGTCAAGCGGGGCAAGCCGCGTGGCTTGCCCCGAATCTGGGTTCAGCGATTTCCGGCTCAGGCGACGTTGATCTTTTCGAAGATGGCTTCGGCGCCGATTTCCTTGGCGTAGCCCGCCATCACAGGATCGGTAAGCTTCTTCATGGCGTCGCGTTCCTCGAACGGAACCCGCTTGAGTTTGCCAGCTTTCTCCAGGGCATCGAGCTTGGTGACCTCTTCGCTCGACTCAAGCTGCCGGCCGAAATCACCGGCCTCCTTGCCCGCCTTCATGATGGCGTCCTGCAATTCCCTGGGCAAGGTCTTAAGCGTCTTCACTGAGAAGCAGATCGGACGGATCGATACCGCGTGCTGAGTGAGATTGAGATGCGGCGCGACTTCGTAAAACTTCATCGCCTCGACCCCGGCCGCCTCGTTTTCGCCCGCCGAGATCACGCCGTTCTGAATGGCGTTGTAGACCTCATTGTAGGCAATGACCGTCGGAGCCATCCCGGCGGCCGCGAACGTCTTCGACCAGATCGGCGCACCCTGCACGCGGACCTTGAGGCCTTTGATATCGGCCAGGTTCCTGAGCGGCTTGTTGGCAAAGATGTTTCGGATGCCGCCGCCGGCATAACCGATCAGAACCACCTCGGCTTTGCCGGCGACCTCATCGGCGATCGGCGCCAGGATGTTCGCTGCTACGACCTTGTTCATGTGCTCGATGCCCTTGAACACAAACGGAGCATCAATGAAGGGCGCCGCCTTGGCGAAGGTTGACATGTGTGCCGGCGAGACGATGCCGTAGTCGACCGCCTTGCCTTGCGACATGTACTCAAAATACTGCTTCTCGAGACCGAGCGAAGAGTTCTTGTGCAGTGTAAAATTGACCGGCTTGCCGTAATATTTCTTCACCAGTTCTTCGAACCGGACCAGCGCCTTGGTGAAGGCGTGATCGTCGTTGAATTGCACGGCACCGTTCAACGTAACGGGCGTCTGCGCCTTCAGAATCGAAGGTATGCCGAGCACGCCGGCGGCGGCAGTTGCACCAAGCCCGGCAAGTACTGTTCTGCGCTTCATAGGCTTCCCTCCCGTGATGCCCATCCCCTTTTCGTCGGGATTTTGGCGTTCGCAACTGACGACAGTCGCTTTGCAGCATGCCTGCAAACGCCCAGCGTATGCAAGAGAGGGCCGCGATGGAAGATATTTTTGGCGCGGTTTCCGGAAAGGAATTTTTCGTTGATCGAAAGGAACGCGCTCGGCGAACTCATGTAGGCGTGAGGTTTCGCGAAGTTGCGGTGCACACTCGACTAGCGCCGCTCCGTCGCAAATCCGTAGATTACCGCCAGCCGGTCGAGACATTCTCGAAACCTGCGTGCGAAATAGTCATTCCAGCGCTGGGCACGCAAGCCGCGCCGCTCTCCGGCCTGGTCCATCGTCATGCCCAGGACCAGAACCTCATGCACCAGCGCCGAGCCGTCGGCACCGAGTTCACGCCGCGCCCGATTCAGCCGCAGCACCGCCTTGCGCTGGCCTTCGGTAATAGGCTGCCGCATCTGCCCGCCATCGACATACTGCCTGGTCGGATCGACCGCCTGGGGTCCGCGCTCGGCCTTTTCCCAGTCGGCCTGAAAGGCTCGCCCGCCCTGGTATTGCGCCTCGTCGACATGGCGATGCGAATGCATGCGGCCCAACGGATCGTTGCGGATCGAGCGTAGGGTGACGATCTTGTCGCCCGGCTCCATGCAGAGCGGATCGTCCACCTCGACCGCCGCCACTTCCGCGTTGCGCGGCAGATCCCGCGATCGCCGGTCATGCACCTTCACTGGATCGTGCGGCTTTCTGCGTTTGGTCCGTACCATGCTTCCCTTCTCCATCGGTAAGATTTACCCTGCTGTAACGGTTACGAGCTGCTACGAGCTGCCTTGCCAGGCCACGAAATCATTTCATGCCGCCGAGACCAGCCGCAGGGCCACCTGGATGGCCGCCCGTTCCGAAGGCGTACCGGGGCCGCGGGTCAGGTTGAAATGCCCGAGGCAGTAGCTAGAGCCCTCACGCTGCAGATGGCCGCAGAAGGTGATGGCTTCGCCGTCGGCGTCGCCACCATACGGATACCGGCAGTCACCGGCTTCCAGCTCGATCAAATGCAAATGGCGCGGCACGATCTGGATGCAGCGGAGTTTTACGCGCTCCGGTCGTTCGGAAATCGGCTGCTCCGGCTTCGCTTCGGCCGCGCGCTCGACGGTCTTGCGAATCTGTGGCGCACTGAGCTGTTGCGGCGCCTTGGACAACCTCTTCGGCCGGTCCAGGGCCGCGAGTCCCATCCGCTTCGCGCGGCCGATGGTGGCGTTGCGGGAGTAGGTGGTGTCGTACAGGGCGTTGATCGCATTGGCGGAATCGGCGAAGGACATGCCGTTGGCAAGGCATTCCCGCAACGCGTCGCAATGTTCGGGGGGCCAGTTGATCTGCATGGTTTCGTTCTCCCCGGGACTTGATGCGACAGGCGAGATATCGCCAGTGGCCATGGCATAATTTCCGATATACCGAATTTGATGTCAAGCTTTATTTCTGATAATCGCAATTGATATATTTCCGAAATTCGGAAAGGATGCAGGCATACTGGATGAAAAGGAGTGCGATATGCTGGATGTCGGTCTGATCGAGCGGGCGTTGGAAAAGTCGGGGAAGACCAAGGGTGGCTTGGCAGCGGCAATGGGCGTTCGCCCGGGGGCCGTCTCGGAGATCCTTTCCGGGATTCGGCTAATCAAGGCGTCGGAAATCCCCCTCATCATCGACTATTTGAACCTGAACTCGGTACCGATCATGGGCCGGGTCTGCGCCGGCGCCGTGATCGAGCCGGAACACGAGCAGGTGCCGCCGGAAGGCCTCGGCGAGGTCGAGCTGCCCTTCCCGATCGCGGAGGAAACCATCGCTTTCGAGGTGTCCGGCGATTCCATGCTGCCGAAATACGAAAACGGAGACATTATCGTGGTTTTCAAGGAGCAACGGCATCCGGTCTCGAGCTTTTTCGGCGAAGAAGCGGTGGTGCGGCTGAAGACCGGCGAGCGCTACCTGAAAACCATCGAGCGCGGAAAATCTGCCTCCCAGGTCAATCTCACCAGTTTCAACTCCAAGGCGATCAACGGGGTGAAGCTGGAATGGATCGGCGAGATCTACGTTACCCTGCCAAGGGGCCAGATCGAGCGGCTACGGGCCAAGGCCGCCGCCCGGGCGCGCAAGGCGGCAAAGGCCCATGCGGGACGCGCGCACGACAAATGATGGAACCGGCCGCGGTGACGCCCCGCCGAGCGATTCGCGCCGTCGGCGGGTTGGACGCGTCAAATCTGGTCTTATTTTTGATTTTCGGAATCTTTAGCTTGACGAATTGCTGATTTACAGAAATATTGGAGCCGGCTGGCCAAATCCCTCTTGCGCTGGCCGGCACGAGACGCGAGGCGCCATGCAGTATTTCGTCGTGATGATCGATTATGGACGACGCGGACGCGAGGCGATAGTCGATCCTGAAATCACGCGTCGCGAAGTCATTTCGCGCGTGACAACCGGCGAATACACCAACATCAGCTTCATTCACGAAATTGCCGACTCGTCGGTCGAGGATATCACAGCGGAAATTCTCGCCGAGGCGACCGTTCCCGAACTCCCGATGGATGACGGCGATCCGCAGGCGAGCCGTTTCGATCACGCCCGCGATCTCAGGAAGCAAGAGCCGGTGTAATCGACGTCACGGATATTGGTTGAGTACGAGAGTGCCGGCGGCAATGGCCACCAGGACTGCGCGACTGCGTTCAGCCTTGGGACGCCGGGGGCGGAACCCCGGCGGCGGTTTCCCAAGGCAGCCGCCGCAGGATTCGGGTGAATTTTCCGTCTCGGCCATCTACGCTAGAGTTAAGGCAACCGAGGATCCAGCCTATGCACGTGCCTGCCGGCATCAGGACGTCCGCCCGATTTCCGATCCCAACCCAGATGAAGTCCTGGGTTTTCCGCGAACCGGATGAGGTCTTCCTGCGCGTCAAGCCCACACCGGTTCCGGAGCGAGCGGAAGTTCTGGTCCGTATCGACGCCCTCCCCATCTGCGCCACCGATATCGAGATCATCCACGGCGGATCGCCGGCGAGTAGCCAGCGTGGCCTGCCCTCCAACAAGAATTTCACGACCCGTCATGAATATAGAGGTACGGTCATGCGTCAGGCAACGATACTCAACGGCGTTGCGGCGGAATGAAGCTGTCACCTGCCGAACGAGACGAACTGCTGAAAGGCTTCGCCCGCGCCCTGTTCAAGAGCGACATGGAGGCCCTCTACAGAATCGTCACGCCCGATTTCGTCTGGAGCTTCCATGACGGCCTCGTCACCACCAAAATCCTCAGCGGCCCCGCGGCGATTGGCGAGCATCTGGCCGAGCAGAAGGCGCTGTTCTCAGAGCAACGGTTCCACGAGGTAGCCCACCATCATGCCTGCGAGGCGACCTTCATGACGTTCCGTGTCAGCGAGACCGTAAGGGCCGGCGGCGACCGCCGGGAGCAGCGCGGCATCGAACGCTACACCTTCAGGGATGGCATGCTCGCGAGCAAGGACGTCTATCGCAAGCCGGTCACGCCTTGATCGTTCGAAACTTTATCCTCATCGTCCTTTCAAACTCGTCCCAGCGCCGTCAGGACAAGCTGCGGCGTTAGCGGAATCTCGGTGATAACGGCGCCGAACGGCCTGAGCGCGTCGTTCACCGCGTTCGCGACTGCCGCGGCGGCCCCCGCCGTACCGGCCTCGCCAGCGCCCTTCGCGCCCAGCTCGGTTTCCGAGGTCGGCGACACCACATGGCCCACCTCGATATCGGGCATTTCACCGGACATCGGCACCAGATAATCAGCCATGCTGGCGTTGGTCAGCTGTCCCCGCTCATCGTAGATACACTTCTCGAACAGTGCCGCGCCAAACCCCTGCACCACGCCGCCCCGGATCTGCTCGTCGACCAATTGCGGATTGATGAGGGTACCGCAGTCCTCGACCACCCAATGGCGGAGAAGTTTTACAAATCCGGTGTCGGTGTCGACCTCGAGCCATGAGGCCTGCACACCGTTGGTAAAGGCAAATGGATACTCGCGCGGCACGAAGTGGCGCGTCGCCATCAGTTCGGACTGAACGCCCGGTGGCAATGTGTCAGGACGGAAGTACACGATCCGCGCGAGTTCGCGCAACTCCATGCGCGACGCGCCATCGGCCGCATTCACGATCGCGTTGTCAGCGATGTCGAGCTCGGCCGCCGAGGATTGCAGGATGGCGGCGGCGACATCGAGGATATTCCCGCGCAGTATCTTCGCCGCCTGTAGCGCGGCCTCGCCGCCGATGCCGGCCCCGCGCGAGGCCCAGGTGCCGCCGCCGTACGGCGTGTTGTCGGTATCGCCCAAAATGACGCGGACACGTTCCATCGAAACGCCGAGCACGCTGCCGACGATTTGCGCGGTGAGCGATTCCGAGCCCTGGCCCTGTTCGGTGATGCTGGTCTGGCAGATCACCGAACCCTGCGCGTCCAGCCTCACCGCAACACCGTCCTGCGAAGAAATCCTGGCGCCGCCGACGCCATAGAACGCCGCACTGGGATTGGTGACTTCGATGAAGCTCGCAATGCCTATACCACGGTGAATGCCCTTGCTTCGCAGCTCCGCCTGTTCGGCGCGCAGCGCGTCGTAATTCATCATCGTCATCAGCTTGTTCATGGCAGCATGATGCGACAGCAGTTCAAACCGCAAGCCCGACGGGGACGCGCAAGGGTAGGCATTGTCGGCAATCAGGTTGCGGCGGCGGATTTCCACCGGATCCATCCCGATCCTGGCTGCCGCCAGATCGACCAGGCCTTCCGTCACGGAGCAAGCGATCGGGTGACCGACGGCGCGATACTGGCACATGACATTCTTGTTCTGGAACACGACGCGGGCCCGCGCTCGATAATTTCTGGTCACATAGGGGCCGCCTACGAGATTGACGACCTGGTTGGCCTCGATGGCACTGGTGCGTGGATACATCGAATAAGGTCCGATGCCGGTGAGATCGTCGATCTCGAACGCCGTGATAACCCCGTCGCGCCCGACGCCGATCCGTCCCCAACAGCGATGGTCGCGGGCATGAATATCGGTGTTGAAACTTTCGACCCGGTCGGCGACGAATTTGATCGGCCGACGCAGCAATTTCGACAGGGCATAGGTCGCCATTTCGTCGGCGTAGATGTGGACCTTGATGCCGAAGGAGCCCCCGACGTCCTTGCAGACCACGCGAACCTGCAATTCTTCCAGCCCGAGATGCAGAGCCGCGATGTTCTGAACCATGTGCGGCGCCTGGGTGCCTTGGTAAATCGTGAGCCTTTCCTCGGCGGTGTTCCAGTCGGCGACGACCGAGCGCGGCTCCAGCGTCACGCCGGTGTGCCGTCCAAAGATGAAATCGGCTTCTACGACGACATCGGAGCCGGCGAACGCCGCATCGACCTCGCCGGCGTCGAGATTGCGCTCGAAGGCGAGATTGTCACCGAGCGAGGGATGGATCACAGGGGTTGCCGGATCGAGCGCGGTGCGCATGTCTGTCACCGCCTCCAGTTCCTCGTAGTCAACCCTCACGAGTTCCGCAGCGTCCTCCGCCACGGCACGACTGACGGCCACGATGGCGGCGACGGCCTCGCCCTGCCAACAAACGCGATCGATCGCGATGGCGTGCTGGGCGGCGGATTTGAGGCCTTTCAGGTGCGAGAGCACGCCGACCCACGGCGTGATGATGGCGGACAGTTCCTTGCCCGTCACGATGGCGATGACACCGGGCACACCCCTCGCCGCGACGGCATCGATGCCCCGGATATTCGCATGCGCATGAGGTGAGCGCAGAAATACCACGTGTCCCATTCGCGGCAGTTCCATGTCGCTGACATAGAGCCCGCGTCCCTGCATCAGCCGCCCGAGGTTAGGCCGCGGCACGACCTTGCCGATATATGAATTCGGCCGATCGAGTTCGGAGAGGATTTCGGGATTCGATGACGTGACGGTCATGCCGTGCGTCTCCCCCGCGCTGTGGTCTCGACCGCGTCGATAATGGCCTGGTAGCCTGTGCAGCGGCAGTAATTGCCGGAAAGGTGCTCGCGTATCTGCTCCCGGTCGGGCTCAGTCTGCTGCTTCAGCAGGTCCTGCGCCGCCATCAGCATGCCCGGGGTGCAAAAGCCGCACTGCAGGGCATTGCGGTCGCGAAAGGCGTCCTGCAGATCGGCGATCTCGCCGCTGTCGGACAATCCCTCGATGGTCTGGACGGATGCACCGTGCGTCTGCACCGCCAGCATCAGGCAGGACCGAACGATCTCCCCGTTCACCCGCACCGTACACGCGCCGCAGACCCCATGCTCGCAACCGACATGCGTTCCCGTCAGCTGCAGGTGCTCCCGCAGAAAATCCGCCAGATTGACCCGCGGCAGAACATCGGCGTCGACACGCTCGCCGTTCACCTCGAGTGAGATCGACAGGGGAACGATCACGCGCGAACCCCGGCATGAAGATCGGGCCGGCCCAGAAGCGCGGACAGGCCGCGCGCCAATAGCACCTTCGCCAGATGCCGGCGCATCGAGGCGGAGGCCTGCTGGTCATCCTGCGGGTCGAGCTCCTTGCCAAGGGCCGAGGACGCCGTTGCCAATTCTGCGGGCGTGACCGCGCGGCCGAGCAGCCCCGAGCCGACCTTGGCCAATACCGGTCGATCGCCGACGGCAAAGAAGACCAGCCGAAGATCGGTGAAGGCGCCTTCTTCCACGATCGCCTGCGCCGCCAGGCCGGCCATCGCGTAGTCGCCGCGCCGCCGGGCGAATTCATGGAAGAAATGCGCGGAATTCTTGCCTGCCATTGGCAGTTCGACCGATATTAGCAATTCCCGCGCCGACAGGTCCGTCTCGTATATCCCCGTGAAGAAGTTCTCGGCTGCAACCCGCCGTTCGCCAGCCGGCCCGCGCACGACAATGGTCGCCTTCAGCGCGACCATGCAGGCCGGCAGTTCGGAGGCGGGATCGGCATGGGCGAGGTTGCCGCCGATGGTGCCGCGGTTGCGGATCGCGGGGTGCGCGACATGGGCGATCGCTTCAGCCAAAAGCGGCGCGTGCTCGGCAATGTCTGGGGATTTCAGCAGATCGACGTGCCGGCTCAGAGCGCCGATCCTGACGACACCGCCGCTTACCGAAATGCCGCGGAGTTCGGCGAGTTCGCCGATATCGACGATCAGTTCGGGCGAGACCAGGCGCAGATTCATCGCGGGCATCAGGCTTTGGCCGCCCGAAAGCACCTTCGCCCGTTCTCCGTACGTCTCCAGCAACTGCAGCGCATTCCCGACGCTGGTCGCGCGCGCGTAGGCGAAAGCCGCGGCTTTCATTCAGACCTCCCCGGCAGCATTTGGCGCACTTTTCTTTGAATTAGACGGCGACGACCTACAAAGGTCAAGCTTGTTTATCGAACGATTATTTCTGATGACTCGACTTCCGGCCTTGTCATAATGGCATCGACGACGCACGGTTCGGTTCTCACGCGGCGCCAGAAGGAGCAGCAATGGATCTCGGATTCTTCACGATGCCGATTCATCCTCTCGACAAGGATTGGCGGTTGTCGCTGCAGGAAGACCGCGAAGCTTTCCTGCTTGCCGACGAACTGGGATTTACCGAAGCCTATGTCGGCGAACACGTCACCGACCAGGCCGAGAACATCACCTCCTGCATCGCATTCATCGCGTGGATCGCGGCCGCCACCAAAACGATCAGGCTCGGCACTGGCACCATCAATATGCCGAACACCCATCCCGCCGCCATCGCCGCCTCCCTGGCGATGCTCGACCACATGCTCGATGGCCGCCTGATTTTCGGAATAAGCCCGGGCGGCCTGCTGTCCGACGCGGAATTGTTCGGCAATCTCGATGCCGATCGCAACGCGATGTTCCTGGAATCGATCAACCAGGTGCTGGATATCTGGGCCGGCGAGGCGCCGTACAATATCGCGGGAAAATACTGGAGCATCTCGACACGAAGGACCCTGATCAGCGAGATCGGCCAGGGTATCATTGCGCGACCGTTGCAGCGGCCGCATCCGCCCATCGTCGTCACCGCTGTGGCACCGTTCTCGAAGGGCGTCACCGAGGCGGCCGCCCGCGGCTGGGATCCGATCTCGGCCAATTTCCTGATGCCGGCCTGGGTAAAGAGCCACTGGCCGAAATATGTCGAAGGCTGCGAGCGCGGCGGCCGGCCGGCCGAACCGGCGAACTGGCGCGTCGCCAAGAGCGTGTTTGTCGCCAGCGATGCGGCGACCGCAAAAGCCTACGCCACCGACCCTGACGGACCCTACGTCCATTACTACCGTTCGCTGTTCACCAAGCTGAAGAAGAACGGCCGCATCCAGCTGTTCAAGGCGCGGCGCGATCAGCCGGACGATGAAGTGACGCTGGAGATGATCTGCGACAAGCTGATCATTCATGGAACGCCTGAAAGCGTTGCGGATCAGCTGCTGGCCTTCCAGGACGAGGTCGGCCGGTTCGGCACGCTGCTCTACGCGGGAAAGGACTGGAAAGACCGCGAGCTCGGGCGCCAGTCCATGATCCTGATGGCCGAGAAGGTGATGCCGCGCGTAAATGCCAGCAGCTCCGGCCGCTCCGACGCCGCGGAATGATCGGCAGAATCCAACCTGGAGAGCGCCGTGGCTCTGACCGATCGCATCCCCTATCAGGCGCAAGTCGACCGGCCGAAACTCAGGCTGCCCGGCGGCAAGAAGCTCGCGGTATGGGTCATCCTCAATGTCGAGGAGTGGCGAATCGAGAACGCCATGCCGCGAACCGTGCTGAGCCCGCCGATGGGACAGCCGCTGTTGCCGGACGTGCCGAACTGGTCGTGGCACGAATACGGCATGCGCGCCGGCTTCTGGCGCCAGTTCAAGGCGCTGACCGACCGCAACATGCCGGTGACACTGGCGCTGAACGCCAACGTCTGCCACTCTTATCCTCGCGTCGCCTCCGCCGCGCGCGAAGCCGGCTTCGAATTCATGGGCCACGGCTTCGTTCAGGGCCCTATGCACAGGCTGGACGACCAGGCCGACACGATCAGGCGGGCGGTCGACACGATCGCAGCCTTCACCGGCAAGGCGCCACGGTCGTGGGAAAGTCCGGGCCTGACGGAAACCGACGAGACACTCGATCTGCTGCGCCTCAACGGCATCGAATATGTCGCGGACTGGGTGATCGACGATCTCCCGCAGGACATCGCGACGCCGCACGGCACCATCACCAGCATTCCCTACTCGGTGGAGACCAACGACATCGTCATCCACGCGTTGCAGCATCTGACTTCCGAGCAATTCCTGCAGCGCTGCACCGACCAGTTCGATCGCCTGTACCTCGAGGGTGCCGACAACGCGCGGGTCATGGCGATCTCCGTTCACCCCTACATCACCGGTGTTCCACATCGCATCAAGTATCTCGAAGCGCTGCTCGATTATGTCATCGGCCATGACGGCGTCGCCCTGATGACCGCCAGCGAGATCGGCGACTGGTATCGGGCCGCTATGTCGAAACCATAATCGAACCGCGAGCCGCCATCGCGGCGTTCATCCAACCGCCTTCACCGGGACGCGCTGCGGATAGTCGGCGGCGGCGAAGACCTGTTTGAATCCGGCCAGAAAAACATCCAGCGCATCGTCGATCACCTGCTTCTTGTCGTCCAGTACCGGGGATTCGAAGATGTATTTGCGAACCCCGTAATAGAAGATGCCGCTCTGAAGAACCCATGCCATTTCGAGTTCTGAAGCGGTCGGCTTGCCTTGTTCCGGCAGCCCCGCTTCGTAACGGCATTCACCGATGATACGCGCGAGTATCTTGTCCTCTACGACCCCGATATACCAACGGTTGATGTCGAGCCCCTTCAAGCCCGCGTAGAAATAGATCCGAAGCCATCTTCGGCTGAAGATCACATCGGTATATGCCTGATAGAATTCCTGCAGCCGTTCCCGAAGCGGCCGGGAGCGGTCGGTGAGCAATTCCTCCCAGCCGGCGTCGAACGGCTCCAGGTAGACGGTGCGATAGACTTCCTTGATCAGGTCGTCCTTGCTCGGAAAGTAGCGATACAGTAGCGGCTGCGTCACGCCGAGCCGCCGCGCCAGATCCCGGGTGCCGCCGTCAAATCCTTCTTCCGAGAAAAATTCGGTGGCCCTGGCAACGAACTCCCTGCGGCGGTCGTCGGGAGAAAGCCGCTTCTGCTTCGTGCGCGCGCGCTTTGGCACGGCCTTCTTCATGAGGAGTCGTCGGGCTTGAGAAACCGGCCGTAGCCGCCGCGGGCAAACAGCAGCGGCTCCTGCCGGTTGTAGGCATAGGCCTCCACCGCGCCCAGGAAGATGATGTGATCGCCGCCATAATACCGATTGGCCGCACGGCACTGGAAGTTCGCGACGCTGTCCGCGAGAACAGGCGCGCTGCCGAGTCCTGGCGTCCATTCGACGCCTGCAAACTTGTCTTCGGACGATTTCGCGAATTTATTGGCGAGCGCCTGCTGCGATGCGCCCAGCACGTTGACGGTGAAATGGCTGGCGTTCTGGAACGTGCTCAGCCCCTGCGAGAACATTCCGAGGCTCCACAGCACCAGCGGCGGGTTCAGCGATACCGAGGCGAACGAGTTGCAGGTCAGCCCGTAGGGTTTGCCGTCGGCGGAGAGCGCCGTGATGATGGTGACGCCGGTGGCGTAGGTGCCGAGCGCGTTGCGAAAGTCCCTCGGATCGATGGCCGAGCTGTCGCTCGCCAGTTCGTTGGCCGGATCTGGATGGATCGGGTGCTTGGGCGCGTCGGTCATCCCAAGGCCTCAGAGCGTCAGGTTTTCGGATGGCAGGCCGAGCGCGACGCGGCCGTAATTGGTCCCGGCCGCATCGAAATTAAAGGCCAGGTGCGAATTGATGGCGTGGGCATCGCGAAACTGCCGCTGCAGGTCGCCTGTCGTGAACAGGCCGCGCGCGCCGCTGGCGGAAGACAGCAGCGACACCGCTTCGGTACAGAGATTGACGGAGTAGGCCCCGTCACGCCGCAACCTGGTCTTGGCCGCAATATCCGGAATTCGGCCGGAGCGGGCCTCGGCCATCGCCTCGATGCATCTCGAACGCATGATCAGGCGGGCGGCATCGATCTTCGCGGAAGCCTCGGCAATCTTGATCTGGGTGCTCTGGAAATCGCCGAGCCTGGCGCGATTGTAGGTCGAGGCGCGATGGCGCGTGATGTCGATATAGTCGTCCAGGCAGGCCTGCGCATTGCCGAGCGCGGCGCCTGACAGCACATAGGGAAAAAGCGAGAATACCGGCAGCGCATAGAGCGCATTGGGATTGTCGGCGCTTCCCGGCGTCGGCCCGCCGGCGAGGTCGCCCACCGCGACGGTCATCGGTTCGGCGACGAAGACGTCGGCGACTTCGACGTCGTTTGATCCCGTTCCCCGCAACCCGCTCGCATTCCAGGTGTCGGTGACCTTGTAGTCGTTCCGGTGCAGCAGGAAGATCCGGTATTCGATGCCATCGGCCTCATCGTCGGACGAAACGACGGCGCCCAGCATGTTCCATTCGCTCGAACTCACGCCGGAGGAAAACGGCCAGTGGCCCCTCAGGCTGTATCCGCCGTCGACCTTGCTGGCGCGGCCGGAAGGAAAGATGAAGGAGGATGCAATCAAGGCGTCAGGGTCCTCGTTCCAGACCAGATCCTGGGCGCGCCTGGCAAACATGCCGAGCATCCAGTGATGGCTCGCGAGGTTGCCAAAATTCCAGGCCACCGAGGCATCGCCTCGCGCCAGCACATCGGCGCAATCGACCAGCGCGACGTAATCGAGTTCGGCGCCGCCGACCCGCTTCGGCTGCACGATCCGGAACAGACCGGCATCATGCAGATCGCGCTCGGTTTCCGTCGGCAACCGCCGCAACTCCTCGGTTTTGCGAGCGCGATCGCGCAAGCGTGGAACCAGCGCCTTGGCGCGTTCGATCATGGCGGCGTAGCTGCTGATGTCCGCAGACGAACTGGCCTTTGGCGTTTCGCCAACACCTCCCATTTCAGCATTCCCTGCTATGTCGCCACTCGTCGCGGTCTCGATATGCGGTCGATCCGTGCGAAACCTGCTTGACCGGTCGAAGCTATCCGATGTTGTTTATCGCCTGATCACCAACTATTCAAGGCGCGGCCTTCATTGGGAGCGAACGCGATGGACAAGACCGTTGGAATTGTCGGGCTTGGAATCATGGGTGGCGCGATCGCCCACAATCTGGTCGAGCGCGGGTGGCGCGTCGTCGGCTTTGACATCGACGCCGCGCGATGCGCCGAGCTCGCACTGGCCGATGTCATCATCGCCGATGACATCGGGCGAGTCGCGCATAGCGCACCTTTCATCATGACCAGTCTGCCAAACCCCGAAGCAGTTGACGATGTCGCGCAGTGCATCGCCAACTCCGCTGCGCCGCCGCGGATTGTGCTCGAGCTCTCCACGCTGGCGATCAGCGACAAGCTTCGCTTCGAAACCACCCTGGCGCAGGCCGGCCATACTGCGCTGGATTGCCCGCTGAGCGGAACCGGCGCACAGGCCAAAAACCGCGATCTCGTGGTCTACGCCAGCGGCGACAGCGCTGCCATTGCCCGCTGCGTCGATCTGTTTGCCGACTTCGCCAGGCAAAGCGCTGACCTCGGCGCCTACGGTAACGGAAGCCGGATGAAATTCATCGCCAATCATCTGGTCGCCATTCACAACGTCGCCGCCGCCGAAGCGATGTTGCTGGCACAGCTTGCCGGGCTCGATCCGAAGATGGTGGTCGACATGGTGGGACCGGGCGCCGGCGGCTCGCGGATGTTTCAGATGCGCGCGCCGATGATGGTCGAAGGAATTTATGAGCCGCCGACCATGAAGGTTTCGATGTGGGAGAAGGACATGGCCATTATCGCCGGGTTTGCCGCCGCGCTCGGCTGTGCGACTCCGCTGTTTACGCTGACGCAGCCCGTTTACGCGCAGGCTATGGCAATGGGGCTTGGCGAGCAGGATACGGCCTCGGTGTTTGAGGTGCTGAAGCAGACCCTCGTCACCAATCAGCGATGATGCAGCCCGGATGGGAAGCCAGCCGGTTCGGTGCATCGGGCGCCGAGCAAACACGGGTTCACGATGTCGCGGCGCGATACGCCCGAGCTTTGCTTCAGTTCTTACGCCCTCTGAAGCAAGAGGGCGCAGGGAAAGCCGGATGCACGCTGCACCCGCGGTCTCGTGTGCAAACTCGCACAAAACAAACGCACACGAGCATACAGGTCCAGCGGAGGCAATCCGACTTTCCCTGCGCAGTGGTTCTACCGGCTTATAGCGCGCTCGCCCCGGTGACCGGGCTTTCTTGCCACCGTCATCCGCGGGAAGTCTTGCTTCCCGCAGACTTGACACCAGCGTCGGGGTGTCAGGCCCACACGATTTCGCCGTCCGCTCGAATTGCGCTCGTCAGTCGCAAACCCAAGCGTCCACCGCATCCCACCGCGCGTTCGTGACGATCGCGACCCGCCCCTCTCATCGGGTGAGACAGGCGAGTCTCTAAAGGTGATTTGCCCGACAGGTTAAGCGGAATTTTACCCGTCGGGTTGATTTGTCGCACCGGGCGGTCAGGTGGCGCTTGCGCGCCAAGCGACGCCGGTCGCGTTCCGCAATGAACCGGACGGCGAATGTCCCGTTCATTCCGTGCGCCGCGGCTAACCTGCCGCGCTTGAAAAATCCGGAGGACGGCGCTCGGCGAATGCCGTGAACGCCTCGCGGGCCTCGGCGGTCTGCAGCCTTTCCCCAAAGATAACACTCTCGCGATCGATCTGAGCGGCAATCGCCTCGACATTGCGCATCAGCGCCTTGGTGTGGCTGAGCGCGCCGGGAGGACGCTTGGTCAGGGCTTCCGCAGCCGCGCGCGCACGGCTGCGCAGTTCGGCCACCGGCACTACCGCATTGGCCAGACCGCAGGACAGCGCCGACGCGGCGTCGAGCGGCTCGCCCAGCGCAAACATCGCATAGGCGCGAACGTGGCCGATCCGCGCCGGCAACAGCAAGCTTGATGCCGCCTCAGGCACCAGCGCGAGATTGACGAACGGCGTGGTCAGCCGCGCCGTTTCGGCCAGGAAAACCAGATCGCAGTGCAGCAGCATGGTGGTGCCCACACCGACGGCATTGCCCTGCACGGCGGCGATCAACGGCTTGGTCGCCTTGCCCAAATTCCTGATGAAGCGGCCTGCCTGATTCTCGCCCCGGTCCTTTTTGCCGGCCTGGGCCGCGAAATCGGCGAGGTCGTTGCCGGCGGTAAAGCTGTCGCCATCGCCCTGGAATACGACGACCCGAATCGCCGGGTCCTTCTCCGCGCGCTCCAGCCCATCGGACAAGGCACTATACATCGCGCTGCTCAGCGCGTTCTTCTTGTCCGGCCGGGCCAGCGTCAACGTCATGATCCCGGCCACGACTTCGGTCTTCACATAATCAGTCATCAAGAACTCCTCAGGGGAATGCGTTTCGTTTCAGGCAACCTTCGCCGGCTTTTCCTGTCCGGCGCCGTCGAGGAAACCGACCAGCCGGTCACGGATGATGCGCTCGGCATCCGCCATGATACGGTCGATCAATTCCTTCACGGTCGGTACGTCCCTGATCAGGCCGGCCACCATGCCGCAGCTCCAGGCCCCCGCGTCCATATCGCCGTCGATCATGACCTTGGGATAGGCGCCGGCAACCTGGTCATGGATGTCGGCGATCTTCAGGCTCGCCCCCTTCTCGCGCTCGATTTCCAGCAGCCGGTCGACGGCCTTGTTCTTCAGCACCCGCTCGGTGTTCCTGAGCGCGCGCATGACGAGGCGGGTGTCCAGTTCGGAGGCCGCCACCAGTGCCTTCTTGACGTTGTCATGCACCGGCGCTTCCTTGGTCGCGATGAAGCGCGTACCCATGTTGATGCCGGCCGCGCCCATCGCCAGCGCCGCCACCAGGCTGCGGGCATCGGCCATCCCCCCCGAGGCCACGAAGGGAATCTTCAACTCCTCGGCGGCGCGCGGCAACAGGATCATGTTCGGCATGTCGTCCTCGCCGGGATGCCCGCCGCACTCGAAACCGTCGACGCTGACCGCGTCGCAGCCGATCGCCTCGGCCTTCAGCGAATGCCTGACCGAGGTGCATTTGTGGATCACCTTGATATCGGCAGCCTTGAGCGCCGGCATGTATTGCTCGGGGCTGCGCCCCGCGGTCTCCACGATCTTGATGCCGCCTTCCCTGATCGCGGCGATGTATTCCGGATAGGGAGGCGTGGTGAAGGCCGGCAGGAACGTGAGGTTCACACCAAACGGCTTGTCCGTCATGTCGTGACAGCGCGCGATCTCCTTGGCCAGCAGTTCCGGCGTCCGCTGCGTCAGACCGGTGATAATTCCAAGGCCGCCGGCATTCGACACTGCGGAAGCCAGCTCCGCGAAGCCGACATAGTGCATGCCGCCCTGGATGATGGGATGCTCGATGCCGAACATTTCAGTGATGGCTGTTTTCACGAATTCCTCCGGTGGTTTTCCTGACGATTTCTTTCACAAGCTTACATCATCTGAAGCCGGCCCGGATCGTCTTTCTCCCCTCCCGCGAAGCGGTGGGGAGGGGTCGGGGTGGGGGTTCTCGTCATAAAACAGCTGCCAGCGAGTCTGCCGAGACGCCCCCCACCCCCGACCCCTCCCCGCCACGCGCAAGGGCGCGTGGAGGGAGGGGAGTGAAAAGTCACCACTTCTCGCCAAACGGACGTATTTCCAGTTCGAACGTCCAGGCGCTGCGCGGCTGCTGATACAGCAGCCAGTAGGATTCAGCGACCGATGAGGGCGGCATCAGCAGGTCCGGATTGTCGAGCGCGTCAGGTCCCAGCGCCTCGATCCGCCGCTGTCGCACCCATTCGGTATCGACGCCGGAATCGATAATGAGATGGGCGACATGGATGTTCTTCGGCCCCAACTCGCGCGCGGCCGCCTGGGCGACGGCGCGCAGGCCGAACTTGGCGCTGGCGAACGCCGCATAACCGGATCCGCCGCGCAGGCTGGCGGTCGCACCGGTGAAGAAAATGTTGCCCCTGCCCCGGGGCAACATCAGGCGGGCGGCCTCGCGGCCGGCAAGGAAGCCGGAATAGCAGGCCATTTCCCAGACCTTGCGAAACACCCGCTCGGTGGTCTCCAGGATCGGGAAATTCACATTGGCCCCGATATTGAAGATGCAGACTTCGAGCGGCGCGTGCTTGTCGGCATCGCCCAGGAAGGAAATGATCTCCTCCTCCTTGCGCGCATCGAGCGATCGGGCGTGGATTTCGCCGCCTGCCGCCTCGATCTCCTTGACCAGCGGCTCGAGCTTGGCGCCGTTGCGGCGTCCGGCGAATACCGTAAAACCTTCGGAAGCAAACTTCTTTGCAATTTCGCTGCCGATGAAGTCGCCGGCGCCGATCACGGCCACGGTCGCGTTTCTCTTCTGCAAGGCTGTTCTCCCGGTCGGTTAATCTGTCGCTTTCGAATGCAGGCCGTCATCGCGGTTACGCCCGCTGTTGCAGGGATTCCGCGAGCTTGTGCTTGAGTATCTTGCCGGTCGACGTCGCCGGCAAGGCATCGAGCACGATGATCTCCGACGGACGCTTGTACGACGTGAGCTGCGGGCTGATGAACGCCATCAGATCGGCCGGCTTCACGGCCGACCCCTGCAGCAACTGGACGAAGGCGACCACTTCCTCGTTGCCGTCGACCGTGCGGCCGACCACGGCGGACTGCACGACGTCTTCGTGGGAACTGAGAACCGCCTCGACTTCCGCGGGATAGACGTTGAAGCCCGATCGGATGATCATCTCCTTGGTGCGGCCGACGATGAAGAGACAATCGCCCTCGAAACGCGCGAGATCGCCGGTGTTGAACCAGCCTTCGCTGTCGATGGCCTTCGCCGTCAGCTCCGGTGCGCGATAGTAACCTCGCATCACGTTGCGGCCGCGAACGTGGAGTTCGCCGACCTCGCCCTTTGCCACCGGTAGGCCATCGACCGTCCTGATCCGCGCCTCGACGCCCGGCAGCAGCGTACCGACCGCCTGATCCGCGCGCGGCGCATCGAAGCGTACGCCGGATATTCCCGGCGAGCATTCGGTAATGCCGTAACCGTTCGAGAGCGGCAGATCGAATTCCTGCTCCACCCGCGATTTGAGATCGAGATCGAGCGGTGCGCCGGCCACCGCGAGAAGCCGCAGCGAGCCGCGCCCGAGCGCCGCCAGACCTTTCACGGCCTTGTACTCCAGCAGGCGCTGGTAGGTCGCGGGGACACCGTTGAGGATCGTGATCCCCTCCTCGGCAATGGCCCTGGCGAGTGCGGCGGGGTCGTATTTGCTGGCCAGGCGGACCGTGGCGCCCGTCATCAGCGTCATGATCAGGAGCGAGATCCCGACGATGTGCGAGATCGGCAGCACGATATAGATCTTGTCGCTCGCATCCATCTTTCGGATATAAGCGGTGGTTCGGGCGCTGATCAGCATATTTTCGTGGGTGAGCATCACACCCTTCGGCGTGCCCGTCGTGCCCGATGTGTAGATCAGCACGGCGACCTGCTTGGCGGCGTCAGCCTCGACCGGCTCAACGACGGCGCCCTCGTTCAGCGCACCGACGCCGATCTGCAGCAACGGACCAACGCGGCGGATCTCCGCGCCGCAGCGCGACGCGTGACCCGCCGCTTCCTTCGAGACCTCGGCGGTGAAGAACATCCGTCGCGCGCCGCTATGGTCGCGGATCTGGTCCAGTTCGCGCGCCGACAATCTCGGATTGGCGACGATCGCCCAGGCATCGATCCGGCTCGCTGCCAGCAGCAAGCCGGCCAATGCGATGCAGTTCTCGCTGACGACCATGATGCGGTCGCCCGCCCTCACACCAAGGGATCGAAGCGCCTCGGCGATACCGGTCACCGAGCGGTCCAGTTCGCGATAGGTCCAGGCGGCGCCGTCCTCGATCAGTGCGACGCGATCGGGAGATCCCAGGACATGCCGGCCATAGACATCATGGATGCGGCGCGGCAACCCGGCTGTGATTTCGGCAAGGTCGTTCGCTTCCGACAATTCCACCACGGCCGACCTCCCACACATGCGCCTGAGGGCGCCACTGCCGAATATCTAACGTTCTTTTTTAGAACCCGTCAATCCGTATCTCGACCCCTTGCCCCTCCTCGAGGGACAAGAGAGTATACGGGTATCAACTTTAATAGCTCTTTCCTGAGAAGAAATCCCATTTACAAGCGTGCCAGCGCTCGATACATCTTTAGTATCAAATAAGAACTTCATGGGGGGCGCCAATGGCTGAAGGTCGCGGGGTAGCGGTGCTGGTCGGCGCCGGTGATGCCATCGGCGCCGCGGTCGCCCGGCGGTTCGCGCGCGGCGGCTATGCGGTTTGCATCGCCCGCCGCGACGCCGCCAAGTCGAACGGATTGATCGAGGAGTTGAAAGCCGAAGGCCACGAGGTTCACGCCTTCAGCGTCGACGCCCGTCAGGAGGCCGAGGTCCAGGGCCTGTTTGCCCTGGTCGAGGAAACCATCGGACCGATCGAGGTCGGTCTGTTCAATGCCGGTTCGAACGTCAACAAGCCGCTGCTGGAAACCACCGGGAAACTGTTCTTCAAGGCATGGGAGCTGGCCTGTTATGCCGGGTTTCTGGTCGGTCGCGAGGCCACGCGCCACATGCTGACGCGAGGCCGCGGCACCATACTGTTCACAGGTGCGACCGCCAGCATCCGCGGCGGCAAGGGTTTTGCGGCATTTTCGTCGGCCAAGTTCGGGCTGCGCGCGCTGGCGCAGGCGATGGCCCGTGAACTCGGTCCGAAGAACATCCACGTCGTGCATCTGCTGATCGACGCCGGCGTCGACAGCGAGGCGATCCATCAGCGCATGAAAGCGGCGAAAGGAATCGAGGCCAGCGATATCCCGCCGGACAGCCTGACTAGGACCGAGTCGATCGCGGAGGCGTACTGGTTCGCCCTTCACCAGGCCCGGGACGGCTGGACCCACGAACTGGATTTACGGCCCTCCGTGGAGAAATGGTGAGATGGCAGCCTTACCCGACCTGACGCTGTGGGGCGTGGGAACCAGCCGCACCATTCGTCCGCACTGGGCGATGCACGAACTGGGCCTCACCTACAAGACGAAGCCGATCGGACCGCGGACCGGCGAAACCAAGACCGCGGAATATACAAGGCTCAATCCCCGCCAGAAGGTGCCGCTGCTCCAGGACGGCGACTTCTGCATCGGGGAAAGTGCCGCGATCGTCGCCTATCTCTCGCAGATGTATTCGACGCCGGAGCGATCCCTGATTCCCGAAGCGCCGCGTGAGCACGCGAAGTGGCTGGAGTGGTGCTTTTTCATCGTGGCGGAACTGGATTCGACCAGCCTTTACGTGATGCGCCGGCATCGCGCCGACGCGCTCGGCCCGATCTATGGCGTCGCACCCGAGGTGGCGGCCAAGGCGGGCGAATATTTCCGCGAGCAATTGCGTCATGTCGAGGTGGCGCTGGCGGACGGTCGCACGTTCCTGATGGGCGACAGGTTCACCAGCGCCGACATCCTGCTGACGACCTGCCTGGAATGGGCCATCGTCTATGGCGTCGGCATTTGCGACAATGCGCAACCCTACCTCGAGCGCATCCGGACCCGTCCGGCCTATCAGCTCGCCAAGACGGCGAACGTCGCCCTGGCGCCGATCGTTCCGGTGCAGCAAAAGGCGTGATCGTCCGTCGATCGTGGTTATCCGTTCACCTGAACCTGCGCGCTTTCCTTCTCCCCTCCTCCCGCGAAGCGGTGGGGAGGGGTCGGGGGTGGGGGGT
>NZ_JAUYQU010000216.1 GCF_030697065.1 Bradyrhizobium sp.
ATCCTGCCGATATCCCGTGTGCGAAAGCACAGGCTGGCGAGCCCCTCGCCCTGCTCCGCGATGACGCCGCGAATCCGATCCGCGGTGACATCGTCGCCGGAGGGCGACAGCAGTTCCAGCGTCATGTTGTCGAGCGTGAACAGCACCCGTTCGGCGCCGTCGCCGCCGCTGCGCCACGCCGGCGTCCGCGCAAACAGCGTCTGGTAGGCCGTGGCGGCAGCAGCGAGGTCGCTGACGAGTACGACGACGTGGTCGAGCCCTGTGATCACGGAAACAGCCCGCGGGTGTTCTTGGCGGCCCGGACCTTCTCGACGCCGATCGCCATGGCGGCGGTGCGGTGCGGGATCTTGTCGGCCCTGGAGCGCGCCACCATCGCCTCGAAGGCGCGGTCGAGGATATGATATTCGCGCCGCATCACTTCCTCCTCTTCCCAGAACAGCTGCTGCAGATCCTGCACCCATTCGAAATAGCTGACCACGACGCCGCCGGAATTGCAGAGGATGTCCGGAATGAGAAAAATCTCGTCCTGGCGCTTCTCCAGCACCAGATCGGCGTCCGGCGTGGTGGGGCCGTTGGCGCCTTCCGCCAGCACCCGGCATTTCAGGTTTTCCGCGACCCCGGCGTCGATCACGCGTTCCATCGCCGCCGGCACCAGCACGTCGCAGGGCAGCGTCAATATCTGCGCGGGATCGAATTGCAGCTGGCTGGAAAAACCGGCGATGCTGCCATGCGTGCCGGTGTGCCGCATCAGCGCCGGGATATCGAGCCCGGCGGGGTCGTGCAGCGCGCCGGTGTGGTCGCTGACCGCGATCACCTTGAGGCCGAATTGCTGCAGCTCCAATGCTGCGTAGGAGCCGACATTGCCGAAGCCCTGGATCACGGCGGTGGCGCTGCCGAGGCTGATCGACAATTCGCTCAACACCCGCTTGGCGAGATGGGCGACGCCGCGCCCGGTGGCTTCCCGGCGTCCCAGCGTGCCGCCGGACGCCACCGGCTTTCCGGTGACGATCTCGGTCACGGTGCGGCCCTGATACATCGAATAGGTGTCCATGAACCAGGCCATCACCTGCTCATTGGTGCCCATGTCCGGCGCCATCACGTCGGTATGCGGACCGACGAACGGGATCATCTCCTGCATGTAGCGGCGCGACAGCGATTCCAGTTCACGCTTCGAGATGGTCGTTAGATCGACCCGGACGCCGCCCTTGGCGCCGCCATAGGGCAGGCCCACCAGCGCGCATTTCCAGCTCATCCAGATCGCCAGCGCCGCCACCTCGCCGATATCGACGGACGGGGCAAACCGGGTGCCGCCCTTGGTCGGGCCGAGCGTGAGGTGATGCTGCACCCGGTAGCCTTCGAACACCGCGATCGAGCCGTCGTCGCGATGGATCGGACAGGAGACGATCACCGCCCGCTTGGGCAACAGCAGCCGGTCGCGCTCGTCCATCGGGATCGACAGATGATTGGCGATCACCCCGAACTGGTTGACTGCCATCTCGAATACCGGACCGGAATAGACCGTCATCGTTCCCTCGCCTTTTGTCCTGTTGTGAGGAACCTGGAGCCGGCACGGGCCGTTAGCCAGCCGGTACGCCGACGACACCCAGGGACGGTCGTAGGCCGGTCATATGGTTATCTCAAGCGATTAAGATGGCAGCGTGCGAATAATTTCAGCGAATAATCGGCCATGGACGGTGCTAATGTATCGCTGCCGGCCGGGACCACCCCTCAGCCACGACGGAATGATTTATGCAGGCGCTCTTCATCGGACAGACCTATATCGACGTCACCTTCATCACCGACCATATGCCGACCGGCGACGAGAAGCATGTCGCTTCCGCCTACGCGGTCTCGTTCGGCGGCAACGCGGTCACCGCGGCATTCTGCTGCGCCAAGCTCGGCATCATACCCGACCTGATCGCCACCATCGCCAACGACTGGCTGGGACGCATGTTCCAGGACATGAGCGCGAAGTACGGCATCTCGATCCATCCGCGCAAGGTCAATTCCTCGTCGCTGTCCTTCATCATGCCGAAGGACGGCAAACGCGCGATCGTGCGCTGCCGCGACGACGAGCATATCCATCCCTTCCCGCTGTTGAACCTCGGCGGCTGCCGCGCGCTGCATGTCGATGGCCACCAGCCCGACGCCGCGATCCACTACGCCAGACTCTGCCGCGAGGCCGGTATCCTGACCTCGCTCGACGGTGGCGGCCTGCGCACCAACACCCACGAACTGCTTGAATTCATCGACGTCGCCATCGTCGCCGAGCGGCTGTGCGAACAGATGGATATGACACCGGAGAAGATGCTCGATTATCTCAAGAGCCGGGGCTGCCGGGTCGGCGGCGTCACCCAGGGCGAAAAGGGCCTGCTCTGGTATGACGAGACCGGAGCGGTTCGCACCATGCCCGCGCTTCCCATCGCGCCAGAGCGCGTGCTCGACACCAACGGCGCCGGTGACGTGTTTCATGGTGCTTATGTGTTTTCGTATCTCAACAATCCCGGAAAAGGCTGGCACGATCATTTCGAATTTGCCCGCGCGGCCTCGACCTACAAGATCCAGCGCCTCGGCAACGAGGCCGGCCTGCCGACGCTCGCCGACATCGAAGCCGTCAAGCAGGAGTTTCAGGTCGGGCGCAAGAAGGAATTCTGGGATTAGGCAATTCCAGGAATAGAGCAAATCCAGGAATAGACATGGGCCGCGTGTTCGTTGCCGGGAGCATCAACATGGATGTGGTGGCGACGGCCGAGCGCCATCCCCGCATCGGGGAAACCGTCGCGGGCACCGCGCTGCTCTACTTTCCCGGCGGCAAGGGCGCCAACCAGGCGGTGGCCGCCGCAAAACTCGGCGCGCCGACGACGCTGATCGGCCGGCTCGGCAACGATG
This sequence comes from Bradyrhizobium sp., assembly GCF_030697065.1. Classification (GTDB taxonomy): domain Bacteria; phylum Pseudomonadota; class Alphaproteobacteria; order Rhizobiales; family Xanthobacteraceae; genus Bradyrhizobium. The sequence continues at coordinate 2,890 of NZ_JAUYQU010000216.1, forward strand.
CGTTCGGCGATCGATTGAAGGCGTTCCTCGCCACGCAGGGAATAGACCTGGGTTTCGTGCAGGCAACCGCAGGCGCCCAGACCGGAACGGCCGTCATCACGTCGGCCAATGCCGACAACACTATCGTCGTCATCCCCGGTGCCAATGCGCTGGTGAACGCCGCCGATTTCGCCTCGCTTGGGATCGCAGAGGGCGACATCGCGGTCAGCCAGTTCGAGATTCCCCTGCCCGCGATCGCCGCGTTCTTCGAGCGGGCCCGGGCCGCGGGTGCGACCACCATCCTCAATCCGGCGCCCGCAATCGCCTGCGGCGCTGAGCTGCTCGAGCTCGTCGACATTCTCATCCTCAATGAGACCGAACTCGGCTTTCTGACAGGGGTCGAGCTTTGCGATACCGACGAGCCCGCCCGATTCGTCGGCGCCGCGCGTTCGCTGCCGATCGGCCGGGGCAAGGTCGTCTGCGTGACGCTGGGCAAGCGCGGCGTGCTGGCACTGATCGGTGGCGAACCACGGATCATCGCGGGCCGAACGGTCAAGGCCGTCGATACCACCGGCGCCGGCGATTGTTTCGTCGGCGCGGTTGCGGCGCAACTCGCCGGCGGCAACCCGATAGGCAACGCACTGGATTATGCCAATGCCGCTGCCTCAATCTGCGTGCAGCGGATGGGTGCGGCGCCGTCCATGCCGACGGCGGCGGAAGTTGAGGCCATCGTTCCCCGCTGAACTACTTCAACATTCCCATCGTGCGCGGCAGCCACAGCGTCAATTCGGGAATCAGCGTGATGGCGATCAGCGATATCAGCAGGGGAACCAGCCACGGCAGGATCGCCATGGTGGTGCGCTCGATCGATAGTTTCGCGATCCTCGACAGGACGAACAGCACCATGCCGAGAGGTGGATGCAGCAATCCGATCATCAGATTGAGCGTCATCATCACGCCGAAATGAACCGGGTGGATGCCGACCTTGAGGATGATCGGCATCAGCACCGGCACCAGAATGCTGATCGAGGCGATCGGCTCCAGAAAGCAGCCGACGATCAGGAGCAGCACGTTGATCAGCAGCAGGATGATGTATTTGTTGTCGGTTAGTTGCAGCAGCGCCTCCGCGCCGGCCTCTGTCAGCCGCGTCGTGGTCAGCACCCACCCGAACAGCGAGGCGGCGGCGACGATCAGCAGCACCCCCGCGGTGGTCTCGATGGTGTCCATCGTGACCTTGTAGAACTGCTTCAGCGACAGCGAACGGTACAGGAAGATGCCGAGCATCAAGGCCCAGGTGCACGCCGCGATGGCGGCTTCCGTCGGCGTGAACCAGCCGAAGGTCATGCCGCCGATGATGATCACCGGCGTCATCAGCGCCGGCAGCGCCGCAAGGAAGGTGCGGCCGAGCACATTCCAGCGAAATGCCTGATCGCGGCCCATCCCGTAACGCCGCGCGTAAAAGCTCACAAACAGCATCATGAAGAGCGTCATGACGACGCCGGGGATGAAGCCGCCGAGAAACAGCGCTCCGATCGATACGTTGCCCATCATGCCGTAGATCACGAACGGCAGCGACGGTGGAATGATCGGACCGAGCGTGGCGGACGCGGCCGTGACACCGACCGCGAATTCGGTGCTGTAGCCATGGTCCTTCATGGCCTTGATTTCGATGGTGCCGATACCCGCAGCATCGGCAATTGCGGTACCGGACATGCCGGCGAAGATCACCGAGCCGAAGATGTTGACGTGGGCGAGGCCGCCCTTCATCCAGCCGCAGGTCGCCACCGCGAAATCATAGATCCGGTTGGTGATCCCGGCGGAATTCATCAGATTGCCGGCGAGAATGAAGAACGGTACCGCCAGCAGCGGAAAACTGTCGAGCCCGCCCGCCATCCGGTGCAGGATCACGAAATCGGGAATCCCCGCGATGAAATGGGTATAGAGCAATGACGAGAACGCCAGCGCGATGAACACCGGAATTCCGGCCAGCAAGGTCGCAAAGAACACGAAGATCAGGATCGGCATCGCTCAGCCCGGCTTTCAATCGGCGTGAATTTGATCGGCGACGTCGGGCGCCCGCCGCCAGCCGTCGCGCGCATTGCGCCAGACCACCTGAATCTGGCGCGCCAGCATCATGAAGCATCCGAGACCGACGAGGCCGTAAACCAGGCTCATCGGAAGATCGAACACGGTCATCGGCTGCGAATGCATCCGCTCGACGATCGTCACGGAAAAATAGGCCAGCAGGCCCATGAAGCCGAGCGTGACGAAATCCACCAGCGCCAGCAGCGCGGACCTGACGGGTCCCGGCCCCATCAGGTTCGACACCAGTTCGACCGCGATATGCGCCTTCTTGCGCGTCACCACCGCGCCGCCGATGAACGTCAGCGCCATCAAGCCGTAGCGCGCGATCTCCTCGGTCCAGGCCAGGCTGTCGTTGAGGATGTAGCGGGTGAAGAACTGCAGGAAGACGATGAAGGCGAGCGCCCAGAACAGCGTGAACGCGATCCAGTCTTCCGGATGGTGCTCGATCACGACCTCTTCGTCCTCGACGACGATCAGGTGAACGTCGTCGATGGGCGCGGCGCTGGTGGGTGGAGTTGTGTTCATCGGCGGGAAGTCCGTTTGCACGATCTGCAACGTCGTCCCCGCGAAAGCGGGGACCCATACTCCGCGGCGCCCGGGATGACAGAGGTGTCTGCCACCTTGCGCTACCGAAACGACACGGCGTATGGGTCCCGGCGTTCGCCGGGACGACGTGTCGATGGCGCCACGACTACTTCAGCGCCTGCAGTGCGTCGTACTGCGCCTGGGTCCAGCCGGCGCCGGCCGAGGCGTCATTGTGCAGCGGGATCGCCGCCTTGCGGAATGCCTCGCGATCGACCTGGACCACGGTCTTGCCGAGCTTGCGCAGCTCATCCGCGATCTTCTGTTCGGACTCCCGGATCTGATCCGAGGATTTTGCCGCCGCCTGCACCAGCACTTCCTCGAACACCTTCTTGTCGGCATCCGACAGTTTCGACCAGACATGCGTACCGGTGATGGTCAGCAGCGATTCAATGATGTGGCCGGTCAGCATGACGTGGCTCTGCACCTCGTAGAACTTCTTGGCCATGATGGTCGGCAGCGGGTTTTCCTGGCCGTCGACGGTGCCCTGCTGCAGCGCCAGATACACTTCGGCGAAGGCGATCGGGGTGGCGTTGGCGCCGACGGATTTCGCCAGCATCAGATAGAGCGGTGCCGGCGGCACCCGCAGCTTCATGCCCTTCATGTCCTCGGGCTTCTTGATTTCCTTGTTGGCGGTGACCATGCGCTCGCCGTAGTAGGTCAGCGCGACGACCTTGTGTTTGGTCTTGTCCTCGTAGCCCTTGGCGATGTCGCGAAACAACTTGCTGTCGCGGTAAGATTTCCAGTGATTGAAATCGCGCACCATGAAGGGCGCGCCGGAGATCGCCAGCGGCTTGTGGATCGAACCGGCGAACGAGGTGCCGGTGTAGATCATGTCCACGGTGCCGAGGCCGAGACCCTCGTTGATCTGGTTCTCGTTGCCGAGCTGGGATGCCGGAAACACCGCGATTTCATACCTGCCGGAGGTGCGCTTCTTGATTTCCTCGGCGGCCCACAGCGCCTGCGTATGATAGGGCTCGGCGACTTCGTAGACATGCGCCCATTTCAGCTTGGTCTGGGCCGACGCCGGACCCGCGATGGCTGCTGCGATAATGAATACCGTCGATAATGCTGCACGGCGTGTCCACACGGACATGGTTCGCTCCCTGAAATTATTGCCTGGGGCCTCGTTGACGGGCCCTCGTACGACAACGTCGCCGATATGAAGTTCGGATGCAAGTGGCGGCAATGCCGACTTAAGTCAGGGCCGCTTTCAGGTCGAAACCTGGATCCGCCGCCTGTTCCGGTTCGATCGAACGGTTCAACGCCAGGATGCGGCGTCCGAACACGTGGTCCGAAGCGCGGTTGATGGACTCGACGCCGACCAGCCGGCTGGACTTATAGCAGAACGCCGAGAACGACCGCTGCGCCGGGTCGCCGCGCACCACCACGTGGTCGTAACCGGTGGTCAGTCCGGCAATCTGCAGCTTGTCGTCGCCCTGGTCGCTCCAGAACCAGGGCTGACCATCATAGGTCCTGGCGTCGCCGGTCAGACGCGCCGCCACGCAGCGCGCCTGATCGGTGGCGTTCTGTACCGACTCCAGCCGCAGCGTGGCGCCGAAGCGCGGACTGACGAACAGCGCGCAATCGCCGATCGCCGAGATGTCGGGGTCCGAGGTCAGCAGTTGCTCGTCGGCGATGATGCCCGACGCCACCTTCAAGCCGGCGTCGCCGGCCAGTTCGACATTGGGCAGGACACCGACGCCGACCACGACCAGGTCCGCCGGGATATGGCGCCCGTCGCTGAGGCTGACCCCGGTGACGCGGCCGTCTTCACCCTCGATGGCGGTCGCCTGCACGCCCAGATGGATGCGGATACCGGCAGCAGTGTGCCTGGCTTGAAAATATTCCGAGATTTCCGCGGTCACCGCGCGGGCCATGACGCGGGCGCCGAGTTCGACCACATCCACCTCGAGGCCCCTTGCCCGCGCAGTGGCGGCGAATTCCAGCCCGATGAAGCCGGCGCCGATCACCACGACGCGCTGGCCCGACCCGATCCGCTGGCGCAGCGCTTCGCTTTCGTCAAGCGTTCGCAGGTAGCGTACGTCCTCGAGACCGGCGTTGGGAATATCGAGCAGGCGATTGCGCGCGCCGGTCGCCAGCACCAGGTGCCAGTAATCGAGCGCGGCGCCCGATTCGAGTTTCACCGTTCGCGCGCTGCGATCGATCGCGACGGCGCGGTCGGCGATCAACTCGATGGTCTGGTCGCGGTAGAATTTGTCCGGCCGGAACATCAGGCTGTCGGGCCGGCCCTCGCCCTTCAAATAGGCCTTCGACAAAGGCGGCCGCTGGTACGGCAGGTGGGCCTCATCGTTGAGCAAACAAATGCGCCCGGCAAAGCCATGCTGGCGCAGCGACGCCGCGACCTGAAAACCGGCGTGGCCGGCGCCGACAATGACGACCGATCCCTGCGTCATCGGAACAACCCAACTGGAAGGGCACAGGGATTACCCATGTCAGCTCCTTGATATCAGCCGATTTGGTGCTTGCCCGTCTCATCCCGGGTGGCGGCGCTCGTGGCCGCATCTTGCAGGATGGGGGCATCGCTCGACCTCATGGCTCATGCATGAGGATCGGCAGCAAACCTTGCAGACTTCGCCGGGATTGTCACCTGTCCCCTTCTGCGATTTAAATGCCCGCGCCCCCTAACCCCCTCGAGGTCTCCCGCAATGCCGACCCCCGTTCCGGCTACCGCCTCCCCCGACGATCCGGCGCTGCTCAGGATCGACGGCGCGATCGCCACCATCACGCTCAACCGGCCCGCCGCCTTCAACTCGATCGACCTTTCGATCGCCAAAAAGCTCGAACAGCTCGGCGCCGAGGTCGAGGCCAATGACGAAATCCGGGTGCTGGTGATCGAGGGCGAAGGCCGCGCCTTCAGCGCCGGAGGGGATTTGCAGACCATCGGAGCCGCCGCTGAGGCGGATACCATCGCACCCGTGGTCGGCGAACTGCTCAAGCACTATCATGCCTTCATCGAGACCCTCAGGCGGATGCCCAGGATCGTGCTGTCGAGCGTCCACGGCTCCGCCGCCGGCGCCGGCATGGGGCTGGCCTTCGTCGCCGATCTCTGCATCGCCGCCGACACCGCCCGCTTTACGCCGGCCTATGCCAAAATCGGTGTCTCGCCGGACGGCGGCAGCACGGTGGGTATGGTCGGCACGGTCGGCGTCCGGCGCGCCTTGCAGATTTTTCTCAGCGAGGACAGTTTTTCCGCGCAGCAGGCCCATGAGTGGGGCCTGGTCGCCAAGGTCGTTCCGGTGGCCGAACTGAAAGCGGAAACGCGAAAGTTCGCCGAGCGGCTGGCACAGAATCCGCCGGCCGCCATCGCGGGCACCAAGTCGCTGGTCTACCAGGCCGCGGTCACCCCGACCAAGCAGCAGCTCGACGCCGAGGAAACCAAGATCATCGACGCCATGCACACGGATGATTTTCGCATGGCGGTGAAGAAATTCACGAGCAAGGGAAAGTAAAGGCAGAGCCGGCTCATAGACAGCTGTCATCATCCGAAGGCGGATGATCCAGTACGCCGCGGCGTCTCGGCCCAATCGCGTAGCTGCGCGTTCCAACCTCATCCTGAGGAGCCGCGCGCGCTTTGCGCGGCGTCGGGAGCGGGGTGGTACGAGAAGCGACGAGGACCGCCGTCAGCCCTTCCCCTGGCCGCGCATGAAATCGAAATCACAGCCTTCGTCGGCCTGAAGGATGGTTTCGTTGAACAGATGCGCATAGCCGCGCCTGGCCCAATCCGGCGTTGTCGCGGGCGCCAGCGTCGCCTGCCGCCTGGCAAGCTCGGCCGCATCGACCAGCAGATCGATGCTGCGCTTTGCGACGTCGAGCCGGATCATGTCGCCGTTCCGCACTAGCGCCAGCGGGCCTCCGACCGCGGATTCCGGCGTGATGTGCAGCACGATGGTGCCGAACGCGGTGCCGCTCATGCGCGCATCCGAAATCCGCACCATGTCCTTGACGCCGCCGCGCGCGAGCTTCTTCGGGATCGGCAGATAGCCCGCCTCCGGCATGCCCGGCGCGCCCTTGGGGCCGGCATTGCGCAGCACCAGCACGTCGTCGGCGTTGACGTCGAGATCGGGATCGTCGACCCGCAGCGTCATGTCCTCGACGGATTCGAACACCACGGCGCGGCCGGTGTGCTGCAGCAGCTTCGGACTCGCCGCCGAATGTTTTATGACCGCGCCGCGCGGCGCCAGATTGCCGTGCAGCACCGCCATCGCGCCTTCCGGCTTGATCGGACTGTTTCGCGCGCGGATCACGTCCTGGCCCGGCACTTCCTCGGCGGCGGCGACCACATCGCGCAGGGTCGCGCCGGTGATCGTTTTGGCATCGAGGTCGATCAGGTCGCCGAGTTGCGCCATCAGTTTCGGCAGCCCGCCGGCATGATGAAAATGCTCCATGTAATGATCGCCCGACGGTTTCAGGTCGATCAGCACCGGCACCTCGCGGCCGAGCTCGTCAAAGCCTTCCAGATCGATGCGGTGCTCGGTGCGGTTGGCGATCGCGGTGAGATGGATCAGGCCGTTGGTCGAACCGCCGATCGCCTGCAGCACCACCTGCGCGTTGCGGAACGAGGCCCTGGTCAGGAACTCGCTGGGCTTCGGTCCCTTGGCCTTCGCCATCCCGGCGGCGACCTTGCCGCTGGCTTCGGCGGAACGAAAGCGCTCGGCATGCGGCGCCGGAATCGTCGCGCTCATCGGCAGCGACAGGCCCAAAGCCTCGGTGATGCAGGCCATGGTGGAGGCGGTGCCCATTACCATGCAGGTGCCGACCGACGGCGCGAGCCGGCCGTTGACCGCCTCGATCTCGACATCGTCGATTTCTCCGGCGCGGTATTTTCCCCACAGCCGCCGGCAATCGGTGCAGGCGCCCAGCACCTCGCCCTTGTGATGCCCGACCACCATCGGCCCGACCGGAATGACGACGGTGGGCAGATCGGCGCTGAGGGCTGCCATGATCTGCGCCGGCAGCGTCTTGTCGCAGCCGCCGATCACGACGACGGAGTCCATCGGCTGGGCGCGGATCATCTCCTCGGTATCCATCGCCATCAGGTTGCGCAGATACATCGAGGTCGGATGCGCGAAACTCTCGGCGATCGAGATGGTCGGGAACACCATCGGCATCGCGCCCGCCAGCATCACGCCGCGCTTCACCGCTTCGATGATCTGGGGCACGTTGCCGTGACAGGGATTGTAGTCGCTGTGGGTGTTGGTAATGCCGACAATGGGACGGTTCAGCGCGTCGTCGGAATAGCCCATCGCCTTGATGAAGGCCTTGCGCAGAAACAGCGAAAAGCCGGCATCGCCGTAACTGGTCAAACCCTTGCGAAGCCCGTCGGCCATCGTGCCTGTTCCTTGCTGTTCTGTTTCGCCCACTTATGAAGTCCGCGGAATTATTGTCAATGACGGCCCAAGAGCCGTCACTTCCAATCGATGATCCGCCCCATATCGCCATCGAACTCCATGCCGCAGAACGCGCCGCCCTGGTAGAAGTCGCTGACCGGATCGGGCGGCAGTTTCGCCTGCTCCGCCATCGCATGCTCGCGAAAATCCTCGCCGCGGCCGGTCGGGCGATAGCCGAGGTCGTAGGCGCGGTGATTGTCCCACCAGGCACGTTCGTTGTAGGAGGCGCCGTAGAGGATCTCAAAATGGATGCCGGGATGGTCGAGGCCGATGCGGCAGAGTTGCACCAGGTCTTCCGGCTTCAGCCAGATCGACAGCCGGCGGTGATCGAGCGGCCTTTCGCCGAAATTGCCGATGCGCAGGCAGGTGACGCCGAGCCCGTGCTTGTCGGCATAGAGCGCGCCGACCGCCTCGCCGAACACCTTGCTGACGCCGTAGCGGCTGTCGGGCCGCGCCGTCACGTCGGTGCCGATGCGGTGATGGCGCGGATAGAAGCCGACTGCGTGGTTCGACGACGCGAACACGACGCGCTTGACGCCCTTCCTGCGCGCCGCCTCGAACAGATTGTAGCAGCCGATGATGTTGGACTGCAGGATATCGTCCCAGGCTCCTTCGACCGAAAATCCGCCAAAATGCAAAATGCCGTCGACGCCCTCGCAGATCGCCTCGACCTGCGCGAGGTCGGCCAGATCCGCCGCCCTGAATTTCTCGCCTGCACCGAGATCGGCGGGCGCCTTCAGATCGCTGAGCAGCAGATCCGGATAGACCGGCGGCAATAATTTGCGCAGGCTCGTGCCGATCCCGCCGGCGGCGCCGGTCATCAATATGCGTGGCATTTCTTCCCTCGTTGCTGCAACCGATTTGCGGTCGTCGACCGACAATGATAGCAAACCAGAACGCGAGGAAACGCAACAAGCAACGAGAACAGCAAATGTCCGAGGCAGCACCCCGCGCCGGCTGGCAGCCGGCGACCTGTTATCCCGATCCCGCGATTCACGCGCTCGATCCGCGGTTCGAAAAATACTGGTGGAAACTGTCGGCGGTGGAGCGGCTGACCACCGGGCTGCGCTGGGCCGAGGGCCCGGTGTGGTTCGGCGACGGGCGCTATCTGTTGTGCAGCGACATTCCCAACCAGCGCATCATCAAGTGGGAGGAGGAAACCGGCGCGGTCAGCATCTTCCGCAAACCGTCGGGTTTCGCCAACGGCAACACCCGCGACCGCCAGGGCCGGCTGGTCACCTGCGAGCATGGCGGACGGCGCGTGGTGCGAACCGAGTATGACGGCGCCATCACCGTGCTGATGGATTCGTTCGACGGCAAGCGGCTCAATTCGCCGAACGATGTCGTGGTCAAATCCGACGGATCGATCTGGTTCACCGATCCGGTATTCGGCCTGCTCGGCAATTACGAGGGCTACAAGGCCGAGTCCGAGATCGACATGAACGTCTACCGGATCGACGGCGACACCGGCAAGGCCGGCATCGTCGCCGAGGGAATTCTGGGGCCGAACGGGCTGTGCTTCTCGCCGGACGAGAAAATTCTCTACATCATCGAATCGCGAGGCGTGCCGACCCGCAAGATCCTGGCGTATGACGTCGCAGCCGGCGGCGACAGGCTTTCCAACAAGCGCGTGTTCGCCGACGCCGGCACCGGTACGCCCGACGGCATGCGCGCCGACATCGACGGCAATCTGTGGTGCGGCTGGGGCATGGGCGATCCCGAACTCGACGGCGTCGTGGTGTTCGCGCCCGACGGCGTCATGATCGGCCGCATCGCGCTGCCCGAACGCTGCGCCAATCTGTGTTTCGGCGGGTTGCAGCGCAACCGCCTGTTCATGGCGGCGAGCCAGTCGATCTACGCGCTGTATGTCAACACGCAGGGCGCACCGGGGGGATAGGCGCCGAAATCGTAGGGTGGGCAGAGCGAAGCGTGCCCACCATCCTGCATCACCCGTTGTTGGTGGGCACGGCGCAAGCGCGCCTTTGCCCACCCTACGCAAAAACGCCGGGGCGGAATGATCCGCCCCGGCGCTTCAATCTCGCTTGGCGTAAAGACTTACGCGGCGTTGTAGCCGGCGACTGCCTTGACCTCGAGATACTCTTCCAGGCCGTATTTGCCCCACTCGCGGCCGTTGCCGGACTGCTTGTAGCCGCCGAACGGCGCGGTGCGGTCGTTGGGCATGCCCTGCAGGTTGACGTTGCCGGCGCGGATGCGGCGGCCGACCCGGCGCGCGCTCTCGACGGTGTCGGCGGAGACATAACCGGCGAGACCGTAGGGCGTGTCGTTGGCGATCTTGACGGCTTCTTCCTCGTCCTTGGCGCCGAGAATGGTGAGCACCGGTCCGAAGATTTCCTCGCGGGCGATCGTCATGTCGTTGGTGACATCGGCGAAGATGGTCGGGCGCACGTAGAAGCCCTTGTTGACGCCTTCCGGCAGGCCGGGGCCGCCGGCAACCAGGGTGGCGCCTTCGTCGATGCCCTTCTGGATCAGGGTCTGGATCTTGTCCCACTGGATGCGGGACACGACCGGGCCGATGGTGGTGCCTTCGGCGCGGGGATCGCCGGCCTTGGTCTTGTCGGCCACACTTTTCGCGATCGCGGCGACTTCCTTCATCTTCGACAGCGGCACGATCATGCGGGACGGCGCGTTGCAGGACTGTCCGGAGTTGTTGAACATGTGCATGACGCCGCCGGTGACGGCCTTGGCGAGATCGGCGCCTTCCAGGATGACGTTCGGCGACTTGCCGCCGAGTTCCTGGCTGACCCGCTTGACGGTCGGTGCAGCGCGCTTGGCGACATCGACGCCGGCGCGGGTCGAGCCGGTGAACGAGATCATGTCGATATCGGGATGCTCGCTCATGGCGGCGCCGACCTCGGGGCCGAGGCCGTTGATCAGGTTGAAGACGCCCTTCGGCACGCCGGCCTCATGAAGGATTTCCGCGAAGATCAGTGCCGAGGTCGGGGTGAATTCCGACGGCTTCAGGATCATGGTGCAGCCGGCGGCGAGCGCGGGCGCGACCTTGCAGGCGATCTGGTTGAGCGGCCAGTTCCACGGCGTGATCATGCCGATGACGCCGACCGGTTCGCGCACCACCATGGCGGAGCCGACCGGCTCCTCGAAATGATAGTTCTTCAGCACTTCCAGCGTGGAGGCGATATGGCCGAGGCCGGCGCCGGCCTGCAGTTTTTCCGCCATCGGCAGCGGCGCACCCATCTCGTCGGAGACGGCGGCGCCGATGTCCTTCATGCGGGTCTTGTAGACCTCCATGACCTTGGTAAGCAGCGCGACGCGCTCTTCGCGGGTGGTCTGCGAATAGGTCTCGAAGGCCCGCCTGGCAGCGGCCACCGCCTTGTCGACGTCGGCCTTGGACCCCAGCGCAACCTCATACATCGCCTCTTCGGTCGCCGGATTGACGACCGGGGTGGACTTCTTGACGGCGGGATCGACCCAGGCGCCATCGATGTAGAATTGCATGCGGTTGACCATCGGAAACCTCTTTATTTCGAAGCAAAGGGAGGGGAACGGACCGTTCGGCAGGCATCCTTGCACGAAAGCCGGGGGAATTGAACCGCCATATGCGGGACGCCGCGATGCGGCAGGCGCGGAATATAGGGTGAGGTTCGCGAAGGAAGCAAGGCACGCCGTCCGGCGAACTACACCGCCATCTTCCTGTGCCGCACCGGGGCGCCCGCCGTCAGGCTTTCCGCCGCGTCGATGATGGCGTTGGCGTCCATGCCGTGGTGGCGGTAAAGGTCGCCGATGGTGCCGGTTTGGCCGAAATGCTCGACGCCGAGTGCCTCGACGCGGTGGCCGCGCACGCTGCCGAGCCAGCCCAGCGTCGCCGGATGGCCGTCGATGACAGTGACGATGCCGCAGTCGCGCGGCAGCGGCGCCAGCAATTTCTCGATATGGCTGAGATGCGCCACCCCGCGGCGGTCGCGGCGCAGTTTGCGCGCCGAGGTCCAGCCCGCGTGCAGCCGGTCGGCCGAAGTGATCGCGAGCAGGCCGACATCCCTGCGGCTCTCGCCGATCAGGCCGATCGCCTCGATCGCTTCCGGCGCCACCGCGCCGGTATAGGCGACCACCGCCTCGCAGTTCTCGCCGGGCTTGCGCAGCCAATAGGCGCCATCGGTGATGCCGCGTTGCAGCTCCGGCGTCATGATCCGCTGCGGCTGGTCGACCGTGCGGGTCGACAGCCGCAAATAGACCGAGCCGCCCTCGCCTGCCCCCTCGCGCTGCATGTGCTGGAAACCCCAGCCCATGATCACGGAGAGTTCATCGACGAAGGCCGGTTCGAACGAGGCGAGGCCATCCTGCGCCATGCCGATCAGCGGCGTGGCGATCGACTGGTGCGCGCCGCCTTCCGGGGCCAGCGTAACGCCCGACGGCGTCGCCGCCACCATGAAACGCGCGTCCTGGTAACAGGCGTAGTTCAGCGCATCGAGCCCGCGCTGGATGAAGGGGTCGTACAGGGTGGCAACCGGCAGCAGCCGTTCGCCATTGATGGCATGCGACAGCCCCAGCGCCGACATCAGGATGAACAGGTTCATCTCGGCAATGCCGAGTTCGATATGCTGGCCCTTGGGCGAAAAGTCCCAGTTGAAGGTCGATGGAATCTTCTCGCTGCGGAACAGATCGGCCTTCTCGGCACGTGCGAACAGCCCGCGGCGGTTGACCCAGGCGCCGAGATTGGTCGACACCGTGACATCCGGCGACGCGGTGACGATGCGCGCGGCCAGTTCGCTGTCGCCGCGCGCGAGTTCGTTGAGCACCAGCCCAAATCCCTGCTGCGTGGACATCTGCGGCGACGTCTTGAAGGACAGCCGCTCGGGCACCTCGATCACGGGAGCGCTCAGCCTGCGGCGACCGTCGCGGTTGAACGGCGCGTCCGCCAGAAAGGCCTCCAGCACCGCCGGATCCTGCGCCAGGCCCTCGAACTTCTCCCACTCATGCCCGCTGCGGATGTTCTGCGCGGCGCGCCACTTCTCCATCTGGGTTGGCGTCATCAATCCGGCATGGTTGTCCTTGTGGCCCTGGAACGGCAGGCCGACGCCCTTGATGGTGTAGGCGATGAAGCAGACCGGACGATCATGGTCGATCTGCTCGAACGCCTCGATCATGCTGGCCATGTCGTGTCCGCCGAGATTGGACATCAGCGCCAGCAGCTCGTCGTCGCTGCGCCGTCCGATCAGTTGCGACACCGCGCCCTGGTCGCCGATCTCGTCGTCGAGATGTTTTCGAAATGCCGCCCCGCCCTGGAAGCACAGCGCCGCATACATCGCGTTCGGGCAGGCGTCGATCCAGCCTTTCAGGGCCTCGCCGCCGGGCTCGGCGAATGCCGCCTGCATCAGCCGTCCGTATTTCACGATCACCACGTCCCAGCCGAAATTGCGGAACATGGATTCGAATTTTTCCCACAGCCCCTCGCGCACCACGGCGTCGAGGCTCTGCCGGTTGTAGTCGACCACCCACCAGGTGTTGCGCAGGCCATGCTTCCAGCCCTCCAGCAGCGCCTCGAAGATATTGCCCTCGTCCATTTCGGCGTCGCCGACCAGCGCGATCATCCGCCCTTCCCGGCGATCCTTCATCCAGCCATGCGCCTTGACGTAATCCTGCACCAGCGAGGAGAACAGCGTCTGCGCCACGCCGAGCCCGACCGAACCGGTGGAAAAATCGACGTCGTCGGTGTCCTTGGTCCGCGACGGATAGGATTGCGCGCCATTGAACCCGCGAAAATCTTCCAGCTTCTCGCGGGTCTGGTGCCCGAACAGATACTGGATGGCGTGGAACACGGGGCTGGCATGCGGTTTCACCGCGACGCGGTCCTCCGGCTTCAGCACCGAGAAATACAGCGCCGACATGATGTTGGCGAGCGAGGCCGACGAGGCCTGGTGGCCGCCGACCTTCAGCCCGTCGGCATTGGGCCGGATGTGGTTGGCGTGATGGATGGTCCACGACGACAGCCACAGCACCTTGCGGGCCAGCGCGGACAGGGTTTCGAGGCGTGCGGGATCGATCGGCATGGCAATACTCCCGGCAGGGCGAAATATCCGGGAATGTTAGCGCTTCAGCCGTCGTCAAAAATCTCAAATTTCCGCGACATACCTGCCAATATTGGGATAAAATACCAATGCACAGTCCAAAGGATCGAGTTTATCCCAATGCACGCACTTGATGCCATCGACCGCAAGATCCTCGCCCAGCTGCAATCCGACGGCCGCACCACCATGCAGGAGCTCGCCGACAAGGTCGGCCTGTCGGTGTCGCCGTGCCATCGAAGGGTGAAACTGCTGGAACAACGCGGCGTCATCACCCGCTATATCGCGACCGTTGACCAGAAATCCCTCGGTCTCCACGTCAGCGTCTTCATCTCCATCAAACTGGCGCGGCAGAAGGAGGAAGACCTCAACCGCTTTGCCAGGGCGATCTCGAAGTGGGACGAGGTGCTGGAATGCTATCTGATGACCGGCAACCGCGATTATTTGCTGCGCGTGGTCGCCGCCGATCTCTCGTCCTACGAAGCGTTCCTGAAAAACAAGCTGACGCGGCTCGACGGCATCGCCTCGATCGAATCGAGCTTTGCGCTGAGCCAGGTGAAATACTCGATCGCGCTGCCGGTGTAATCCGCGCTCACTCCGTCGTCCCGGCGAACGCCGGGACCCATAATCCCGGTCGTCTGTTGTTGAAGGAAGCCGTCGAGTCCCCGTTCCAACTGCCGAATGTTGTACTCCTACAGAATCTTCCGCTTCGCCAGGTTGCGCATCAGTTCACCGATGCCGAAGGTCCAGGGCTCGCACTCATCGCTTGAGCGCATGCGGTTGACCAGCTTGCCGAGCTGCGGCGCCGATATCGTGACGATATCGTCGCGCTTGTGCGTAAACCCCTCGCCCGGCGCATCGCGGTCCTTCACCGGCGCGAACATGGTGCCGAGGAACAGCGCGAAGCCATCGGGATATTGGTGCACCGGCCCGATGGTCTGGGCCACCAGGTCGGTAGGATCGCGGCTGATCTTGCTGATCGACGAATACCCGTCGAGAACGAAACCATCCTGCCCCTTCACCGTCAACCCGACGTCCATCTTGCGGACGTCGTCGAGCGAAAAGCTGGTGTCGAACAGCCGCAGCAGCGGGCCGACGGCGCAGGAGGCGTTGTTGTCCTTGGCCTTCGACAGCAGCAGCGCCGAGCGGCCCTCGAAGTCGCGCAGATTGACATCGTTGCCGAGCATCGCGCCGACGATCGCGCCGCGGCTCGACACCACGATCACCACCTCCGGCTCCGGATTGTTCCAGGTCGATTTCGGATGCAGGCCGGCATCCATGCCGGATCCGACCGAGGACAGCGTCGGCGCCTTGGTGAACACTTCCGCATCGGGACCGATGCCTACCTCGAGATACTGGCTCCAGGCGTTCTGATCGATCAGCACCGCCTTCAGCTTCATGGCTTCCGGCGACCCCGGCTTGAGTTTCGAGAGGTCGTCCCCAACCAGCCGCACCACTTCCTTGCGGATCGCATCCGCCGAGGCCGGGTTGCCGCGCGCCCGCTCTTCGATCACGCGCTCCAGCATCGAGATCGCGAAGGTGACGCCCGCCGCTTTCAGGACCTGCAGGTCGAGCGGCGCCAGCAGCCAGGGTCTTGTCCCGTCGCGGCGATCGGGCGGCGTATTGGCAAGGATGCTTTCGAGATCGCCGATCCGCTCTCCTGCGGCTCCCCGCAGCGCTTCCGCCGGGTTGGTCTCCTCGCAGAGTGCGCTCACGGTAGGGAAACGCGCGCTGACATCGAATACGCCGTCCGGGCGAACCGCGACGACGGCCGGGCCTGCCAGATCGGGCAGCCAGACCCGCCCCACCAGCGTGCCGCGGGTGCCGTCTTCCGGCAGGAGGTCCTTTGAGGTCAGCGCGATCATGTTTCGTCTCCCGTTACGACCGATTTCATTCACTCTACCGTCATGGCTTCGCAATTGGCCAGATCGGCAAACGCGGTCTCGCCTCAGTGCGGAATTTGCGCAAGCTGCCACACGCCAAGACTCTTGTCGCGCCAGCCGCCGCCCGCCTCGAGGCAATTTTCGTTGAGCAGTTCGACCGGCGGCCCCCAATTGAAGGGCGCGCGTTCGAAATTCAGCGCACGCCAGTCGCCGTCCTCGCAATCGGCATTGCCTTGCCAATCCGGAAACGTGGTCGCAATCAGCCAGGTCGCGCCGGACGCCCGAAAATTCGACACGGCGTGACCGATATTGGCGAACGACAGATGCACGAGGCAATCCCGGCACAGGATGGCATCGCACCGCGGCAGCACATCCACGGTGATATCGGCGAGATGATATTCTCCCCTGATCTCGCCGGCGGTGGCGCGGGCCTGCAGATTGTCAATCAGTGAAGGTACGATGTCGATGCCGACATAGCGCACGCCGAGATCGGCCTGGTTGATCCAGCCGGCATCGCCGCAGGGCGCATCGAGCAGCGAAGTCACGCCGAGCCTTTGAAAAAGTCCGGACAATTCCGCGCGCAGCACCGCGGTGGCGTCCAGCTCCGAGCCGAGCCCCGAGGTGGATGCCACAGCGCCCCACAGATTGGTGTCGTGAATGCGCCGGAAGCGCTGCGCCAGATCGAGGCCCGCGAAGGATTCCCGGTCATTGACAAAACGCTGATGCGCCAGCACCGGAGGACGATCGGTATCATCAGGGGTCATGGCGCATCATACCCCACCATCCTCACCCTGAGGAGCGTCCACCTGGACGCGTCTCGAAGGGTGAGAGAAAGGGGCTCTCATGGTTCGAGACGGCGCGAGGGCGGCTCCTCACCATGACGCTGAAAAAACCTACCGCCATGGCTCGACAACGATCTTGGTATGCCGCTCCGGATTGGCGAGATCGGCAAACGCCTGGGCGACGCCGTCGATGCCGACGGTCGCTGTGACCAGCGCGGCGGCATCGACTTCGCCTTCCGCGATCAGGCGCAGCGAATGGGCGAATTCGTCCGGCGTATAGCCCAGCACATATTGAACGTTGAGTTCCTTCATGATGCCGAGCATCGGTTCGCAGCGGTCGGTTTCCATGCAGACGCCGACCACGACGATGCGGGCGTCGCGCGGCGCCCCCTCGAACACCTGCTGAATCAGGCCGGGGATGCCGACGCATTCGAAGATAAGCGCCGGCTTGAGCGCCGGCAGCAAGGCCTGCAGCGGCGGCCGCGCCGCCTTCTGCTCCGGCGACATCGCGGCGTGCTCGGCCCAGGTCGCATAAGGCTGCGACCGCGCGGGATCGACGACGATGTCGGCGCCCATCCTTTCGGCCAGCGCACGGCGCGCCGGTGAATAATCCGCGGCGATGATCGGGTGCAATCCCTTCAGTTTCAGCGCCGCAATCACCGCCAGCCCGACCGGGCCGCAGCCGATCACCAGCGGCACCTCGTCGCCGCGGATATTGGCCTTGGCGACGGCATGCACGCCGACCGCGAGCGGCTCAGTCAGGGCGGCATGCTCGGCCGCCAATCCGTTCGGCACCTCCAGCAGCAGCGCCTCGCTGAGCAGCATGCGCTCGGCATAGCCACCGGGATTGTCGTTGGAATAGCCGATGCCTTGCGGGCCTTCCGCGGTCAGCAGCGCCGGCAGCGAGCAGACGCGGGTGCCGGCTTTCAGCTTGCGCGCGGTGCCCGGCCCGTAATCGAGGATCTCGCAGCAGAATTCATGGCCGAATACGATGTCGCGGGAAAGGTCCATCGGCTTGCGGCCGGGGAAATGTCTTGCGAGTTCGACCATGCGATGCGCGTGCTTGCGGGCGTGCAGGTCGGAGCCACAGATGCCGCAGGCCAGCGTCCTGACCAGCACCTGCCCGGACGCCGGTTTCGGCTCCGGCAGCGTGTCTACGACGATCTCGCCGTTCCTGAAAATCGCAGCGCGCATCGGCGTTTCCTTCGCGTTCTTGTTTTTGTCAGGCTTCAGCCCGAGCCTTTACCACGTATAGCGCGCAATGCCCTTGCCGGCATAGGACCGCGTGACGTGGGAGAATTCTCCCTCGAAGGTGACGGCGGCGGACCAGCCGTTCAGCCACTTCATCTCGGCAGATGCGGTGGTCAGCGCGGCATCGCGGGCCTGCGCCGCGCCGTTGACGACGAAGGCAGCGCCCGGCAGCGTCTGGAACACCGGGGTGATGCTGCGGTCGGTATTGAAATTGTGCGCCCAGGCGGCGCGGCCGCGCAGCGTCAGGATCGCGTTTTGCATCGCGAACGATCTGTCGGTGCGGATGCCGAGTTCGGATCGCGACGCCGTGACGTTTTTGGCGGCATAATTCAGCGCGAAAGTGTCGGCGCCCGACACCACCTGCTCGGCATAGGCCGGCAATTGATAGGTGGTAAACTGCCCGGCGGCATAGGGCGTGACGCCCATCCACGGGGTGACGAAACGATAGCCGCCCTCGACGCGGCCGGACCAGGCGTTGGCGCTGAACTGCGCGCGCAGCCGGTCGATGCCGGCGGCGGTGACGGTGCGATCCGTCGTCACGTCCTGCCAGGCATAGGCCAGCGCTGCCGTGACATAGGCCGGCCCGACGGTGTGGCGAACAAACGCGCCGGCCTGGAACAGGTCCGAGCGCCCGGAGCCGAAACCGTTGACAGCGAAACTTGTGCCGCCTCCGGCCAGCGCAAAGCCGGCGACCGTCGCCGGCGAAATCCGGTAGTCCGCGCCGGCGGCAAAGCCGAATGCGCGCGCGGTTGCATTGTTCGATCCCAGCGCCGCGTTGCCGTCGGTGGAACTGCCGCCGCCAAAGGCCGCGCCCCACACGCTCCAGCGCGGATCGAACAGATCATTGCGCGCGAACTTCGCCTTGGTGGCGAATTTGGCGAACGCCTCGCGCGCCGCGGCCGGCTGCTTCGCCGCATAGGCGTTGACGCTGTCGAACGTCTCGGCGAATGGCGAAGCGCCGCCGGAAGTGGAACCAAGGCCATGACGGCCCGCAACGAAGGGATCGGTCAGCAACCCCATGAACAAATTCATGGCATCGAAAGTGGCCTGCTGCGATGCGGTCGCGCTCTCGCCGGAGACCTGCGAGAGTCCTGCAAGAGACAATCCCGCGAACGCCACCGGAATGCCGCCATTGGCCTTGAAGAAATCTCCCAGCGCCTTGTTCACATTCTGCTGGTTGACGTTCAGGTTTGACTTTGCCGCGTAATCCAGCACGAAATTGAGATAAGCGTGGGTGGGATCGTAACTGAGCGTGGCGACGAGACCCGCTGGAATCCCCAGCGCATCAACGCCCGCGAAGGTGCCGCTGCGGCCACCTGCTGCAGTCAGGATGGTGTATTGCGGCAATAAAGTACTGCTCGCCGCGAACGATGCGCCCACCGTGCCATCGAGCGCGGCAGTCCCGGTGACGTTGGCGAAGGCCGATGTCGCGGCGTTGAGTTGTACCAGGTACAGCGCGCCCGACTGGAAGGCGAGATTGCCGGACACCGTCATCGACGAACCCGGCGAGCCGTTGCCGGGCAGGAAAATGCCGCCGCTGCCGATCACGGTATGGCCGACGGTGCCCGCTCCGGTCAGCGCCGCATTGGCATTCACGGTGGTGAGGCTGGAAGATGCGATCGAGCCTCGAACATCGAGCACGCCGCCGAATACCCCGGTCGTTCCGGTGTAGGTGTTGGCCCCCGACAGGATCATGGTGCCGGTGCCAATCTTTTCCAAGTTGCCTATCCCCGGAAAGCAGCCGCAGGGATCGTAGTCGGCGATGATGCCGCTGACTTCCGTCGACAGATTGTTGCCGCCGACCACCAGCGTGTTCCCGGCCCCTATATAGTAGGACCCTGACCCCGCTATTGATCCCGCTGCGATCCGGCCGTCGCCGTTCGGGCCCAGGCTGCCTGAGAAGTCTACAAATCCGGTGCCGATAGTGACGAACTGTGCGGTGCCGCCGTCGGCATTGTCGTGAAAGAAGGTGGCGCCGCCGTTTCGGGTCGTTATCGTGGCGTTGCCCGCGGTGCTGGAATCGTAGAAGTCGGTACTGCCGCCGAACCTGTTGGTGATGCTGGCGTTGCCCGCCGTCGCGAAGGCGTTGAATTCGGTGTTGCCGAAGTACCGGTTGACGATGGTGGCGGTGCCGGCGCTAGGAGCGTCGGTGCCGGTCGCCGTACCGAAGATGGTCTGGCCGCCGAAACGATTGGTGATGCTGGCGTTGCCGGCGGTGGTCATCGCCTGGAACGTCGTCGAACCTCCGGTACGGTTGACGATGACAGCGTTTCCGGCCGTCGCGGTGTCGGTGCCGGCGGCGACACCGAAGATCGTCTCGCCGAGATATTCGTTGGTGATGGCGATGCTGCTGGCGGAGGTGGCGTTGAGGAAGGTCGTTACAGCCGGCCCGAACGTGCCGTCGTTGATGATCGAGGTGATGCCGGCGGTATTGGCATTGACGATGTTGAAGGTGCCTTCGTTGATGACGCCCCCGACGATGCTTGCCATATGGGTGGCGTCGCCAAGTTGAAGCGTCGCGCAGCTGCAGATCGTGGTTCCGCCGGTGTAGGTATTGGCGCCGGTGAAAATTACGGCGCCACCGCCGAACGAATCCGCCACGGTCAGGCGTCCAGGTCCGTCGCCGTCGGCGACGACGCCCGCGATGGTCAGCGCGTAGCCGTTGGCATCGATCGCGCTGCCAGCCGGGGTATCGTTGATCCTGAAATTGTTGCCGAAGACGAGGTCAGCGGCGCCAGCCTGGAATTGAGCGTTCTGGAGCGTGACCGTTCCCGTGCCGACCGAACTGCTCACTCCCGAGGTACTGTTCGTCACCTGCACCGTGGTTCCGACCACCGTTGTTCCGCCGGAATAGGTGTTGGCGCCGGACAGCACCGTCAGGCCGGAACCACCGAACGAGTCGGTCAGTTGCAGCACGCCGGTTGAGCCATTGCCATTGGAAATCAGACCGGACAGCGTCAGCACGATGCCGTTGTTGTCGACGGTGCCGCCTGGGGTGTTGATGTTGAAACCATTGGTGAAGGTGAGATCGCCGAGCCCGTCGGCCTGGAAGGTGCCGCCGTCCAGCGTTACCGCACCGGTCCCGACCGAGCCGCTGTTGGTCACTTGCAGGATGCCGGCCGATATCACGGTGCCGCCGGAATAGGTGTTGACGCCCGACAGCACCAGCGTGCCGGCGCCGATTTTTTCGACCACGCCGGGCGGCGCCGGAAGAGGCGCATCGCTGATCACCCCGGCCACGTCAACGGTATTGCCCGCGCTGACGTCGAAGATCGGATCGCCGGCGATGTTGATGTTGTTGTTCAGCGTGAAACTGCCATCGAGCCGCAGCGACGTGCCCTCGGCCATTGCCAGATCGCCGCTGCCGATGGCGTCGCCATTGGTGATTGTCAGTGTTCCGGCGGTGACGCTGGTGCCGCCGGAATAGCTGTTGGCGCCGCTCAGGGTGAGTATGCCCCCGCCGGTCTTGGCGAGCGCCATGATGCCGCCGGTGCCGCCGAGGCCGTTGGCGGTCGTGGCGTTTCCGGCAGCGCCGTTGAGATCCGCGATCGTCCCGGCATAAGTCTGATTGCCGGCGCCGAACGTCAGCGTGCTGGCTGCCCCGCCGGGTGCGCCCTGGAAGAAAATCCCCGAACCAAAGGCTGAGCCGTCACCAGCTACGAGGAGGGGGTCGGGAAAAAAGCCGCTGCCGGCGGTCACGCCGCTGCCGCCTTCGGTGGAAGCGCCGCTGATCGACAGCGACCCGCCGGCCGCGACGAAGATCGCGCCGCCCATCGCGCCTCCTCCGCCGCCGTTCACGATAGCGCCGGCACCGCCGCCGAAGCCACCGGGAGTCCCAGCGGAAGCCGCCCCTCCTCCTCCGCCGCCAAACCCGCCGATGCCACTGACGGCGCCGCCGCCGCCGCCACCACCGCCACCGAAACCCCCATTGCCGGGTTGGGTATACCCGGTCGCAGTACCGCCGCCGCCGCCGAAAGCGCCGCCATTGCCTCCGGTGGCGGGATTACTCACCTGAAAACCGCCAGTTCCGCCGCCGCCCCCGCCGGGTCCGCCGTTACCGCCGGATCCACCGCCAGAGACCCCGCCTCCGCCGCCATCGCCAAAACTCGTGCCGTCAAATCCCGCCCCGGCGCCGGTCCCGCCAGGACCAGGGACAGCTCCGTTGCCGGGTCCCTGCGCACTGCCGCCGCCACCGCCTTCCGTGAAGTTGCCATCGGCGCCTGCAAAGAATCCGCCACCGCCGCCACCGCCGCCAAAGCCAGCCCTCGTATTGCCTCCGGCACCAAACAGACCGCCGCCGCCGCCGCCGCTCGCCGCGTTCAGCGCCCCGTCGCCGCCATTGCCGCCAAGACCGCCACCACCACCGCCACCGTTCAACGCGAGACCGGTGTTCTGGCCGCCGCGACCGCCGACCGCCTGGTTGTTCTGAAAGCTCACATTGGCGATGGTGACGCTGGCGCCCGTGTTGACGAAGATGGCGCCCCCGGCGCCCAACCCTCCACCGCCTGCCACATTGGCGTCGCCGCCGCGTCCCCCTTGCGCCATGCCGTTGGCGACCGTGAGATCCTGAATCGCCACCGTGCCGCTGTAGACGAAAAACGGCCGGAACGCGTTGGCGGCATCGATGGTGTTGCCATTGCCGATAACGGTCACGTTAGCGGAGATCGGATCGACCCGCGTCGTCATCGTAAAACTGTTCAGGATGGTAATGGTGTCGCCGTTGCCGGCGGTGGCGATGGCGGAGACGAACGAGGCCGAGTCGGTAACGTCAAAATTGGCGGCCTTGGCCTGCGCAGCGCCGAGCGCGAGCACAGCAACAGCTACCGCGGCGCTTGCCGGCACACGCAAGCGTGCTCGACCCGAATGAACCACAACCCAACCCGCCTACAGCCCTGTCGTCCAGCGCTCTGCGGCGCCAGCGGTTCAGGCTAGCACGCGTTTCCCCGTAAACTTACGGTTGCCTGCAAATCCGTTGGCTTTCCCTCGAAAATCGGGCGTTTCCTGCCCAACTGTTGCAGGCGCGCAACGCCTGCGCGTGAACCGTTCTCATTCAGCGCATGATTGTACCAGCCGGCTCACGCGTTCGGCGACGACTCGCCCGCGACCGCCAGCAATTGCGAGCGCCTGACGCGCTCGCGGTGCGCGGTGTAGAGGCCACTGCCGACGATGAAAACGGCGCCGGTCACGGTCCAGACATCAGGCACTTCGCCGAACACGAAGAAGCCGAGCAGGCTGACCCACAGCAATTGCGTGTAGGAAAACGGCGCCAGCACCGAGGCATCGGCGTATCGAAACGCCAGCACCACGATCCACTGCCCCGCCGTCGACGCCACGCCGATGAATACGCCGAAGGCAATATCGTGCCAGGTCGGGGTGACCCAGACGAACGGCACCATCACCGAGAGAATGCACAGGCCCGTGATTGCCGACCAGGTCATGGTGGTTATCACGTGTTCCCGCCCGCTCATCATGCGCGTCATGATCAAGGTGCAGGCCCAGGCGAGCGCCGACACCAGCGGAAAGAACGCGGCGGCATGAAAGGCCGAGGTACCCGGCCGCAAAATGATCAGCACGCCGACCAGCCCGACCGCTGTCGCCATCCAGCGCCGCACGCCGACCTTCTCCGCGAGAAAGAAAATCGACAGCGCGGTGACGAACAGCGGCGCCACGAAACCGGTTGCCGAGGCTTCCGCGATCGGCAGATAGCGCAGGCCGGAGATGAAGAACAGCGACGACCCGAGCAACGCCGCACCGCGCATCAGTTGCAGCCCGGGGCGCTCGGTGCGCAGGGCGAACAGCGGCGATCCCGGAAACATCGCTGGCGACATGATCAGCGCAAAGGTCAGGAACCTGATCCAGGCGATCTCGACCGACGGCAGCGTCGCCGACAGATATTTCGCCGTCACGTCCGAGGCCCCGAGGAACACGGTCGAGAGCAGGATCAGCGCGATGCCCTTGAAGGGATGATCGGCGCGCGCGGGTGCCTGGCGTGCGGCGGGCTTCTTTTCGGGCAACGGCAAGGGGACGCTGTCCAGCCTGACGGCTGCGGCGGGGGGCGGTGTCACGGGCAATCTCGGAGGCAATAATTTTCGATTCGGGGCGAACCTCTAACAACGCCAATTGGGTTGACGCGACAAGGCACGAAACCGGGACGCCGATATGCGCGATTGCGCACGAAGCGCCGCAGTAGTCGGGCGCGCGCCGCCGTAACACTTTGTTAAGAACCGTGTTCCGCTACAGCATCGGCAGGCCGCGCGGTTTCGGGCCGCGCGGGAACGCCGTGTCGAGGGCTGAGATGTCGCTTTCGCCGAGCACCAAATTGCCCGCGGCGGCATTGTCGGCCGCATGCTGCGATGTTCCGGCTTTTGGAATCGCGAGCACCGAGGGCCGGCGCGTCAGAAACGCCAGCGCGACCTGGCGCGGTGAGACGCCATGGGCGTCGGCGATGCCCTGCAGCAACGCACCTTCCTTGCTGCGCGCGGACGGAAAATCATTGTGACCGAACGGTGAATAGGCCACCACCGCGACCGCGTGTTGTTCGCACCACGGGATCACCGCGTGCTCGATGGCGCGCTCCTGCAGATGATAGAGTACCTGGTTGCACGCGATTTTGTTCTTGCCCGCGACCGCCAGCAGTTCGTTGAGATCGTCGGTGTCGAAATTGCTGACGCCCCAGCTGCGGATCTTGCCGGCGGCTACCAACTCTTCGAACGCCGCAACCGTCTCATCAAGCGGATAGGCGCCGCGCCAGTGCAGCAAATAGCAATCGAGCCGGTCGGTCTTCAGCCGCCCCAGCGAGCGCTCGCAGGCGGTGATGGTGCCGCGCCGCGAGGCGTTGCCCGGCAGCACCTTCGAGACCAGGAAAACCTCGTCGCGCCGCCCGGCGATCGCTTCGGCGACCACCGGCTCGGCATCGCCATACATCTCGGCGGTGTCGATGTGACCCATGCCGAGGTCGAGACCGCGACGCAGCGCCGCAACCGCCTGCTTGCGATCGCCGCGGTCGATATACCAGGTGCCCTGCCCGATCACGGACACGTCGGGAGCGTTGCCGAATTTTCTGGTTTGCAAGATCGCCTCGTTCGCCGAATTAACCGAGCGAGCCTCAGCCTAGACGAACGGGAAGTGAAAGTCCTCGTCGAACTACCCCAGCCGTCAACACCCGCGAAATCGGGTGATCCGGCATTCCAGAGGCGTCAGCGAACTGATCGAGACGACACGGCGTACTGGATCGCCCAGCCAAAGCCGGGCGATGAAAGATTCCGGCGGCCGATTATGCAGCGTTCCATCCAAGCTACATCTCAGCTTGCGGCCATCGCCACCTTGTGTTGCGAGTCCGTCCGCGCAGCCGCGCCCGCCTGCGCGATCAGCCGCTTCATCTCGGGAATGCACGAGCCGCAATTGGTGCCCGCTTTCAGCCGCGCGCCGATCTCGGCGGCGGTCCCCGCCCCCGCCGCGATAGCCGCGACAATCGTGGTGCGGCCGACCCCGAAACAGGCGCAGACGATCGGCCCGGCGCTGGCGATCCCGTCGGTCGATTCACCCGACAGCAGCATGCGGCGCTGCTCGTCACCGAGCGGGCCTGCCGCGAACAGCTGCTTGATCACGTTCCAGTCGCCGGCGTCCTGCGCCGGGCCGATGAACAGACAGGCTTCGATCCGGTCGGCGGCAAAAGAAGCGGCGCGGTAGACGCCGCCGCCGAAATCCTTGTACTCGGCGAGATCGTCGCCGGCCGCCGCGCGCAGCCAGGATTGCCATCCCGCAAGATCCGCATTGTCGGCCAGCAGATAGCCGTAGCCGCCGGGCACCGCGACGCGGGCCCACCACGCATTTCCGGGCAAGGTCAGCGGCGTGCGCGACAGCGCAAAGCCCCGGAACACATATTCGTAAGGCGCGATCGACGCCGGCGTCGCCTTGTTCTCGGGCTGGCCGGAAAACGCATCGGTGAACGGCGCCACCAGCGCGCCGACCCGCGAAGCCGTGGCGGTCGCCTCGCTCCAGTGGATCGGCGCGAACAGCATGCCGCGCTGCTGCCGTTCGCTGACGACGACCTTGAGCGTGCATTGGCCGTAATCGGTGGTGATCCGCGCGAAGCTGTCATGGGCCACGCCGAATTTCAGGGCGTCGTCGGGATGCACCTCGACGAACGGTTCCGGCAGATGCTGACCGAGCTGCGGGCTTTGGCCGCTGCGCGTCATGGTGTGCCATTGATCCCGGATGCGGCCGGTGTTCAGCCGCAGCGGCCGGGCGGCCGTGGTGACACTGCGCAGCGCCGGGATTTCCGGCGCCACGAAGCGCGCCTTGAAGTCGTTGGTAAAGAAGCCGCCATCGGCAAAGAACCGCCGTTGCGGCTGGCTGGAGTCCAGCCGCGTCGGCCATTGCACCGGCGCGAGCGCGTCGAACGCCTCGTCCGACAGCGACTTCAGCGCGCCGATGTCGAAATCGCGGCCGCCGGCATTCTCGAACGCCGACAATGCGGCGTGTTCGCGGAACACGTCGGCCGCGGAATTGAAGTCGAACGCCGCGCCGAATCCGAGCCGTTTGGCCACTTCGGCAACGATCCACCAATCCGGCCTGGCCTCACCGGGGGGCTCGAGAAACGCCCGCTGCCGCGAGATGCGGCGTTCCGAATTGGTCACCGTACCGGATTTCTCGCCCCAGGCCTGCGCCGGCAGCAGCACATGCGCGCCGGCGTTCACGGTGTCGTTGGAACGCACATTCTCCAAGACCACGAACAGTTCGAGCTTCTTCAGCGCGGCGCGGGCTGCGTCGGCGTCCGGCAGCGACACCGCGGGATTGGTGCCCATCACCCACAGCGCCTTGATCTCGCCGCGGGCGATCGCCTCGAACATCTGGACCGCCTTCAGCCCTTCGTGCGTGGCGATGCGCGGCGCTTTCCAGAACCGGCGGACGCGGTCGATGTCGGGCGGCGTGAAGCCCATATGGGCGGCGAGCTGGTTGGCGAGCCCGCCGACCTCGCGCCCGCCCATCGCATTGGGCTGACCGGTCAGCGAGAACGGCGACGCGCCGGGCTGGCCGATGCGCCCGGTGGCGAGGTGGCAATTGATGATGGCATTGACCTTGTCGGTGCCCTGCGCCGACTGGTTGACGCCCTGCGAATAGAGCGTCACCACGCGCGGCATGGTGGCGAACAGCCGGAAGAAGTCCGCGACATCGCGTTCGGCGAGGCCGGTCGCCAGGGCGGTCGCGCCGACGCTGCCGGCCATGACCCGCGCCCGCGCCAGCGCCTCCTGGAAACCCGAGGTATGCCGCGAGATATAGCCGGTATCCAGCGCGCCGTGGTCGGCCAGATGCGCCAACAGCCCGGAGAACAGCGCGGTGTCGGTGCCGGGCTTGAGGCCCAGGAACAGGTCGGCATCCCCCGACGTATCGGTGCGGCGCGGATCGATCACGACGATGCGCGCGCCGCGCTTCTGCTTGTTGGCGACCATGCGCTGGTACAGCACCGGATGGCACCACGCCGCGTTGGAGCCGACCAGCACCAGCAGGTCGGCCTGGTCGAGATCGTCATAGCAGCCGGGCACGGTGTCGGCGCCGAAGGCGCGGCGGTGGCCGGCGACCGAGGAGGCCATGCACAGCCGCGAATTGGTGTCGACATTGGCGCTGCCGATGAATCCCTTCATCAGCTTGTTGGCGACGTAATAGTCCTCGGTGAGAAGCTGCCCGGACAGATAGAACGCCACCGCGTCCGGACCGTCGCGCTTGATGATGTGCGCGAAGCGATGCGCGACATGGTCGAGCGCGTCACTCCAGGCCACCCGCTCCATGGTGCCCTTGCTGCAGCGGATCATCGGATGGAGCAGCCGGTCCGTGAGCCCGAGGGTTTCGCCGAGCGCCGAACCTTTCGAGCACAGCCGGCCGAAATTGGCGGGATGCTCGGGATCGCCCGAGATCGCCGCACCGCCGCTGCCGTCGGGCGTCGCCACGACGCCGCAGCCGACACCGCAATAGGCGCAGGTGGTGCGAACAGCGGGCAGCGCGGGATCGACCGCGGTCATGTCGGCTGCCGGATCACGCCGCCTCCGAGGCCGTCGCGAGCGAGCGGCCGAACATCATGCGGCGGCGAATGCCCAGCACCGGCTGGCGATCCCTGATCAGTTCGAGGTACCAGAGCGCGTCGGCGACATCGCCGACCAGCACCGCGCCGGTGAGCCGGCCGTCCGATATCACCAGTTTTTTGTAGGTGCCGTGCCTGACGTCGTTGAGCACGATAGCCTCGCTGCCGTCGGCGCCGATGAAGTCGCCGGCCGAAAACACGCTGACGCCGGAGACCTTCAGATTGGTGGCGACCACGCTGCCATGATAGGCGGCCGGCCTGCCCGCCAGATGCCGCGCCAGAACGCGCGCCTGCTCGTAGGCGGGCTCGACCAGGCCGTAGCAGGTGCCGCGATGCTCGGCGCATTCGCCGAGCGCGAAGATATCGGGCACGCCGGTCCGCAGGACATCGTCCACCACGATGCCGCGATTGACGGCAATGCCGGCCTCCTTCGCCAGCGCGATGCTGGGGCGGATGCCGGCCGCGAAGATCACCGCATCGGCGTCGATCCGGCGTCCGTCGGCCAGTTCGACGCCTTCGACGCGGGTCTCGCCGTGAAACCGCGCGGTGCTGGCATTGAGCAGGATGGTGATGCCCTTGAGCTCGACCAGCGACTTCAGGAGCTCGGCCGCCGGCGCATCGAGCTGGCGCTCCATCAGCCGGTCCATCAGGTGAACCAGGGTCACCGCCGCGCCGGCCTTGGCGAGGCCGTAGGCCGCTTCCAGCCCGAGCAATCCGCCGCCGATCACGACCACGCGCTTCCTTTGCGCCGCCAGCGTCAGCAACAGGTCGACGTCCCGGCTGTCGCGAAAAGTATGTACGCCCGCGAGCTCGGCGCCGGGCACGTTGAGCCGCAGCGGCGTCGAGCCGGTGGCCAGCACCAGTTTGGAAAACGCGATGCTCTCGTCATTGTCGATCTTGAGTTCGCGGCGGCCGACGTCGATCCCGGTGGCGGCGCAGCCGTATTTCAGGGTAACCCCGCGGTCGCGCCACCATGACGCCGGCCGCAATTCGATGTCATGCGAGGCAGTCTCGCCCGCCAGCACCGACGACAGCAGCACGCGGTTGTAGGCGAGCCGCGGCTCCTCCCCGATCACCGCGATGGCATAACGGCCGAGCGCCGCCTTCGACAGTTCGTCGACCAGACGCGCCGCCGCCATTCCATTGCCGACGATGACCAGCGGTTCGCTCACATCGCATCCTTACTCGGCGGCTTGCGCGCGGCCATATGCTTCTGAAATCATGTAGCCGGACAACGTCCCGTAGGCCGCGGTCCATGCCTCGGCGACATCGGGTGTCCAGGCCTCGCCGAGTCCCTTTTCCAGCGTCCACAGCAGGGCGCCGCCGACCACGGGGTAGTGCTCCGGCCGGGCGCCGTAATCGACGTGGCGCTTCGCCAGCGCGCTGGCGGCAGGCAGGATCGACTCCAGATTGCCGAGGCCGTTCACCACGGCGGCCAGCATCATCATCAGCTTCTTGCGCTGTCCGCTCATATCGTCCGGAAACATCGCCTTCACCGCCGGGGCGACCTCGAACAGGCGATCGTAGAAGATTGCTGCCGCGGCTTCCGAGATCGGGACCACCTTTGCAAAACTCTCCTGAACCAGTTTCACCTGCGTCGAATTCATTCATCTCTCCAAATGGGTTAAAGCAGAACCTCTTGGTCGCGCCGGGCAAACATTCGTTCACTACAAGGTTCGCGAGAGAAGCAACGGCTTATGCCGCCTCGACGAATCGATGCCGCTCATAGAGGAATTCGAGCACGCGCTGGCGGCATTTCAGGTAGCCGGCATTGGTCGCGAGCTCGAGCCGCTTGCGCGGACGCGCCAGCGGCACGTCGAGCACTTCCCCGATGCGCGCGCTCGGCCCGTTGGTCATCATCACGATGCGGTCCGACAGCAGCACGGCTTCGTCAACGTCGTGGGTGATCATCAGGATGGTGTTGCCGAGCTTCTGATGCAGCGCCATCACCGAATCCTGCAGATGGGCGCGGGTCAGCGCATCGAGCGCGCCGAACGGTTCGTCCAGCAGCAGCACCTTCGGCTCCATCGCCAGCGCACGCGCGATGCCGACGCGCTGCTTCATGCCGCCGGAGATTTCCGAGGGACGCTTGTCCTTGGCATGCGCCATCTGCACCAGATTGAGATTGTGCATGGTCCAGGCGTCGCGCTCGCTGCGGGTCTTGCTCGAAGCGAACACCTTGTCGACGCCGAGCCGGACGTTTTCGTAGACCGTGAGCCAGGGCAGCAGGCTGTGGTTCTGGAACACGACCGCGCGATCCGGACCCGGCGAGTTGACCTCGCGGTTTTCCAAGAGCACGCAGCCCATCGTGGTGGTGGTGAGGCCGGCGACGATGTTGAGCAGCGTGGACTTGCCGCAGCCGGAGTGCCCGATGATCGAGACGTACTCGCCCTTGTCGATCGTCAGGCTGATGTCCTTCAGCACTTCGGTCGAGGTGTTGCCGCGGGTGAAAACCTTGTCGATATGATCGAGCTTCAGATAGGCCTGCATGAGCTATTCCTTCAGTTCAGCGCGGTGCCGCGGGTGACGATCTGCGCCATGCCCGCGATGATGCGGTCGAGCACGAAGCCGATGATGCCGACGTAGAACAGCGCCAGGATGATTTCGCTGATATGCGACGAGTTCCAGGCATCCCAGATGAAGAAGCCGATGCCGACGCCGCCGATCAGCATTTCCGCCGCCACGATGGCGAGCCAGGACAGGCCGATGCCGATGCGCAGGCCGGTGAAGATGTAGGGCGCCGCCGCCGGAATCATGATCTTCCAGAAGAATTCCAGCGGGTTGAGCTGAACGACTGCGGCGACGTTGCGGTAATCCTGCGGAATGTTGCGGATGCCGACCGCGGTGTTGATGATGATCGGCCAGATCGAGGTGATGAAGATCACGAAGATCGCCGAGGGCTGGCCGTCGCGGAACGCCGCCAGCGACAGCGGCAGCCAGGCCAGCGGCGGAATGGTGCGCAGCACCTGGAAGATCGGATCGAGTCCGCGCATCGCCCAGACCGACTGGCCGACCAGGGTGCCGAGCGCGATGCCGGCGATCGCCGCCAGCGAATAGCCGAGCGCGACGCGCTGCAGGCTGGCGTACATGTGCCAGAACAGGCCCTTGTCGATGCCGCCGCGGTCGTAGAATGGATCCAGGATCAGTTCCTTGGTTTCCTGCAATACCCGCGAAGGCGGCGGCAGCGTCGAGCCGGCGCGCTGGCAGACCAGTTCCCAGAACAGGATCAGGAGCGCGAGCACGATCAGCGGCGGCACCACGCGCACCGCGGATTCCTGCGCCATCTTGATGTACTTCTCGGCGCGAGGCTGTCGCTTCGGCGTCATCGCGACGACCGGAGCCGCGGCGGTCACGATGGCAGGCGCAACCGCCGCCGCATCGGGTTCGGTCTTCAGGGCATGCATATTCATCGGGAGTGGTTCTCCATGTTCGATGGGCGGGCCGCACGCCGCGCGTGCGGCCCCGCCTGGATCAGACCTCGACACGCTTGATGGAAAGGGACTTCAGATACGCCGCCGGATCTTCCGGATCGAACACCTTGCCGTCGAAGAAGGTCTCCTTGCCGCGCGACTTGGAGGCGGGGATGTCGGCGGCGGCGACGCCCAGTTCCTTCGCCGCATCCTTCCAGAGGTCTTCGCGATTGACCTTGGCGATCAGCGCCTTGGAATCGAAGCCGGGCTCGAATTTGCCCCAGCGGATGTCCTCGGTCATGAACCAGAGATCGTGGCTCTGGAACGGGTAGGAA
Organism: Bradyrhizobium sp.; assembly: GCF_030697065.1. Classification (GTDB taxonomy): domain Bacteria; phylum Pseudomonadota; class Alphaproteobacteria; order Rhizobiales; family Xanthobacteraceae; genus Bradyrhizobium. Next base: position 34,724 of record NZ_JAUYQU010000216.1, read on the forward strand.
GCGTGATCGGCCCAGTACTTCATGACGTGCGGGCTGTTCTCGACCACCCTGCCGGTGCCGTAGTCGAACTTGCCCTTGACGCGATCGGTGACGTCGTTGACCGGGCAATTGATCCACTGGCGCTTGGCGCAGATCGCCGCGACTTCGTCACGGTTTTCCGGCTTCTCGCACCACTGCTGCGCTTCCATCACTGCCATCAGCAGCGCCTTGGCCGCCTTCGGGTACTTGTCGACATAGGCGGCGCGCATGCCAAAGGATTTTTCCGGATGCTTGGCCCAGAGTTCGCCGGTCGTGATCGCGGTGTAGCCGATGTTCTGGTGGATCAACTGCAGGTTCCAGGGCTCGCAGACACAGAAGCAATCCATGGTGCCGACCTTCATGTTGGCCACCATCTGCGGCGGCGGCACCACGATGGTTTCGATGTCCTTGTCGGGATCGATGCCGCCGGCCGCGAGCCAGTAGCGGATCCACAGATCGTGGGTGCCGCCCGGGAAAGTCATCGCGGCCTTGATCGATTTGCCGGAGGCCTTCTTCTTGTCCAGCGCGACCTTGAACGGCGCGGTGTCGACGCCGACCTTGACGTCGCTGTATTCCTTGGCGACCGAAATGCACTGGCCGTTCAGATTGAGCCGCGCCAGGATGTACATCGGGGTCGGCTGGTTGTTCTGCGTCACCTTGCCGGAAGAGATCAGATACGGCATCGGGGTGAGGATGTGCGCGCCGTCGATGCCGTTGCCTTCGGAGCCGAGCACGAGATTGTCGCGCGTGGTGCCCCAGGAAGCCTGCTTCTGCACTTCGACGTCGGGCATGCCGTATTTGGCGAACATGCCCTTTTCCTTGGCGACGAACAGCGGCGCCGCGTCGGTCAACGCGATGAAGCCGAGTTTGGCGGCCTTGACTTCGGGACCCGCACCCTGCGCGAAGGCGCCGGCGGGGAAGTTCAGCCTGGCGGCGGCGAGCAGGGCTGCGGTACCCGCGGTGGCTTTCAGGATCTGACGGCGGCTGATGCCGCGGCGGGAGGTCTGGTCGGTCGGCTTCGTCATGGGCGCTGGCGTCCTTTGCGTCGGTTGGGCCGTTCGTCAGGTGTCACCGCTGGAAGCGCACGGAGGCACGCTCCGGGGAGGCCCCGGTCTGGCGGTTTCACAATTCGGATGATTGGTTTCGAGGGACGGCATCAATGGCGTCGGCACCAGCTATTCAAGCTTCGTGCCAAGCCGGTGCGACGAAAAAATCGTATGTCAGTCAGATGCTTGTGAGTTCAATCTGGAGGCGCCGAGCTGGACACCCGCATCGAAAATTTGCGATTCGCTCATTTCTTGTGCGCCGCACAAAGATTGAGCAAGCCTCCAGGCCGACGATTCCTAGGCGTCTTCGGCTACGGCCAGCATTGGCTTCGGCGCCGTTCCCTTGCCCGGCTTCATGCGAAACTCATAGGTCATCAAATGCCATGGCGCGGGCGCCGGCTTGCCGTCCGGCATCAGCGCATCGCTGCGCTTTTCGATCCTGGCGACCAGTTCGTCCTTCACCCCGAACACCACATCGGTATCGAGGTATTTGTCGCCTTCGATGAAGACATGCGTGACCAGCGGCTCGTAGCCGGGCGCGTCGACGAGGAAATGCACATGCGCCGGCCGCATCGGATGGCGACGGGTCTGCAGGATCATTTCCCCGACCGGACCGTCGGTCGGAATCGGATAACTACACGGCAGGATGGTGCGGAAGAAAAACCGGCCATCGGCGTCGGTGATGAAGCGCGCCCGCGATGACGGACCCCGGGTCTCGTAATCCGGCTTTTGCGAATCGTAGAAGCCGTCATCGTCGGCGTGCCAGATGTCGACCGGGACGCCCGCCAGCGGCTTGCCCGCGAGGTCGGTGACGCGGCTCTGCACGAACATCCGTTCGCCCTCGAGTTCGGAGGAGACATCGGTGCCGTGCGGCATCGGTCGGTGTTCGCCGACATAGAACGGCCCCAGCACCGTCGTCTCGGTCGCGCCCTCGCGCTCGCGATGGTTGACGGCGTCGACCAGCATCGACACCCCGAGCACGTCGGACAGCAGGATGAACTCCTGCCGGCTCGACGAGCATTTCTGGCCGGTGCGGGTCAAAAAATCGATCGCGTAGCCCCATTCGTCGAAGGAGAGATCGGTCTTGCGCACGTAGTCGTGCAGCGACTTCACCAGTTCTTCCATCAGGAACCTGACCCGCGGGTCCGGCGTCTCCTCGAAACTCTTGATGACGGCGGCGGTCAGTTCGGTGTCGTTGAATTGCGGCATGTCGGGCTGTCCTGCGGCGGCGCGTGTGACGGGCGAAGCCTACACCAGCCGCCCGCCCGGGGTAAGCAGGCGACGCTTGGAACGACGTGCCATTTTCGGCTATCAAGGCGGACCGCGACAGCCCCGGAGACCCCGATGTTAGCCCCGACCCCCGCCTCGCCCGAATCCGCCGGCATGTCCAAGGCCGGCTTCGACCGCATCGATGCGCATCTGAAGCACCGCTACATCGACGCCGGCCGCTTTCCGGGGTCGCAGATTCTGGTCTACCGCCGCGGCAAGGTGGTGCACAGCGCGGTGCAGGGTTTTGCCGACCTCGAGCGCAAGGTGCCGGTCAGGGACGACACCATCTTCCGGATCTATTCGATGACCAAGCCGATCACGTCGGTGGCCTTCATGATGCTGGTCGAGGAAGGCCGCGTCGCGCTCGACGAGCCCGTGCACAAATACATCCCGGAGTGGAAGAACCTCGGCGTGTTCCAGGCCGGCACCGCGCCGGCCTTCCTGACCAGGCCGCCGTCACGGCCGATGCTGATCGTCGACCTGCTGCGGCACACGTCCGGACTGACCTACGGCTTCCAGCAGCGCTCCAATGTCGATGCCGCCTATCGCGAGATGAAGATCGGCGAGGTCGTCAAGTCAGGCACGCTGCGGTCGATGATCGACGACCTCGCGAAAATTCCGCTGGAGTTCTCTCCCGGCGAGGGCTGGAATTATTCCGTCTCCACCGACGTAGTCGGATACCTCGTAGGCCTGATCAGCGGCATGCCGTTCGAGCAGTTCCTGAAGGAGCGCATCTTCGATCCGCTCGGGATGACCGATACCGATTTTCATGTACCTGCCGGCAAGGCGGGTCGCTTCGCGGCCTGCTATTCGGCCGACGCGAAGCTCGGCATGACCTCCCCGGGCACCGATCTCAAGGCCGGCCTGACACTGCAGGACGACCCCACCACGAGTTCGTTCCTGTCGCCGCCGTCGTTCGTTTCCGGTGGCGGCGGGCTGTGCTCGACCGCCGCCGACTATCTCACCTTCTGCCGCGCGCTGCTGAACCGCGGCGAACTCGGCGGCGTCCGGCTGCTCGGTCCGAAGACGCTGGCGCTGATGACGTCGAATCACCTGCCCGGCGGCTGCGACCTGCCGGCGATGTCGCGCTCGCTGTTCTCGGAGGCGACCTACAACGGCATCGGCTTCGGCCTCGGCTTCTCCGTCACCATGAACCCGGCGCAAACGCTGATTCCCGGCAGCGCCGGTGAATATTCCTGGGGCGGAGCGGCGACGACATCGTTCTGGATCGATCCCGCGGAAGAACTGATCGCCATCTTCATGACCCAGGTGCTGCCGTCGAGCGCCTATCCGATCCGGCGTGAACTGCGCACCATGGTCTATTCCGCCATCACCGACAGCAACCTCTGAGCAGCAGGCCGGGCGTTCAAGGCACCATGGAACCCGGCTTCCGCTGGCGCGTTTCCAACGCTTCTCCTATGCTCGGCGCATCAGGCGCTTTCGCGCCGGACGTCATCAGCCGGAATCCGCGTGCCGAAACTCTCCTTGCCAGTGCGTCTCGTCCTGCTGGTCGCGGGAACAACGCTGCCGCTGATCATCTTCGCGGTTGGCCTCGTTTTCTATAACTACGAACAGGACCGCCGGGCCGCGACGCAGCGCGTGCTGGAAACGGTACGCAGCATCCGGCTGGTTCTCGACGCCGAAATGCAGCGGATGACCGGCGGGCTCCGGGTGATGGCGCTGACCAACGCGCTGCGGGACCGCGATTTCGACGGCTTCCGCCCCATCGCCACCAGCTTTCTCGAGCGATATGGCAAGGAGGGCGTCGTGCTGGTAGCCGACCGCGACGGCCGTCAGCTGTTTTCCTCGGTCACGGCGGATACAGCGAGCCTTCCGCCGCGCAACCATCGCGACGTCGTCGAGAAGGCATTCGCAACCAAGAGCACGCAATACTCCAGCCTGTTCATCGACGAAGTAAAGAAACGGCTGATCGTGACGATCGAGGTGCCGGTGCTTCGCGACGGCGAGGTCGTCAGTGTCCTTTCTTTCAGTCCGCCGATCGAGATCTTCCAGGCACTCATCGAGAAGCAGCGTCCGAGCCAGGCCTGGACGATCTCGATCTTCGACCGCGACAGCATCAACTTCGCGCGTGTTCCCAATCCGCAGGAAACCGTCGGCAAACGCGCCTCGCCGACGCTGTACGCCGCGATGCAGCGCGCACCGGAAACCACCGTGCCGACGGTGTCGCTCGAAGGCGTGCCGCTGATCACGAGCTTTGCACGCTCCTCGCTCACCGGCTGGACGGTGGCCGCCGGGATCGCGGAGAGCTCGCTGGTCGGCCCGTTGTTGCGCAACCTCGCCATCACCAGCGTGATCGGCGGCCTCCTGCTGCTGATCGGCCTCGCCTTCGCGGTGCGGATGGCGAGGGCGATCGCCCGGGGCGAGATGCTGCACGATCTGTTGATCGAAGAGCTCAATCATCGCGTCAAGAATACGCTGGCGATCCTGCAGGCGATCGCCACGCAGACCTTTCGCAGCGCCAGCAGGGTCGAGCGCGAGAAATTCGAGGGACGTCTCGGGGCGCTGGCGGAAGCGCACAACCTTCTCAGCAAGGAAAAGTGGGAGGGCTCGGAACTCAAGGATGTCGTCGGCCGTGTGCTGCAGCCCTATCTGCTCAGCACGCCGGAGCGGCTGCGAATCTCCGGCCCGAACGTGCCGCTGTCGCCACGGCTTGCCGTGGTGCTGTCGATGATCCTGCACGAGATCGCGACCAACGCCGCCAAATACGGCGCGCTGTCGAACGACAGCGGCAAGGTTGCGCTGGACTGGGAGGTGATCGCGGAAGACGCCAAACGGCAATTGAGGTTGATCTGGACGGAATCCGGCGGGCCGCACGTCACAGCGCCGGTGCAGCGTGGCTTCGGTTCGCGGCTGATCGAGCGCAGCGCCCGCGACCAGCTCGGCGGCGAGGCTACCGTCGATTTTCTGCCCCGCGGCGTTGTCTGCACGGTGACCTGCACGCTGGAATAGGGCATTCTGGCCTCGAGGCCGGGAACAAAATCCGGCCGCCGGAACTTAACGTCGAATGCACGAAATCCGGGAGATCGCGATGAGATTCACACAAACGTTATTGGCGGGTGCCATGCTGGCGATGATCGGTTCGGCGACGTGGGCCCAGGAAGCGCGTACCGGAACGATCACCATGCTCAATCGGATCAGCGGGACCATTACCATTCAGCCGGTGCCAAGCGGCACCGAGAACGCCACGGTTGGAGCGAACACCGGCGGCGCGGCGGAGCAATTCAAGGTTCAAGCCGGCATGCTGACGACACTGCACGCCGGCGACCGGGTTACTTTCTCGGTCAGCGAAACGGGCGGGACGAAGACCATCACGAAAATCGAGAAGCGGTAGTTTTTCACCCGATCCAGATCCTGCGGGCGAACAACGCGGTGTTCATGAGCAGGGCTGCACCGAGAAGCCCGATCACGCCGGCCAGCAGCCATTTCGCCCGCAGCAACAAATCGGCCAACACGACGAACAGGGGAAACGAAACCAGATTGAACCGGCCCATCGACACGAAGCCTGCCGGCCCGCCGCTGAGTGTCAGATATGGCAGCAACAACACGCCCATGGCGAACAGTGTCCATGAAGAGCGCAGCCGAAACGCACCCACGGCGATCAGGACAATGAACAGCAGCGTAAACCAGCTGTCTTGTCCCCATGGATTCCAGTCATTGAGGGTCATCCGGGTGAACGGTTCGAGCTTGAGTGCCGCAATTATCCGCGCAGCCATGGTCGTTTCCCGGTGGAAAGCGGTCTGCCCTTCGGCGAAGACGAACGGATCCCCGAACTGGCTCCAGAGATAGATCATGAACAGCCAGAGGCCGGACGTCGCGAGAACGACGCACGGCAAGAGGACCGCAAGGAACGGCCTCTGATCGCGATTGCGCCACATCTCCCAGAGCAGGACGGGCAGCAGCACAATGCCCGTTGACCGGTCGGCCACCGCGAGGCCCGCAAGCAGCGCTGCCGACAGATAGCGCCCCTGCTTCAACACAAGAAAAAACGCAACGATCAGGAGCAACTGCAGAGGCTCGGTATACCCGGCCGACAGCAAGACCGAGGTCGGAAAGAAGCTGAGCAGTGCGACGGTGGCGAGAGCGAGCCGGTCGCCGAATTCCTCGCGAACCAGCTTGAAAAGAGCGACCACCGCCAACAGTCCCGCGACGTTGGCCACCAGCAGCAGTGAATCGGCGGGCGACAGGCCGCTGATCGCCGCGAGACCCCGCGAGAGCAGCGGATATAGCGGGTAGAACACGACATTCTGTTGAATGGTCGGATCGCCGTTATACCGGTATCCCTCGGTTGCGATCTTGAAATACCATTCCGAATCCCATTGCAGCAATTGGTGGTACCAGAACGGTCCCGCAGACCAGTCCGCCGCCGTGATGGGCAGGTATTTTCGTGAGAACACCAGTCCGAGTGCGACCACCACCCGCGAACACAGATAGATCGATATGGCCCAGACATAGGGCAGGAAAGCATGGTCCTTCCACATCGCACTCCGCATCATGACCGGAGTGTCGCGCGGTCCGCGCACAAGATCAATCGTGCGGGATCACACGACTCGCCGGGATTGCAGAAACGATGAGGATTTTTCTGCCTCAAAACACCTGCCCCCTCCTTGAAACCAAAACGCGATTTGCTAGTTTTGTGCGTGCCGCCACAGGCGGTTCCGGGCGCCCTTCGGGGGCCCGGTGGAGACGGGCGCCGGGGGTGTCCGGCGTTTGCTCGTACCCATCTTGCTCTTTGGAGGATTTGGCTATGAGGACTTGCGATCTGACCGCTTGGTGGCGGTCGTTACCGGGCTTCGACGACCTTTTCGGTCCGGTCGATGTTACCCGAGATGCAGACGGCAGCAATTTCCCGAGCAGCGCCGGGCCGACAGCCGTACCCAACATCCAAACCGAGCCTTAAGCAGTCCGAGAGCTGGTTCGATGGATCGCGCCAATCGCCCTGTTGAACCGCGTCATGTTTCCTGCGCCAATGAGGTGTTCAAGAATGCTTAACGCTGCTGGTCTGCCGGCGCTCACGGTCGACGCCGGATTGTCGAAATATCTGACCGAGATCCGCAAATTTCCCATGCTCAGGCCGGACGAAGAACTCGCCTGCGCGAGGCGTTGGCGCGAAGAGCAGGACCGCGACGCCGCGTACCGGCTTGTCACCAGCCATCTGAGGCTCGTCGCCAAGATCGCGATGCGTTATCGCGGCTACGGTCTTCCGGTCTCGGAAATCGTGTCCGAGGGCAACATTGGCCTGATGCAGGCCGTGAAGCGGTTCGATCCGGAACGGGGTGTCCGCCTTGCCACCTATGCGGTGTGGTGGATCAGGGCCACGATCCAGGAGTACATCCTTCGATCCTGGTCGCTGGTGAAGATCGCAGCCAGTTCCAGCCAGAAGAGGCTGTTCTTCAAGCTGCGGCGCGCGAAGGGAGCGATCGCGACGCTCCAGGACGGCGATCTGCGGCCGGAGCAGGTCCGCCGGATAGCCGGGCATCTCAAGGTGGCTGAACGGGAGGTCGTTGAAATGAACCGGCGCCTGCAGGGCGACGTCTCCTTGAACCTTCCGGTCCGTGACGATGGTGAAGCCGGCCAGGTGCTGGATTGGCTGGTCGATCCCGCGCCGGACCGGGAATCCACGCTGGCCGACGAGCAAGAGACCGCCGCTCGCCGCCAGGCCTTGAACGAAGCGGTGGCGGCGCTTAACGCCCGTGAACGCCGTATCTTCGTGGCGCGCAGGCTGAAGGAACGGCCAGCGACGCTTGAAGAACTTGCCGCCGAGCACGGCGTATCTCGCGAACGCATTCGTCAAATCGAGTCGCGCGCGTTTCAGAAGGTAAAGGCTGCGATACAGGCGGCGACCGCCCCTATTTCCGCCCCGCAGCAACGCGAAGCTGCATAAGCGACGGAACGACGCCGATGTTTACGCCCCCGATGACCGTCCTGATGGTCGCGAATATTATGGCCGCGAGCGGAGCCGCCCTGGCCGGAACATTTTTTCTGATTGAGCGTTGCGGCGACCAGTCGGCAAATCCCGATCGCGGGGGATGAGCCCGACGCAACAATGACGGAGGATGACATGACGGCAAGACTGTTCGCATTTGTGCTCGCGGGCGCTCTCGTGGCTCCCCAAACCGCCGTGGCGAGCGAGAGCGAATTCAACAATGACGTCGCCGCAGTGGCTGCGACGAGACTTTCGCAAGATCTTCCGCTCCCGCCTATCCCCTATCTCGACACCATGCCGTGGATGGGCATTGGGGCAAAATCGAACGGCCCGGGAATTGGCACATTTTTGATGCGGGATTTCGACGGTCCGGCAATCCTGAAAAGCTCGGCCATGGCTACCAATCAGTTCGGGAATGCTGAAGCGCAATTCGGCAAGACACCCGCCAATTAGGGCGCCGTGAGTGACGGCAGCGAAAGCACCGCCGCCAATATCGGCGGCGGTGCCGCGCCAAGACGGCAACACGGACGGCTGTTGGTTACGCGTGCCTGGCCGGGAAGTTGATTGCCCTTCGCGATTGATGGGGCGACCGCAATCGAACCGAAAATCGTGATCACGCTTTCGAATTTCGAAAAAGTGCCGGCGTCCCTCTTGAAACCCGACGGGCTTTTTCTAATTTTCATCGTGCCGCCTTCGGCGGCCCGGGCGCCCTTCGGGGGTCCGGCTGAGACGGGCGCCGGCGGTGTCCGGTGCCTGCTCGTACCCATCTTGCTCAATGGAGGATTTGGCTATGAGGACGACCTACGACTTTTCTCCCCTTTGGCGGTCGACCATTGGATTTGACCGCCTGTTCGACCTCGTCGATGCCGCGCAGCACACCGGTACGGACGAAAACTATCCACCCTGCAACGTCGAACGACTGGCTCAGGACCGCTACCAGATCTCGCTGGCGGTCGCCGGTTTCTCGCCCGACGAAATCGCGATAACCGCCGAACAAAGCGTGCTGACGGTCGAAGGCCGCAAGGCGGAAAAACAGCAGCGCGAATTCCTGTACCAGGGAATTTCATCGCGACCCTTCAAGCGGCAGTTCAACCTGGCCGACTATGTTCAGGTCAAGGGCGCGGCGTTTGACAACGGCTTGCTGCAAATCGAACTGGTCCGCGAGGTTCCGGAGACCATGAAGCCGCGGCGTATTTCGATCGACGGCGCATCGGTTTCCAACGTCCGCCAGATCGACGGCAAGGCGGCCTGACCGCGATCGAACCTTTCAAATAGCCAGCTTCCGCGGCGGACGCGTTCGCGGCGGAAGCCACGTGAATGAGGAAAACAAGCATGGCTATCAAGGATCTGATCCCATGGAGCAGCAGGGGACGCGAGGTCGGCAGTCAGCGCGGCACCGACGTGCATCCGTTCTTTGCGTTGCATCGCGAAATGAACCGATTGTTCGATGATGTGTTTCGCGGGTTTGATGTTGCACCGTTCGGATCGACGGGGGCACTGAACGGGGCGGGCTGGCCCCGGATCGACATCGACGAGACCGACAAGGAAGTGCGCATCACCGCCGAACTGCCCGGTCTGGACGAGAAGGAAGTCAGCCTCGAAGTCGCCAACGGCGTCCTTTCGATTTCGGGCGAGAAACGATCGGAAACGGAAGACAAGGACCGCCGTTTCAGCGAGCGGTACTACGGCCGCTTCGAACGGCGGATTCCGCTTGATGACGTCGATGAGGACAAGGCTACGGCCACGTTCAGGAACGGCGTTCTGAGCATCACGGTGCCGAAGTCCGCCGAAGCGAAGAGCAACGTCCGCCGTATCGCGATCAATCGCAACGGCTGACGCTACCCCACGTCCGGACGCGCCATCGGGTGCGCGCCCGGACGTTTGTACTACACAACACCTAAATTGCCATTGCCAGGCTCTGGCGACGCTTGGCAGCCGTGGCGCTTCGGCTTGAAAACAGCGGTCCCTTGCAGGGCGCGAGCGTTGACATCGGCTGAAGAAAGGCCATGGCCTCCGCCGCCGATCGGTATCAGGCGCGTCCCAACCTTGTTGCGCAGCAGGAGATCCAACTTGACGAAGGAACGCAGGAACGAGGAGGAATTGCGCCAGATGATGCTGGCGGCCGCCCGCAAGCACGAAGTGTGCAGCGAACTGGAAGATCTTTTCATCTTCGGCCCCACGCCCCGCCCCGATGCCAATTGGGGCTTTGGAATAGCCGGCAAGGACAACAAGGTATCGGTGGCCTGCTACACCTGCCTCAACGCAATCGCCGGCGAACTCCAGGGAAGGTATGAACTGCACCCGGTCAAAGCTGCCCGCCGCGAGATCGAAGCGAGAGTCTGGTCCTTGATTGAAGACCAGCCGACGCTCAAGGCGTCACTGTCGCGCGCCGGTGGTGCCTACGAAATCGCCACGTTCACGCCATTGGAGGGACGACCGAACTGGACCATGGAGTGGCTCACCGACGATTCTCCGGCCAAGGCTGCATTCGAGCGGATCGTCCGGTCGGTTCAGACCCAAATCGAGCTGGAGTAAGTGGTTTTGCACCCGTTCGCCTTGAGAAGTTGGCAGTGCCCTAACCGAAATTCTGCAAGGCCGGAAACGTTTCCAGCAGCCAGATGCTGGCGCTGGTGACCGCGCCGGTCAGAAAGCCGATTCCGGTGACAACCAGCAGCACGCCCATCGCCCGTTCGACGTGGAGGAGGTGCCGCTTGATCCGCGCAAACAGCGCGGAGAATTGTTCAACCATGAACGCCGCGATCAGGAAGGGAATTCCGAGCCCGGCGGAATAGACCGCGAGCAGCATCGCCCCCTTGGCCACCGTGGCCTCGGATGCGGCGACCGACAGGATCGCCGCCAGGATCGGCCCGATGCAGGGCGTCCAGCCGAACGCGAAGGCGAGCCCCATCGCATAGGCGCCCCACAGGCCGACCGGCTTGGGGATCGGCAACCGCCCTTCCCGCATCATGAAGCCGATCCGGGTCAGCCCGAGGAAATGCAGGCCCATGATGATGATGACGATGCCGGCGACAATCGACAGCTCCGCGGACCAGGCGCGGATCAGGCTTCCGATCAGCGACGCGCTGGCGCCGAGCGCCACGAACACGGTGGAAAAGCCGAGCACGAACATGCCGGCTGAGATCATCACCGCGCGCCGCGAGGCCGCTTTCGTCTCGTCACTGGCGGCATGCTCGATGGTCGCGCCGGTGAGGTAGATCAGATAGGGCGGCACCAGCGGCAGCACGCAGGGCGACAGAAAGCTGATGACACCAGCCAGCAGCGCCGCGGGGATCGAAACATCATTC
>NZ_JAUYQU010000219.1 GCF_030697065.1 Bradyrhizobium sp.
ACAGGCTCATGGCCTCGGCTCCGATGTTCGTTCGATGCGCGACCATAGTCTGGAACGACACTGCCCTGTTTGCTCGGGCGCAAGGATTCGCTCAATCCGGATTTGTACGGTACCGCTCGCGATTTCCCCGTCGACCCGGGCGACACCTCGGCCCGCGAGCCGCTCGATGCCGAGAATTTGAGCAGACGGCACGCATAATCCGTTCGACGCTCACCAAGGCCATGCCTAGTCTGGCGCGGGATCTGGGGTGTCGAATGCGCGAAATTCTGGAATATTGCATCGGCGGCAGCCGGCAGAACATATCGGCGGGCGACCTCGTGGTGCAGGAGGGCGGCCGGACCGGCCATCTCTACGTTCTGATCGAGGGGCGGCTCGAGGTCATCAAGGGCGACACGGTGGTCGCCGCCATCACCGAACCCGGCGCGGTGCTCGGCGAAATGTCGGTGCTGCTCGATCAGCCCCACACCGCGACCGTGCGCGCCGCGGCCGCCTCGGTGATCTACGAGATCGACGATGCCGCGGCGTTCCTGAAGCGCCAGCCGGGCGTGGCGCTGCTGATCGCCCGCATGCTGGCGCAGCGGCTCAACGCCGCCAACACCTATCTCGCCGACATCAAGCGGCAATATGCCGGTCAGGGCAATCACCTGGCGATGGTCGGCGATCTCCTGCAGAGCATGATCAACCAGTCGCCGACGCAGGTTTCGCCAGGCTCGGATCGGAAATCCGACCCAAGGATGTGAGCCATGCCGGCGGTTCTGCGATCCGCGTTGCCGGCCGCCGCAGCGGCGCGTTGAGGTCGATGCATTGCTCTTCGCCGGCCGCCAGCCAGAATGCGGTCCCGTCCTCGATGTCGAGCACGATATGGGTCGGCGGACGGCCATGCTGCAGACCGGTATTGAAGACCCAGGTATCGCCGAGCCGGTCGTACCACGAGCCGTCGGGAATGAACGGCGATTGATGCACATGGCCCGAGATCACCATCGACGGCTGCCAGGCCTTGATCCATTGCACCAGTTCGACGTCGCCGAAGAAGCGCTTGCCGCCCCAACTGACCGGTGAATCCGCCGGCGGCGCGTGGTGCACCCAGATCCATCGCTTCGGCCGAGCCGCGGCGGCTTCGCGCAACTGGTCGTCCAGCCGCTGCTTGACCAGCGGTCCGTCCCACCACGGGCATACCGTGAAGAGGGTGTCGCCGATCATCAGGCTGTCGCCGTCGCAGGCGACGCCGAGTTCGCGGACCTCGCCGATCCATCGCGGGATTTTTTCGCCCTCCGGGCTGCGCGCGTCGAGGTCGTGATTGCCGGAGCACAGAATCACCCGCGTGACACCGGACAAAAGCTCCAGATATTTCTTCACGACGACGATCTGGGCGCGGAAATCGACCGCCGAACCGACGTCCAGCGCATCGCCGGCGAAGATCACGAGGTCGAAATTCGGCGCCGCGCTGAGCAGCCAGTCGAACTGCGGCAATGAGTAATGCAAATCGGCCACGACAAGGCAGCGCATGCAAATCGATCCGTTGCTCAAAAAATAAGCGGCGAGTTGCCGCGTACGGAAAAACTCAGGATAGGGGAAAACCCGCGTCCTACAAGCCCGGGTACGATGGATGAAAGGCCCGTGACCAAGTCGCATAGCCAGCCCGACTCCCTCGTCTCGAGCGACGAACTGCCGCGAGGGAAGCCCGTAAAATCCCGGGTAGCACGAAGTCTTAACGTAACTGCTCGCAACTGATCTCGCTGAGAGCGAAGCCTCTGATTCTCATCAGTCTGATCGCAGTGGCGCGACAGAAGATCGACGATCACCCAAAACCGTCAACAAGATTGATGAGGTAACATCCGTGTTGCCTTCGTCACCGGAGGATAGATCATGACGTTCCATCTGCGCAATGTTCGGATCGGCATCCGTATTCAGCTTATCACCGTTGCCGCCGTCGTTGGCATGATCGCGATCATGGCCCTCTCGCTATCCGATGCGAGCCGGCAGATGCGGCAGGATCGTTCCACCAAGACCCAGCATGTCCTCGAAACGGCCTTCGGCACGATTGAGTATTTTGCTGCCGAAGAGAAGGCCGG
>NZ_JAUYQU010000271.1 GCF_030697065.1 Bradyrhizobium sp.
GTCTCGTAGCCGAGAAATTCCGTGGCGCCGAGTTTTTCGCGCAACGGGAACCAGACGTTCTCGCTGGCGGTATCCCCGGAGCCGGACCATGCCGCGCGCGCCTTCGCCCGCTGCCGGTCCATCGCATCGGTGAAGGAGGCGATGTCGACGGAGATGCCGCGGTTGCGCAGCGCGTCCTGGGTGAGATCGAGCGGAAAGCCATAGGTGTCGTACAGCGTGAACGCGGTGTCGCCGTCGAACATGTCGCCCTTCTTCAGCGAACTGCTTTTCTCGTCGAGGATCGACAAGCCGCGTTCCAGCGTCTTGCGGAAGCGGGTTTCTTCCAGCCGCAGCGTTTCCTCGATCAGCTTTTCCGCCCGCACCAGATCCGGATAGGCCTGCCCCATCTCGCGTACCAGCGACGAAACCAGACGATGCATCAGCGGATCGCGCGCGCCGAGCAACTGCGCATGGCGCATCGCGCGGCGCATGATCCGGCGCAGCACATAGCCGCGACCCTCGTTCGACGGCAGCACGCCGTCGGAAATCAGGAAGGCAGAGGAGCGCAGATGGTCCGCGATGACGCGGAACGACGCTGCGGTCTGTTCCTCCGGTCCGGTCCCGAGCGCGGACGCGGTGGAATCGATCAGGTGACGGAAGAGATCGGTTTCGAACACGCTGTCGACGCCCTGCAGGATGCAGGCCATGCGCTCGAGCCCCAGGCCGGTGTCGATCGAAGGGCGCGGCAGCGGCTGGCGCTCCTCCTTCGTCACCTGCTCGAACTGCATGAAGACCAGGTTCCAGAATTCGAGGAAGCGGTCGCCGTCCTCCTCGAGGCTGCCCGGCGGTCCGCCCCAGATGTGCTCGCCGCGGTCGATGAAGATTTCCGAGCAGGGACCGCAGGGCCCGGTGTCCCCCATTGCCCAGAAATTATCCGACGTCGGGATGCGGATGATGCGATCGTCGCCGAAGCCCGCGATCTTCTTCCAAAGGCCGGCCGCCTCGTCGTCGGTGTGATAGACCGTGACGAGCAGCTTGTCCTTCTTCAGCCCGAAATCCCTGGTGATCAGGTTCCAGGCCAGTTCGATCGCGCGCTCCTTGAAGTAGTCGCCGAACGAGAAATTGCCGAGCATCTCGAAAAAGGTGAGATGCCGCGCGGTATAGCCGACATTGTCGAGGTCGTTGTGCTTGCCGCCGGCGCGCACGCATTTCTGCGAGGTGGTGGCGCGCTGATAGGGCCGCTTCTCGACGCCGGTGAAGACGTTCTTGAACTGCACCATGCCGGCATTGGTGAACATCAGTGTCGGGTCGTTGCGCGGCACCAGCGGCGACGACGGCACGATCGCGTGGCCCTCCGCCGCGAAGTAATTCAGAAATGTCGACCTGATCTCGTTGACGCCGCTCATGTCCGTCCAATCGCAAAAAGCCCGGGATTCGCTGCAAACGCGCATCTCACCGGCCCAAGTACCAAGCCAAGGCTTTTAGACAAGGGGGATGGCGCTGTCCAGAAAGTGTGCAGCAAATCAGCGGCTTGCCGCAGCAGCACAAGGTTCGTTGATAATTGCTGCGATCGCGTTGACAGGCTTGCCGCAGCCGTGGTTTCTTACCCCCGGTTCAAGATAGTCACGTCGGGAGAGATCGGCTAAGACGCCGGCGCCGAAGGAGCAACCGCCCCGGAAACTCTCAGGCAAACGGACCGCGTGACTTGCTAGCATCTGGAAAGAGACGCCGCCGGGCCAGTCCCGGGACGCGTCCGCCGACGGGATAATACTCTCAGGCACAGCGACAGATGGGGCTTCGACAGGCTTTCGAGGAATCCTCCTCGGGAACCGCGAGGGCCCGTGATGCTTGCGAGCGAAACCGAAACAGCTTTGAAAACCACCCCCCTGCATGCGCTGCACACGGCCAGCGGCGGCAGAATGGTGCCGTTCGCCGGCTACGACATGCCGGTGCAATTTGCCACCGGCGTAATGCGGGAACACCTGCATACCCGCAGTTCGGCCGGGCTGTTCGACGTCTCGCATATGGGCCAGCTCGAGCTGCGGGCAAAATCCGGCCGGATCGAGGATGCCGCACTGGCGCTGGAGCGGCTGGTGCCGCAGGACATCCTGGCGGTGGCGCCGGGCCGGCAGCGCTACGCCCAGTTCACCAATGACGCCGGCGGCATTCTCGACGACCTGATGGTGGCGAATTTCGGCAGCCATTTGTTCCTCGTCGTCAACGCCGCATGCAAGGCCGGGGACGAGGCCCATCTGCGCGCGCATCTGTCGGACAGCTGCGTCATCGAGCCGCTCCCCGACCGCGCGCTGATCGCGCTGCAGGGACCGAAGGCGGAGACGGTACTGGCGCGGCTTTGCCCCGAAATTTCGGCGATGCGGTTCATGGATACGGGGCCGCGCCGCATCGACGGCGTCGACTGCTTCGTCTCGCGCTCCGGCTACACCGGCGAGGACGGTTTCGAGATTTCTGTTCCGGCCGAACAGGCGGAGGCCTTCGCGAAAAAACTGCTGGGCGACGGCGACGTGCTGCCGATCGGGCTCGGCGCGCGCGACAGTCTGCGGCTCGAAGCCGGACTTTGCCTTTATGGCCACGACATCGACACCTCGACGACCCCGGTCGAGGGGGCGCTGGAATGGTCGATCCAGAAGAGCCGCCGCCCGGGCGGCGCCCGCGCCGGCGGTTTTCCGGGCGCCGATGCAATTCTCCCGCAGTTGGAAAAAGGCGCGCCGCGACGTCGGGTCGGACTGAGGCCGGAGGGCCGTGCCCCGGTGCGCGAAGGCGCACCGCTGTTTGCGGACGAAGCTTCATCCGAACAGATCGGCAAGGTCACCTCGGGCGGCTTCGGCCCCAGCCTCAATGCGCCGGTGGCCATGGGCTATCTGCCGGTTTCGCTTGCCGCCGCGGGTTCGCTGGTGTTCGCCGAACTGCGCGGCACGCGACTGCCGTTGCGGGTCGCCGCCACGCCCTTCGTTCCCAATACCTACAAACGTTAGACCCCGAAACGCTGAAGGATCCCCATGACGACGCTGTACACCACCGACCACGAATGGCTCCGGATCGAGGGCGACGTCGCCACCATCGGGGTCACCGACTACGCGCAGTCGCAGCTCGGCGATGTCGTGTTCGTCGAACTTCCCAAGGTCGGCCGCAGCCTGAAGAAGGCCGAGGCCGCAGCCGTCGTCGAATCGGTCAAGGCGGCCTCCGACGTCTACGCGCCGATCACGGGCGAAGTGCTCGAAGTCAACGACGCGCTCGCCGCGGAGCCCGCGCTGGTCAATTCCGACGCCGCCGGCAAGGCATGGTTCTTCAAGCTGAAGATCGCAGACAAGAGCGAGCTAGGCGGCCTGATGGACGAGGCCGCCTACGCCAGGCACACCGCGTGAACGTTTGAGCGAATGACCGGGATTGCCACACCCTCCGCTGTCATCGCCCGGCTTGACCGGGCGACCCAGTACGCCGCGCTCTGTCGGCCCTGTCGCTGGCTTCCCGGCGTACTGGATACCCCGCTTTCGCGGGGTATGACGACGAGTGCGGATGTAACGACGTTGGACCAATTGGACGAGGAGCACCGATGAACGCGCCGCTTAAACCCACGGACGAGCCCGCCGCCACCTTCGTGCGCCGCCACATCGGCCCATCGCCCCGCGACGTCGCCGCGATGCTGGAGACCGTGGGCGCGAAAAGTCTTGATGCGCTGATGGCCGAGACCCTGCCGTCCTCGATCCGGCAAAAGGCGCCGCTCGACCTCGGGACCGCCCTGAGCGAAACCGGGGCGCTGGCGCATATGCGCGAACTGGCGGCGCAGAACCGGATGTTCACCTCGCTGATCGGCCAAGGCTATTCCGGCACTATCCTGCCGGCGGTGATCCAGCGCAACATCCTGGAGAACCCGGCCTGGTACACGGCCTATACGCCGTACCAGCCCGAGATCAGCCAGGGCCGGCTGGAAGCCTTGTTCAATTTCCAGACCATGATCTGCGACCTCACCGGGCTCGATGTCGCCAACGCCTCGCTGCTCGACGAGGCCACCGCTGCGGCGGAAGCGATGGCGCTGGCGGAGCGTGCCGCGCACGGCAAGGCAAAGGCGTTCTTCGTCGATTCCGAGGTGCATCCGCAGACGCTGGCGGTGCTGCGCACCCGCGCCGAGCCGCTCGGGTGGAGCCTGATCGTGGGCGATCCCGCCGTCGATCTCGACAGCGCCGAGGTGTTCGGCGCCCTGCTGCAATATCCCGGCACTTCGGGCGCGGTGCGCGACCTGCGCCCGGCGATCGCGGCGCTGCGCGCCAAGGGCGCGCTGGCCGTGGTGGCCGCCGATCTGCTGGCGCTGACGCTGCTCGCGTCGCCGGGCGAACTCGGCGCCGATATCGCGATCGGCTCGGCGCAGCGATTTGGCGTGCCGATGGGCTATGGCGGACCGCATGCGGCCTATATGGCGGTGCGCGATGCGCTCAAGCGCTCCTTGCCGGGGCGCATTGTCGGGCTGTCGATCGATTCGCGCGGGCAGCCGGCCTACCGGCTGGCGCTGCAGACCCGCGAGCAGCATATCCGCCGCGAAAAGGCCACTTCCAACATCTGCACCGCGCAGGTGCTGCTGGCGGTGATCGCCTCGATGTACGCAGTCTATCACGGCCCGGAAGGGTTGACCCATATCGCGCGCACGGTGCACCGCCGCACCGCCGTGCTGGCGGCCGGATTGCGCCAGCTCGGATTTGCGCCGCAATCCCAGGCGTTCTTCGACACCGTGACGGTTGATGTCGGCGGCCGCCAAGGCGAGATCGTGGCACGGGCCCTGGCGGAAAAGATCAATCTGCGCCTCGGCAAGGGCACCGTCGGGATCGCGCTGGATGAGACCACCACGGCCAAAGAGGTCGAGGCGGTGTGGCGGGCGCTCGGCGGGAACCTGGCCTATTCGGAGGTCGAAGCGGGCGCGCGCGAAGCGCTGCCCGCCGAACTGAAGCGCGCCAGCGCCTTCCTCACCCATCCCGTGTTCAACACCCACCGCTCCGAGACGGAGCTGTTGCGCTACATGCGAAAGCTCTCAGACCGCGATCTCGCGCTCGACCGCGCCATGATCCCGCTCGGCTCCTGCACCATGAAGCTCAACGCCACCTCCGAGATGATCCCGCTGACCTGGCCGGAATTCGGCGCGCTGCACCCGTTCGCGCCGGCCGATCAGGCGGCGGGCTATCACGCCCTGTTCCAGCGGCTCGAAAGATGGCTGTGCGACATCACCGGCTACGACGCGATTTCGCTGCAGCCGAATTCCGGCGCCCAGGGCGAATATGCCGGGCTGTTGGCGATCCGGGGCTACCACGCCGCGCGCGGCGAGCCGCACCGCAAGGTATGCCTGATCCCCTCCTCGGCCCACGGCACCAATCCGGCCTCCGCCAGCATGGTCGGGATGGAGGTCGTGGTGGTGGCCTGCGACGCCAGAGGCGATGTCGACGTCGACGACCTCCGCGCCAAGGCGGAAAAGCATTCGCAAAACCTCGCCGCCATCATGATCACCTACCCCTCCACCCACGGGGTGTTCGAGGAGCACATTCGCGACATCTGCGAGATCGTGCATGGCCATGGCGGTCAGGTCTATCTCGACGGCGCCAACCTCAATGCCCAGGTCGGACTGTCGCGGCCCGGCGATTACGGCGCCGACGTCAGCCATCTCAATCTGCACAAAACCTTCTGCATTCCGCATGGCGGCGGCGGTCCGGGCATGGGACCGATCGGCGTCAAGGCGCATCTGGCCCCGTTCCTGCCAAGCGATCTCGTGGCAAGCGATCTTCAGCCGGGCCATCCCGACGCCCCGGACGCAAAGCCGGTCGCGGTCGGACCGGTCTCGGCGGCGCCGTACGGCTCGGCCTCGATCCTGACCATCTCCTACATCTATATCCTGATGATGGGGGGCGAAGGCCTGACGCGGGCGACCGAGATCGCGATCCTCAACGCCAATTACATCGCCACCCGGCTCGATCCGCACTTCCCGGTGCTGTACCGCAACGCCAAGGGCCGGGTCGCCCATGAATGCATCGTCGACCCGCGACCGCTGAAGGCATCCAGCGGCGTCACCGTCGACGACATCGCCAAGCGGCTGATCGATTACGGCTTCCATGCCCCGACCATGAGTTTTCCGGTGCCGGGCACGCTGATGATCGAGCCGACCGAGTCCGAATCGAGGGCCGAGATCGACCGCTTCTGCGACGCGATGATCGCGATCCGGCAGGAGATCGCCGAGATCGAAAGCGGGCGCTGGAAGGTCGAGGCCTCACCGCTGCGTCACGCCCCGCACACCGTGCACGACATCGCCGACGACAACTGGCAGCGCGCCTATTCCCGCGCCGACGGATGTTTTCCGGACGGCACCTCGCGAACGGACAAATACTGGTCGCCGGTCGGCCGGGTCGACAACGTCTATGGCGACCGCCATCTGGTGTGCTCCTGTCCGCCGGTCGGGGACTATGCGGAGGCGGCGGAGTGACGGCTTGTTAAGGCGATTGCGGGATAGTGCGAAGGACGGATCCCGGATGTCCGGCGCACTTTATCTCTGCCGGGGAGTCCGCTTCGCCTGCTTTGCGGAATGAGGGCTCATCCAGTTAAAGTGCCACTTCAGGTGAGCGGATCAAAAATCTCCGTTCTCGACTCCAAGTGATTTCAAACTCTCGACATTCCGATTCGGCCGTGCCGGCAATCGGTCGGCCGTCGTGGCGCTTCGAGCATGACCTGCCGGTGCTGGATCGATCGTCCCGCAAGCCCGAAACCCCATAACGATCTCGGGTGCCGGGGCCGGCATGGCGTCCGTTCTGCGGCGCTGGCGGCGGCTGAACAAAATCGCGAAAACAACCCCATGCAATGGCAGGGAGGTTCCGGCTCGCCGCATTCATGCTGCGCTGCATCAGGGCATGAGCGAATACATCGTCACCGCCCCTGATCTCATCGGCTCTGCAGAATCAAAACGGGCGCCGGAACGTCGGCAACTCAACGTCCTCAGCGCCCGTCTGTGTCGAACCCAAGCCGCGCGGCTCAAGCCCGTAAAAAAATCACTCCTCCGCGGGCTCCTCGCCTTCGGCGTCGCGCTCGGGACTGCCGGCCAGGATCTGCTCGGCGATCAGGCCTGAGTTCTGCCGGATCGAGGCCTCGATCTTCGCGGTCATGTCCGGATTGGCCTTCAGGAAGGCTTTTGAGTTTTCACGGCCCTGGCCGAGCCGCTGGCTGTCATAGGAGAACCAGGCGCCGGACTTTTCCACGATGCCGGCCTTGACGCCGAGGTCGAGGATCTCGCCCATCTTGGAGACGCCCTCACCATACATGATGTCGAACTCGACCTGCTTGAACGGCGGCGCCAGCTTGTTCTTCACCACCTTGACCCGGGTCTGGTTGCCGACCACCTCGTCGCGCTCCTTGATCGCGCCGATGCGGCGGATGTCGAGGCGGACCGAAGCGTAGAATTTCAGTGCGTTGCCGCCGGTGGTGGTTTCCGGCGAGCCGTACATGACGCCGATCTTCATACGGATCTGGTTGATGAAGATCACCATGGTGTTGGATTTGTTGATCGAGGCGGTCAGCTTGCGCAGCGCCTGGCTCATCAGGCGGGCCTGCAGCCCGGGCAGCGCGTCGCCCATCTCGCCCTCGAGTTCGGCCTTCGGCACCAGGGCCGCGACCGAATCGATCACCAGCACGTCGACCGCGCCGGACCGCACCAGGGTGTCGCAGATTTCCAATGCCTGCTCGCCGGTGTCGGGCTGCGAGATCAGGAGTTCGTCGATGTTGACGCCGAGCTTGCGGGCATAGACCGGGTCGAGCGCGTGTTCGGCGTCGATGAAGGCGCAGATGCCGCCCTTCTTCTGGCCCTCGGCCACCGTGTGCAGTGCCAGCGTGGTTTTCCCCGAGGATTCCGGCCCGTAGATTTCAACCACCCTGCCCCGCGGCAGGCCGCCGACGCCGAGCGCGATATCCAGCCCGAGCGATCCCGACGAAATCGTCTCGATGTCCATCGAGCGGTCGTTCTTGCCGAGCTTCATCACCGAGCCCTTGCCGAACTGGCGCTCGATCTGGGAGAGCGCGGCGGACAGGGCCTTGGTCTTGTCCATAGAAGATCCTTCGACGATACGCAGCGCGGTGGTGGGGGCGGCCATTGGTGGTGCTCCTTATGACGGGGATTCGCTAGAGGGACAAACGGGCAGCGAGCTTGGGGAACAACGTACCCTATTTGTTCTGAGTTCGCAATATGTTCTTTTCCCAGGAGGGTAGATTTATCCCTTCACGCCAAGTACTGGTTGTGCTATGAATAGAACCCCGCCGTTTCAATCTCTTGGTCCAGAGATGCGAGAACCGGTGTTTGGTCCGGGGTTTTACATGCGCATCAATGATGATTTGCGGAAAAGCGTCGTGTTCTTTGGCTATCCGGATGTCGGAAAGAGCAGCGGTATCCGCTGCATCGGCACGGGCTTCCTGCTG
>NZ_JAUYQU010000276.1 GCF_030697065.1 Bradyrhizobium sp.
CCCTGCTGTGCGGATGCCAGTCCGGCGACGGATGCGTATTGACCGGAGTGATAGACCAGGGGCGACGAGTCGGCTTCTGCCGCTGCCCAGGTGATGTAACCGACGAAGATCGAATGATCCCCGGCGAGGTGTCGCTCGGACACCTTGATCTCCATGGATGCACAGGCGCCCGACAGCAGCACGGCGCCCTCCGGTCCCGGTACGAGATCGAGGTCGTCGATGGAATATCGCTCCGCGCCCTTCGCCGCGAAGCGCCTCGATAGCGGCTCCTGAAGGTGCGACAACAGGCTGATTCCGACCGTGCCGCCGACCCGGACCAGATCGTGGGTATCGTTGTTCTTGTGAATGCAGAACAGCGCCAGAGGCGGATCGAGCGAGACGGGAGTAAACGACGTCGCGGTCATGAAGTGCACGCGTTCGCCGGCCTTGATGGACAGGAGAACGACCGACGCCGCATGTCGGCGCATGACGAGCTTGAAGAGGTCGGGCTTGATCATGGCGGTCCCGCTGCTTGCTGGATTTCAGTTTTCGAGGAGATTCTCGCGGAGCGTGGTTCCTGAATAATGCGTTCGATAGCGCCCGCGTCGCTGCAGTTCGGGAACGACGAGATCGGCGAATTCCTCGAAACAGCCGGGCGTGTAGGTCGCCGCGAGCATGAAGCCGTCGGCTCCTCCGTCATCCATGTAATGCTCCATCTGTCGCTCGCGGTCCCGACCGCGACAGGCATGCCCATGCCCTGGGCATAGATCATCGCGGCCTCCTTCACCGTGACCGGAGCGCCGCCCTTGGCGTAGATGATCGACTCGAAGAGGCCCTGAATGCCCGGGACCTCGATGTTCTGCACGATGTCATCGGGGGACAGTTTGGAGAAATCGATGCCGAAATGTCCGGACATCCAGGCCATCGCGCCCTCCGGCGGAATGCAGGCCTTGATGCGCTCGTGTTTGTCCTGTGCCTCGGAGCGGGTCTCGGCGACCACGGTCTGCATGCCGTAGATCAGTTTGACCGAGCCGGGCTTGCGGTTGAACTTGCTCCCGAGCCGCTCGTTCAGGTCGCGGGCATATTGCGCCATGCGATCGACATTCGGATGCACCGCGAAGATGGCTTCGGCGTGTTTCGCGGCGAAGTCGCGGCCCTGGCCGGAAGATCCCGCCTGCCAGAATACCGGCCTGCCCTGGGGGGACGGCGCGCAGAAATGGCGTCCGTCGCAGCGATAGTACTTCCCTTCGTGGTGGACGACCTTGACCTTGGCCGGGTCGGCATAGATCCCACTCACCTTGTCCGCGATGATGGCGCCCGGTTCCCATGAATCCCACAGCTTGTAGCAAAGCTCCATGTATTCCTCGAGCCGGTCATAGCGACCGGCGCGATCGGTCATGGCATGGCCATAGGCATCCCATTCGCTTTTCGAATAGGACGACACGATGTTCCAGGCCACGCGCCCGCCGGACAGGTGGTCGAGCGAGGATAGGCGCCGGCACATGGAATACGGATGCTCGAACGCCGTCGACAAGGTGACGCCGACGCCGAGATGCTTGGTCGCGGCGGTGATGATCGGGACGATCGTCGATGGCTCGTGGGTCGGGCATTGGACCGCCCACTTGACGATGGCATCCGAGCTGTCCTCATGCGTGTTGTAAGGAGCCAGTTCGTCCGCAATGAACATGGCGTCGAACAGGCCGCGCTCCATGGTTCTGGCCATGTGCTGCCAGTATTCGGGCCCGGCGAAATTCCAGCCGACCTTGTCCTTGGGATGCCGCCACATTCCCGTGGCATGGCTGTTGACGCCGTGCTGAATGAAACCCAGCAGGTGAGCCTTCTTCTTGTTGAGCAAGAGGCGGTTCCTTTTCCGTTGTCGCGTCGCATCGCAGCTGGTGGCAGGATGGTGTCGGCACTATTCGCAGGCTCATTCCGATCGCCGCTCGATGCGCTCGAACCAAACGCCATGGTTGGCGGCGCCAGCGGAGAACCGGATTTGCCCGGTGACAGATCAGCAAGTCCCATGCCACGCGCCGGCCATGAAACCGGCTTCAGACTCACCACACGGTCGCGGCCGCCATGGACCATTTTTGAACAGGCTGGGTGAAGTTCGTGCAGCCTCGCCGTTTCTTCGATAGCGCGGACTGATCCGATCCATCGGCTAATGCGATGAAGGCGTGATGCCGCCACGACGATCGGCGAGCTTCATCGTCACCAGCATTCCAACCGGATCGCGGTCCTCCCTCGGATGAACGTCGTGGGACGAGAGTAATCGTGATGGTTTGCCGCAACGGAGATTGATCGCGACGAAGCAATCGCAGCACTGCTCGGGAGACCAGCAGTCTTCTTTCGGTTGCCGCACTCCCGCTTCAGCAATCCAGGGTCATCCCGTCTGCCCGTCCTCTGCGAGGTGTGACGGCTTCCGGCCGGTCGTTGCTCATTGTTTCGGCAAGGCAACCGGGGAGATCTGCGGCAGCGCTGGCCTGCTTCTTGCTGAGGGAAGTTATGGCAGGGACGACTCATGGTCGGACCCGGGCAAGAGGAAGAAGACGCGCGTGACGAATTGACCCTGGAATAGTTCGATGACCCTGGAGCAGCTGCGAATCTTCGTTGCGGTCGCGCAACTGGAGCATTTCACTCGGGCGGCCGACCGGTTGAAACTGAGTCAGTCCGCCGTCAGCTCCGCCATATCCGCGCTCGAAGTCGAACACCATCTTCAGCTCTTTGACCGGACCCGCCGTCACGTCGAACTCACCGCCGCCGGCAACGTGCTGCTCGCCGAGGCCGAAGCGATCATCAGCAGGGTGAGCCTTGCTCTCCGCCGCATCGAAGATCTGTCGGAGCTGCGCAGGGGGCATCTGTCGGTGGCTGCCAGCCAGACCGTCGCCAACTACTGGCTTCCGCCGCTGCTTCAGCAATTCCACCAGCAGTATCCGGGCGTCACGATCGACCTCTGGCACGACAACTCGACGAGGGTCGAGAAGCGCATCGTGCAGGGAGAGGTCGATATCGGGTTCATCGAACAGGAGCCCCGCGACCGGTCGCTGGAGGTCGAGCAGGTGGCGTTTGATGAACTGATTACGGTCGTCGGCCCGCTGCATTGCTGGTTCGGGGTCGATCAGGTGGAATTATCCAGGCTGCTTCAAACGACCTGGATCATGCGCGAGCCGGGTTCGGGAACGCGGGCGCTGTTCGAAGATGCATTGAAGCAGAACGGCTTCGATCCGGATTCGCTGGAAGCGTCACTGACGTTGCGCACGGGCGAAGCGGTGCTGGGCGCCGTGAGGGCAAGCAACAGCGCGGCCGTGGTATCGAGTCTCGTGGCCAAGGCCGCGCTGAAGGCGGGCGAATTGCATCAGGTCAATCTCATCCGCATACCCCGGGCCTTCCTGGCGATCTCGCTGCCGGGCCGGGCGCAACCGAAAACGGCGAAGACCTTCATCGATATGATGCGGCGGAGCCTCCAGATCGACGAGGACGCGAAGGTCACGAGGTTGAACGGCAGGATAAGGAAGTGAATTAGCGAGCTTCGTCCCGCCGTTGGCGCCTGCATGAATGACGCTGGCGCATCTCGCGTCAGCGGCTGTCATCGCCGCTCCCGTGTATTCCTGCGTTCGAACGTGACCGGCAATACGACGCGTTGCTGCTGCACAGTCGGCATGATCCGGAAAATCGATCACCGTGAGCAACGCGCCTGATCGAACGAATCGGCCGGATGCCGTGACTCTCGCCAACCAGCCGCTCCGACATGCAATCCGGTTCGCCAAACGTGGCATTCGACGGCGATTGCCATGGCATGCTCCTTGCTAATCCTTGCTTCGGGATCATAGGCCACCGCATCTCGAAGGGAAAATGTCATGGACGCGTCGACACTGAAATTGTCGTCAGGCCTCTCGGCAGGGCTTGGCATTTCGCTGATGGTTGGAAGCGGGCTGGTGTTTCTGCTCATTGCGATGATCGTGAAGCGCTATCTGGTGCGCGACACCCATGACTTCATCATTTCGAATCGCCAGATCGGTCTCGGCTTCGGTGTCGGCACGGTCATCTCGGTCTGGACCTGGGCGATGGCGGTGATGATGAGCTCGGCGATGACCTACAAGTTCGGGCTTTCCGGCCTGTTCTGGTTCGTCGTGCCGAACGGTTTTGCGATCATGGCGATGATCCCGCTGGCGCGGATGATGCGCAAGCGGATGCCGGAGGGATACACCATCGGTCAGTTCGCGCACGTCCGTTTCAACGGCTCGAATGTCGCATCCGGAGTGGTGACCGTCACGATGATCTTCAACGTGCTGCTCGAAATCCTGGTCAATCTGAAGGGCACGTCGGTGGTCATGTCGACGGTATTCCCGATCGACTGGCGAGCCGCGACGCTGATCACGATCGTCACCGTGTGTACCTATTCCTATTTCGGCGGGCTCTGGACCAGCGTGATGACCGGCACCGTCAACACATGGATGATAACTGTGCCCGCCGCCATCGTGCTGGTGGCGGTGTTCGACCAGATTGCCGGCGGTGCGCCTGCCGTTTTCGCTGCGGTAAAGGCCTCCAACCCGGACAATCTTTCGATATTCCAGTCGGAGGCGCCTGCCGCGTTCGGAATTTCGCTTGCCTTCGGATTGCTGGCGTCGGTGGTTGCCGACCAGACCTTCTGGCAGAAGGTATGGGCGATCCGCGCCGACCAGGTGACGCGAACGTTCCTGTGGGCCGGCGCCTGGTTCTATCCGATTCCGATCTGCCTCGGGATGCTGGGCCTGGTCGGTCTCGCTTACGGCATCACGCCGCAGATGATCGGTGGCGACATTGCCGCCATCGGCCCCTACGTCATATCGCATCTGGGCCTTCCCGCCGTGTTCATCGTCGCCTACGTGCTGGTGATCCTGGCCGCCTGCTATTCGACCATCGACGGCGCCAGCACGGCACTCTCCTCCATCGTGGCCGTCGATATCGTCAAGCGCTACTTTATATCGGCGACCGAGTCGCGGCTGTTCTACATCACCAAGCTCTCGATGCTGTTCGGCGGAATCATCGCGACGATTATCGTCCTGTCTGGAGTCGATTTCACCAGCCTGGTGCTCGCGACCTTCGCGCTCAAGACGGCGATCCTGGTGCCGCTGGTGCTGGCGATCCTCTGGCCGAAAACCAACACGGTCGGGTTCGCCGGGGGCGTATGCCTTGCGATTCTGATCGGGATGCCGTTGCGGGAGATCTACGGTGAACTGGTGGGGACGTTCGCCATCCTCGGCATCAGCGGGTCCGTGGTCGTGATCGCGGCGCTGGCGATACCCTCTCAGTTCGACATGGATCGGCTGAAGGCGGTCGACGCCATACCGGTTGCGCAACCGGGTGAATGATCACGGCTCACAAGTCTCCATCCACTCCAAGTCCTTGTTTCACCTGTGAAGGAATGCAGATGTCCATCATGCTGGTCTTGACGATTATCCTCGGTGCCCTGGCGACGGCGCTCTTCGTCGCCGGATATTTTCGCGGCACCGGCAACGCCATTCGAAACCATCGAAGCACCGTTCAGCCCTCCGCCGCGGTTGCGGAGGAGAAATCCTATGGCTGGTCGATGGCGTTCGCGGTGCTCGCCGCGGCGGCCCTGATCGGATCGCTCGGGGTGTCTCCGGCCTTCTTCTATCTGCCGCCACTCCTGGTCATCGCTACCGCCGCCGTCAACGGCTACGCCTTCTTCCTGGATCGTGACGGCTGACAGGACGCGACGAAAGCGGCGAACCGTTCCCTTTGTCATTTGCATCGACCATGACCGTCAAGGGCGGTGATGGCAGGAGAACACATGCAGGAATCGAGGAAGAGGGCTCATCTGCTGGGTTTCATTCAGCATGGGGTCAATAGCCACGCGACCGGGATGTGGCGGCACCCGAAAGACAAGGTGGGCTGGAATTACGCGCGGCCTGCATACTGGCAGCATCTGGCAAGGACGATGGAACGCGGCATGTTCGATGCCATGTTCATTGCCGACGAGCTGGCGCCCTACAACACCTTTGCCAACAGCTCCGAGGAAACCGTCAAATGGGCGGTCCAGTGTCCGACGCATGAACCCTCGACCATCGTGCCGATCATTACCGGAGCCACGCGCCACCTCGGCGTCGGGCTGACCCTGTCGACGGCATTCGAACATCCCTATTCGATGTGCCGCCGTCTCTCCAGCCTCGACCATCTTTCGGAGGGCCGGATCGCCTGGAACATCGTCTCTTCCTACTCGAAGAGTGAGTGGGAAGCCTATGGCGCGGAGACCTCCGAACGTTCGTCGCGCTACGACCGTCTCGAGGAATATATGGAGCTGAGCTACAAGCTCTGGGATTCCTGGGAACCGGATGCCATCGTCGCGGACAAGGCGAGCGGGATCTACGCAGACCCCGCCAAGGTTCATGAAGTCGTGCATGAGGGCCGCTTCTACCGCTGCCGCGGCCGCCATTTCGTGGCGCCCTCTCCGCAGGGCCGCCCGGTGCTTTGGCAGGCGGGATCCTCTGACCAGGGCAGGGATTTCGCGGCAAAACATGCGGAGGCGATTTTCGCGGTTCATCCCGGCGTCGCGCGGATGCGCCAGCACTCCGACGACATGAACGAGCGGCTGCAGGGCAAGTTCGACCGGCCCAAGGGGGCGGTCAAGCTCATCTACGGTGTGCAGCCGATCGTCGGATCCTCGCGTGCGGAGGCCCAGGAGAAGCAGGCGTTCATCCGGGAGCTGGTACCCCAGAGCGGTGCGCTCGCGCTGATCTCGGGGCATTTCGGTCTGGACTTCTCGAAATATCCTCTCGATCAGGCGATCCAGGACATCGAGATCTTCGGAATTCAGGGCATGTATGAATCGATCGTGCACTCCCGCGGCGGCGGCGCCGTGACGGTCGCCGAGGCCGCCGAGATCTACGGACTTCAGTTCAGCATGCCTCAGCTGGTCGGCACCGCCGCCGACATCGCCGACCAGATGGAAACCTTTCTCGACGAGGGCGGCGCCGACGGGTTCATGCTGCTGGCCACCTATACGCCCGGATGTTTCGAGGAATTCGTCGACCTCGTCGTGCCGGAAATGCAGCGGCGCGGACGGTTGCGGACCCACTATTCCGGATCGACGTTGCGCGAACATCTGATGGAGGCGTGAGCCTGCCGACCCGTTGCTGGCGATGCGGCTCAGGCCGGCTTCAGGCGGCGCGGAGCCGGGGCTTGCGGTCGGTCACCAGTGCCAGCGCCACGGTCAGGGTCATGAACACGACGGAGGCGCCGAACACCCAGTGCGGCAGGCTCTGGTCCATGATCCAGCCATACAGCAACGGACCGAAGATGCCGGACAAATTGAACCCGGTGGAGACGATGCCGAAGGCACGGCCGGCCGCGCCCGGCGGGGCGGCGTTGCGCACCAGCATGTCGCGCGACGGCGCGATCACGCCGCCGAGAAATCCGGCCACCGCCAGCATCGCCATCAGCAGCAGCGACGGCAGCGTGGTGGTCGCAATCACCAGCATGATGATCGCGTTGACGGCAAAGCACGCGGCGGCGACCCGTCCATGGCGGCTGGTGCGGTCGGCGAGATAGCCGCCCGCCAGCACGCCGATGGCGCTGGCGACGAGAAAAGCGGTCAGCGCCAGATTGGCCGACGGGAACGACGCGCCATAGCCGGTCATCAGCGCGACCACGCCGAAATTGCTGATGCCGGCGTTGGACAGGCCGAGCAGCATGAAGAAGATCGTCAGCACGATGATGGCCGGCGTGACGATGCTCTGCTTCGGCGGATGCACGCCATCGACCTTGCGGTCGGCGGCGCTGGCGTCGGGAATGCCGGCCGCGATCAGCACCAGCGCCACCAGCAGGCCTACCGCACCGGCCGCGATCAGCGCGCCGAGCCCGCCGACCGTCGCCACCAGGGCCGCCATGATGGCGGGCGCCATCGCGCCGCCGAGGAATCCGGCAAAGGTGTGGATCGAGAAGGCGCGGCCCATCCGCGCTTCATTCATGTGCGCCGACAGGATCGCATAGTTGGCCGGATGATAGACGCTGTTGGCGAGGCCCAGCAGTCCGGCGCAGACCAGCAGCCAGGGATAGTTCAGATTGAGGCCGAGCATGATCAGCGCGAAGCCGCCGAGCGTCAGCCCCATCAGCAGCACTTTCCGGGCGCCGATGTGGTCGGCGAGATAGCCGATCGGCGCCTGCGTCAGGCCGGAGACGACGCCGAGTACGGTGATCGCGAGGCCAAGTTCGATATAGCCGACGCCGAGTTGTTCCTTCAGGAACGGGAACAGCATCGGCAGCACGAACAGATGAAAATGGCTGACCCAATGGGCGAGCGAAATCGCCGCCAGCGTGCGCAGCGAACTGTCGGTCTTTCCGCCGGTCTTGGCGTGTTGCGGTGCGGCGAGAACGTCGACCATATCTGATCTGAAAAACCCCGTTGAGGAACGGCCCGGCAAGGCGCGCCAAAATACCGGCTGGCGGTTATTTGTCCATGAATACCGTTGCATGGCGCCCCCGCGAGCGGTGAAATGCGCGTCAAATCTGCAAGACAAAGCCGCTGCGTGCAGGGATGATGACCGCATGTCCGATTCCCTGCCTCTTGAACCGCTTGAAGCGCCGCTACGGGTGCTGGTTTCCGAAGGAAACAGCACGTCCGCGCGGGAGGCGATCACGATTCTCGGACTGTCGGGCCACCACGTCGAGGTCTGCGATCCCGCGCCGTTCTGCCTCGTGCGGTTCTCGCGCTTTGTCCGGAAATTCCATCGCTGCCCGGGGCTGCAGGAAAATCCCGCCGGTTTCCTTGGTTTCGTCGAGCGACTGCTGGCCACCGGGAAGTTCGACGTTTTGCTGCCGACCCACGAGCAGGGTTTTCTGTTCGCGCGGGTGCAGCAGCGGCTGCTGGACCGCATCGGGCTGGCGCTGCCGGATTTTGCAGGCTACCGCGCCGCGCACAGCAAGGCCGGCTTCAGCCGGCTGCTCGGCCGATTGAATCTGCCACAGCCGGCGACTCGAATCGTGAATTCCGAAAGCGAATTGCGCGACGCGATCGAATTTCCGTCCGTCGTCAAGACCTCGGTCGGCACCGCCAGCCGCGGCATCTGGCTGGTGCACGACGACCGCGACCTCGCATCCGCGCTGCAGGAGTTGAACGCCGGCGGCGCCTTCGCCGATGAAGTGCTGGTGCAGGAATTCGTCGCCGGCACGATCGAGAAGGCACAGGCCGTGTTCTGCCGCGGCGAACTGCTCGGCTTCCATGCCTACCGGACGATCGCCGCCGGCGCCGGGGGAGGCGAGGCGATCAAGCAAAGCGTCGCAAGGCCGGAGCTGCGCCGTCACGTCGCCCGGATCGGACAGGAACTCGGCTGGCACGGCGCATTGTCGGTCGATTGCATCATGCGGGACGACGGCACGCCGCCGCTGCTGATCGATTGCAATCCGCGGCTGGTCGAGCCGATGAGCGCTTATCTCGCCGGTCTCGACCTGGTCGGCTTGCTGCTGAGGGTTTCGCTGGGCGAGGTGCCGGCGATCGCGGCGGAAAGCCGCGCGGGGGTGCGGACGCATCTGGCGATGCAGGCGCTGCTGGGATGCGCGTCGCGCGGCGGCAGCCGGCGGGATCTGATCGCGGAGGGCTGGAATCTCGCGACCGGTGGCGGGCCCTACGCCGGCAGCACCGAGGAACTGACGCCGGTGCAGCTCGACTGGATCAGCGCGGTGCCGCTGGCGATCATCGCGATGGTGCTGCTCGCCGCGCCCGGACGCGGCGTCGCGCTCGCCCGTGGCGGCTGGGGCGAGCATCTGCTCGATATCGCGAGCATTCGTCGGATCGAAAGCGAGGAGTTTGGCTAGGGTTCAACACCCTCACTCGTCGTCGTCCGGCTTGACCGGACGACCCAGTACGCCGCGCCCTCTCGCTTTATCTCTCACGCCTCTGGAATACTGGGTCACCCGGTCAAGGGCCGGGTGATGACACCTTTTTTGTTTAGCGACTTATCGCGCTCTACAGCGGCTCGTCGTCCTCGCCATGGCGGTCGCGTTTCGGCGTGGCGATGTCGCCATCCTCGTAGTCGTCGTCCTCGAGCGGCCGAGGCGGCGGCTTCCGGGGTTTGACGTCTTCTTGCTTGGTGGGAGGGTCGCTCTTTTTGCCGGTTCCGCCCATGTGATCCCTCTAATCGGCTGATTTGCGCGCATTTGATGGGTATATTAGCCGCAGTTGGCCAATCTTGCCTGCCTTTTTCCGTCGTTCGGTGTAAAGGGAGGCGCAACCCGGGCATGTCCGGAGCGTTAGCCCTGACATCCTGATAATCCCACGAAATATGAAATCATGATCGGATCGGATCATGATCTGGAGTCCCGATGAAAAAGCCGAAGATCGAAGCCGAAGAACAACAGCCGCGCAAAATCATTCGCGCCGACAAGGCGCCGACCGAGGGCTACTCGCTGGTGGTGGACGGTCACTTCAAATCGCACCACGCCACCGTCGAAGCCGCCGAAGAGGCCGGTATGGCGCTGAAGAACCAGTACCAGATGCTACAGGTGCAGGTTTACGACGCCGCCACCAAGACCCGCTCGATGATCGAGTGGCCGGCGCCGGTGTGATACGGCGCTAGGTCCGGTGGCCGCCGCTCTGCCGCCCGGCCAGCCAATCGGCCAGGGCCTGGCCCTTTTCCGCCGTCTTCTTCGCTGACGATGCCGACGACTTGGCGCGCGGCTTCTTGGCCGCCTCGGGCGGTGCGGCGGCTTCGCGCGCGAGGCGCAAGGCCTTCAGCCTGGCCATGTTGTCGAGCACGGCCTTGGTCGTCACGTCGCGATCGGATTTCACGCCCTTGGCTTCGCCAGCCGCGCGCGCGGCCTTGTTGAAACGCGCATCGGCGCGGTCGCGGTCTTCTTTTGACATCTAGCTCGTCTTCTTTTTCTTGGGTTTGGCCTTGGCCTTGGCCTTGGCCTTCGGCTCCGGCGGCTTGTCGCGTTCGGCGGCTTCCCGCGCCAGTCGCTCCTCGCGCAGGGTCGCGGTCCGCTTTCGTATCGCGATATCGGCGGCCGCGATATCGGCCATCGCCTTGATGCCTTCGGCATCCTGGGCGGCTCTTCGGTTCAGCCGAATCTCCTTCAATTCGGCCGGGGTCTTCGGTTCGTCATCCATCTTTTGCCTCGAATTTAGCGGCGCGCATCATGGTGCGGCGTCCTGTGGGCTCCTCTTACCATGCATCACATCGCCAGCGGGCAATTTTAGGCCGGATCTCGCGGCAAAAGTGCGTCTTTTCGGCCAATTCCTCAATCGTGGTGAAGGTCGGCCTCGTCCGCGTCGGCTTCGAGACCCGCCGGATCGAATGTTTGCAGCCATGACTGCAATACCGGCGAGGCATGGCCGGCGGCCGTCAACTGCCGCAACGCGATCCGGATGCCGGCGCGGCCGTGGCGATCCCCTGGCATGGCCGATGGCGGCTGATCCGCTGCGACCGCGTCCCTGACGCGCCGCTTGATGGCGAGAATTTCAGGAGTTCCAAACCGTTCGATCATGGCTTGAAAGGTCTGATGCCGCGCCGGGTCGAACGGCCGAACCTCGCCCGATCCGCCGCGCGCCGGATGCGGCGGATAAAAATGCGCGCAGGGAACCCAGCCCTCGGGGATCGGTTCGGTTGCCGGGTGGGTCCGGCCGGTCTTCAACAGCTTGGGCAGGACATGGGTGTGCGGTCCCTCGGGGCTCCTGCCCGAGGCCGGCGGGATCGGTTGATAGACCTCGATGCGACCGAGCCTGCTGATGAAGACGCGATGCGGATTGGCCGCGAGGATCAGTCCCATCGCGGGATTGCCTGGCTCGAACACGGCCCGGCCGACGTGCCGGCGCAACTGTACTGCTGTTTCATCATCGTCGATGCGGACACAGAAATCCGCATGCGGCGCGCCGAGGCCGAGATCGAACAGTATCGATTCGCGGTCGCTCGCGCGCAGCGCCTCGGTGTCGGCGCCGAGTTCGGTCAGCGCGGTTCGGGATCCCATCGCGCCGTCGGCTTCGGCCAGGCATAGCGCGATGCGCTGATTCCAGCCGGATCTGGTGATGCTTTCGGACGCCAGCGCCCGGTTGCGCGGATCGTGCCGGATGGCGATGCCGCCGCGCGCCGTGATCGCCGAGACCGCGTCGTCGGCTTGCCGCAAGGTGACCGGCTCGCCGGGATCGCGCGAGAATTCGGCGATGGCTCCGAACGTGCCGATGCTCCATTGCGTGTCGGGATCGGTGATCGCCTGGTGCAGCAGATCGATCGTTGCAGCATTCATTGTTCGATATTCCCCCGGCCTTTGGGCCGGGAGAGTATCGTCTGGTGCGGTCAGGACAAGCCGGTTCGGGCGGGGACCGGCTCGATGTCGCGGTTCAGAACGTCGCGCCGGCCTTCACCATGTAGGTCCGGCCCGCCAGCGGATAGGCGCTGAAGCGGCCGGCGGTGAAGCTGCTTGCGACCGCGTAGTCGTAATACAGCGCGTTGAGCAGGTTGTTGGCGCTGATCGACCAGAAGAAGTGGCCGTATTCGCCGCTCAGCTTGACATCGATCGTGGCATTGGCCGGAATCCGGCGCTGGGTGTTGGCTTGGTCGTTGTCCATGAAGCGCTCGCTCCAGGCCCGCACCGTCGCATCCGCCACCAGATATTTCTGCCAGACGTTCCAGGTCACGCCGCCGTTGGCGGTGTAGCGGGACACCAGGGGAACGTCATTGCCGGCAAACTCGCCCTCGCGAAACACCGCGCGGGTATAGGCTCCGCCGCCGCGCAGCGTCACGCTGTCGCTGAGCCTAAGCGAGGCGCTGGTCTCGGAACCGTAGCGGCGGGTAGGGTCGAGATTGATGTTGTAGAACAATGCCGGGATGAAATGGATCTCGTTCTCGATGTTCATGTTGTAGATGCTCGTCTGCATCTGGAAGCCGCCCGACCTGACGCGGAAGCCGCCTTCGATGTCGTGCGAGGTCTGGGTCTTCAGCTGGAAGTTGCCGGGGATGGGGTTGAAGAAGGCATCGAAGGAGGGGCCCGAAGAAAGACGTTCGTCGACATTCGGGGTGCGGAACGCGCGGGCGGCCCGGCCGAACACCGAAAACATGTCGTTGAACCGATGTTCGATGCCGACATGCAACGCATGCTGGGTTTCGCTGCTGTCCAGCGGAAGGGCCTGAGCGCCGCAGGTGAAGAACATGGCGCAGTTCGGCGGATCGTTGAGAATATCCCTCGCGCGCAAGGTCGTGTTCTGAATCCGCGCGCCATGCGAGAAATCGGTCGTCGGCAACAATCCGATGGTCTGTTGAAAGTAACCGGCGAGCGTCTGCTGTTGCAGGTCGTAGGTATGGATCGGCGGCGTGCCCCTGTCCGTCGGGCGTTCCTGGTGGAAGGTCGCGTCGTAATAGTCGATCCCCGTCAGGAGCGACGAGGGCATCCCGAACATCAGGTTCCTGATGCTGAGACGCGGTGTGATCGACCATGTCTGCAGTTGGCTGTCGACATAGCTGTTGCCAAAGGCACTGAAAAACCCGGCCTGCTGCTTCTTGTCCCGCACCCCGCCATCGACGATCAGGTCGACGCCGTTCATCAGGGTCTTGGTGAAGCCGGCGGTGACGCTGGCGCCCTGCTGGTTGCCGTAGTCGAGCGGCGTGGCGGCGCCGCGGCGGTTGGTGGTGAGTTCGTCAAGACCGATCGAGGGATCGACCAGGCGGCCGCCGGGAAAGCCCAGCTTCTGGTCGTCGCCGGACAGGGTCACGAACGCGGTGAGGCCGGCCGTGGTGTAATTGAGATTGCCGACGCCGTTGCGCTGGTCGAGCGCATTGTTGACGCGGTAACCGTCGGATTTGATGCCGTTGCCGTAGAACGACGTCGACCACGGTCCGTAATTGGTCGCTGCCGAAATCGAGGCCATGCGCGTATTGAAAGAGCCGACGCCGCCTTCGGCGCGCATCTTGACCGGCGGGCCGCCGACGCCGTTCTTCAGCACGATGTTGATGACGCCGCCGACCGCATTGTCGCCGTACAGCACCGCGCCGCTGTTGCCGCGGCTGATTTCGATGCGCTCGATCGAATCGCGCGGAATGGTCGAGAAATCGACTCCGGCCATGTCGATGTCGTTGAGCCTGCGGCCGTTGATCAGCACCAGGGTGTTGGAGGTCGCGAACGCGCCGAATCCCCTGATGTCGACGCTGGTCTTGGCGCCGTTGACGCCGCCATACAGGCTGGTCAGCTGCACGCCGGGCGTCTGCGCGATGATCTCCTGCAAGGTTTGCGCCGGGGAACGCGCGATATCCTCCGCGGTGATCACCGACGTAGATGCGCCGACGATGCCGCTGAACTGACGAACGGCGGTTGCGCCGGTTGCCGCGCCGCCTGAGGGCGCCGCGTTCGGCCGGCTGGTGGTTGCCGCGCTCGGCACCACGTGGCGCGAAGCCGTTTCCTGATCGATTTTTGGTTTTGCACGGGTGCGGTTTTCGTCGGGCGAGGTGATCTCGATCGGCGGCAGCGCCTGGGCGATCTGCTGCGCTTCGGCGGCTGGAACACCGAAACACAGAACGGGTGCAAGGAAAGTGGTGGCAAGCAAACGCGTTCGACGCCGCTGCGCGGCTGTGGCGAAGGTGGCAGACATGGTTCAACCTCGGTATGACGTCAGTGGCACGTCACAGCGAACCAAGTCTCACCACGGTGCTCGCGCACCACTGGTGAAGCTAATGTCTGTACTCCCCGACCGACATCTTCGCGTGTGACCACGGCTGACGGCAGGTCTCCTGGCTCGCGGGTCGTTACCCTTCGTCGCCTTCCCAGGACCGAGATTCCCAGTGGCATATGGCGAAGGATTCGCCGCTTACAGTTGCGGGGGCAGCCGCGGCATTGGGGAAGTTTCCCCGCACCGCATTCCCTTTTGATCCCCAGGCAGGGGAACCGTCGGGGATTATGGTAGAAGTTTGTCGAATGCGAAGTCAATCCCTCGAGGGAATGTCCGTCTCCGCACAGGACGAGTGCGCCATTTTTGCCGCATGAGCCTGTTGCCCGAACCGAAATCATGTATCAGCACGGCGCAGGTGATCGAGTGATTGAAGGGGCATCGATGAACGCCGGGGACGTGGTTTTGAGCGCGGATATCGGGGCAGGGCGACGCCTCGGCGTGACGACGGCGCTGGTCGCGCTGGTGCTGTTGCTGGCGCTGATCTCGCTCGGGACGGGCCCGGTGCGGCTGTCGCCGCTGACCGTGATGGAAGCCCTGTTCGGCGGCGGCAGCGATGTGGCGCAGGTGATCGTGCGCGAGATCCGGCTGCCGCGCACCATTCTGGGCTTTGCGATCGGCGCCATCCTCGGGCTGTCGGGGGCGGCGCTGCAGGGGCTGCTGCGCAATCCGCTGGCGTCGCCGTCGCTGTTCGGCGCGCCGCAATCGGCCGCGTTCGGCGCGGTGCTGGTGATCGCGCTCGGGCTTGCCGACGTGCGCTCCTGGGCGCTGCCGGTCGCAGCCATCGCGATGGCCTTTGCTTCGGTGTTCGTGTTGCTGGCGATCGCCGGCCGAAATGCGGGATTGCTGATTCTCATTCTCGCGGGCCTTGCGATCTCCAGCCTGGCCGGCGCCGCCACCGCCCTGGTGATGAATCTTTCCAGCAATCCATTCGTGGTGCTGGAAATCGCTTTCTGGCTGCTCGGCTCGCTGGAGGACCGCAGCTTTCGCCACGTCGTGCTGGCGCTGCCGTTCATCGCGGCGGGCGCGGTCATTCTGTGGAGCCAGCGCAACGCGTTCCGCGCGCTCAGCCTCGGCGAGGAGACCGCGCAGAGCCTCGGCGTCGATGTCGGCCGGGCCCGGCTGGTGGTGATCGCAGGGACAGCGCTCGGCGTTGGCGGCGCGGTCGCGGTAACCGGCACCATCGGGTTCATCGGCCTGGTGGCGCCGCATCTGATGCGGCCCCTGATCGGCCACGATCCGGCGCGCCTGCTGGTGCCGAGCGCGCTCGCGGGTGCCGCACTGCTGCTGGCGGCCGACATTGCGGTACGAATCATTCCCTCGACCAGCGACATCAAGGTCGGCGTGCTGACCTCGATCATCGGCGTGCCATTCTTCCTCTATCTGATCAGGCGGGAACGCCGCGCGCTCGGCGGGGGCGTGGCATGATCGCCTTGCTCACCGCACAGGGTCTCAACGTCGAACTGGCCGGCCGCGCCGTGTTGAAGGATATCTCGCTCTCGCTTTCCTCGGGGCATCTGGTCGCGCTGGTCGGGCCCAACGGCGCCGGCAAGACCACGCTGTTGCGCGCACTCGCCGGGTTGCAGCCTTCTGATGGCGCCATCCATGTCGGCGGCGAGGCGCTGTCGTCGCTGTCGCTGCGCGAACGGGCGCGGCGTTTTGCCTATCTGCCGCAGGGCCACATCGTGCACTGGCCGCTGGCGGCGCGCGATATCGTGGCGCTCGGGCGCTACCCGCATGGCGCGACCGATCCGGCGCGAATGTCGCAGAAGGATTGCGACGCGGTGCTGCGGGCGATGCGGGCCACCGATGTCGTGGCGTTTGCCGATCGCCGCGTCACCGAACTCTCCGGCGGCGAGCGCAGCCGCGTGGCGCTGGCCCGCGTGCTCGCGGTGGAAGCGCCGGTCATCCTGGCGGACGAGCCGACCGCCTCGCTCGATCCGCGCTATCAGCTCGATGTCATCAAGAGCCTGCGCGCCGCCGCCGATCAGGGGGTACTGGTGATCGTGGTGACGCACGATCTCGGCCTCGCCGCGCGCTTTGCCGATACCGTTCTGGTTCTTTCCGAAGGCCGTCTCGTGGCGCAGGGCGCACCGGCCGCGGCGCTGTCGGAGCAGGTGATGGCGGAGGTGTTCCGGGTCAGCGTTTTTCGCGCGGAGTTCGAGCGCTCAGCGGTGATCGTGCCGTGGGCGGAAATCTGATGCGCCGGCTGCGCACTTGCGCGACGGCGTTCGCCGTTGCGGCCTGCGCGGTGCAGCCCGTCTCCGCGGCGCCGCTGCCGCGCATCGTCTCGATGAACGTCTGCACTGACCAGGTGCTGCTGACGCTGGCCGATCCCGAACAGATTCTCGGTCTCAGCCGGTTTTCCAGGGATGCCTGGGTGACCGGCGATGTCAGGCGCTATCCGACGCTGTCGGGCGGCGCCGAGGATGTGCTGGTGCTGAAGCCCGACATCGTGGTGGCCAGCGCGTTCGACAAGCGCGCGACCCGGGAATTGCTGAAAGCCAACGGGCTGAGCCTCGCTGAATTCGCGGTGCCAAGGAACCTGATCGAAGTGAAGGACCAGATCCGCGAACTCGGCGACATCGTCGGACATCCCGACCGCGCGGCGCGCGAGATCGAAAGGCTCGACGCCGCGCTGGGGCGCGCGCGCCGGGCCGTCGCCGACAGGCGCCCCCGCGTGCTGCCGCTTTCGCGGCGCGGCTGGGTGGCGGGCAGCGACAGTTTCGTCGGTTCGCTGCTGGCCGAAACCGGGCTGTTCAACGCCGCCGGCGATCTCGGCCTGGCGTCAGGCGGATTCGCCTCGCTGGAGGCGATCGTCAGCGCCAGACCCGATCTGCTGCTGGTGTCGCAGGCCGGCGATTTCGCGGGCGATGACGGCCAGGCTTTTCTGCTGCATCCGGCGCTGGAGCGGTTCTATCCGGCGGACAAGCGCATCGTGATTCCCGAGCGGCTGACCGAATGCGGCGGCGTCATGCTGGCCGAAGCGCTCGACGTGCTGGTGCAGGAGCTCGCGCGGGTGGGGAAGTAATTTGCGCGGCGATTTCAGTCTTCACCTCTCCCATGGGGAGAGGTCGACGCGAAGCGTCGGGTGAGGGGTTACGCTCAAACGATAGAACGAAGCCCATCACCCGCTCGCAAGTGCTCGCGACCTCTCCCCATGGGAGAGGTGGGCGCCGTCATTGGCGGGGCCGCCGGCGCTTAATCTACCCCGTCGCCACCGGCCCGCCCGCCTTCTTCCAGGCATCCATGCCGCCCGCGATGTGCGCGGTGTTGGAGAGACCGGCCTCCCCGGCGGCGGCCACCGCCATCGCCGAGCGCTCGCCGAAGGCGCAGAAGAACACGATGCGCCGGCCGGTTGCCGCGGCCACCTCGCGCAGCATGCCGCCGGGTTTCAGGGCATCGGCGATCGCGGGATAGGGCGCGTGCAGCGCGCCCGGCAGCGTGCCGTGCCTGGCGCGTTCGCCGGCTTCGCGAAGATCGACCAGCAGGATATCGGGCCGGCCGAGGCTCTCGATGCCCTCGCGCGCGGTGAGCGCTTGTCCCTGCCTGGCGAGATCGTCCTGATGCAGGCCGACCTGCATGTTGGCCGGCACCGCGACGTCCATCATCTTCGGGTTGGGCAATTTCAGATTGGCCATCAGCTCGACATATTCATCGACCGAGCGCACCTGCAGCCGCGGATTGAAACGCCTCTCCTCGCCGATGGTGGAGACGGTATCGCCCTTGTAGTCATGGGCCGGAAAAACCATGGTCTCGTCCGGCAGCTTGAGCAGCCGGTTGAAGATCGAATCATACTGCGCCCGCGCGCTGCCGTTCTGGAAATCGGTGCGGCCGGTGCCGCGGATCAAGAGCGTGTCGCCGGTGAAGACACGGTCGCCCATCAGATAGCTGTAGGAATCGTCGGTATGGCCGGGCGTGTACATGACGTCGAGGCTGAGCCCCTCGATCGTCACCTTGTCGCCCTCAGCGACCCGCATCGCCACCACGTCGGCCTTGCTCTGCTCGCCCATGATGGTGACGCAGTGGGTGCGGTCGCGCAGCTCGCCCAGTCCGGTGACGTGGTCGGCGTGCAGATGGGTATCGACCGCCTTGACCAGCCGCAGGTCGAGCTCGCGCAGCAACTGGCAGTAACGGTCGACCTTTTCCAGCACGGGATCGAGGATCAGCGCCTCGCCGCCGGCGCGGCTGGCCAGCAGATAGCTGTAGGTTCCGGAAACGCTGTCGAACAATTGTCGAAAGATCATGGCCGCTCGTCTCCAGCGTTATGATTCCAGCCCTATCGGCGCTCTTTAAATTAGTCAATGCTAAAGCATGTAAGCTGCGCTAATGTGATGTCAACGCCGGCGCCGGCGCAGGCTAAAATTGTTCGGGACATCGGGCCATGAGAGCAGTTGCGACAACCGCAAGGAACAAATCCGCCGGCCTCGGCGCGGCGGATGCCGCTTCCTTGAAGATGCTGGCCAAGCAGGCCGGCGAGGCGGCGCAACTCCTGAAATTGCTCGGCAACGAAAAGCGGCTTTTGATCCTCTGCTTTCTCGCCGCGCGCGGCGAAATGACGGTGGGCGAACTGGTCGGGGTGGTGAAACTCAGCCAGTCCGCGCTGTCGCAGCACCTGGCGCGCTTGCGCGCCGACGGACTGGTGACGTTCCGCCGGACCGCGCAGACGCTGCATTACAGTATCGCCGACAGGAAGGCGCTGCGCGTGCTGCAGACACTGAAGGACATCTATTGCGGGAACTTGATCTAAAGAGGCGGCGCCACTCGCGACAATGTCAGCCGGATTCCTGCCGGAACCGGAGCAATCCCGGCTCAAAGCTGTTAAGGCTCGATGGCAACGGGCCGGGCGCGAAATCGATATGACTGAATATGTCGTGGAGTTTGGCAGGGACGGGCGGGTCGAACCGGATGGGCGCCTCGATGCGCCGCCTTTCCACCGCAACCATCAGGCGATCCGCGCGGTGCTCCAGCGTGTTCTCGCTGGCAAATCCGGCGATGTGGTCGAGGCCGGCAGCGGCACCGGCCAGCATGTGGTGGATTTCGCGCGGCACTTTCCCGGCATCGTTTGGTGGCCGAGCGACCTCCACGACGCGCATCTGAAGAGCATCGCGGCGTGGCGGGCGCATGCGGGCCTGGCAAATATCCGTCCGCCGCTGCGGATCGATCTCTCGGATCCGGCATGGTGTCCCGAACTGCGTGACGGCAGCGTCGCACCCTTGCTGGCGGTGTTCTGCGCCAATGTGATTCACATCGCGCCATGGCGCGTGGCCGAGGGCCTGTTCGCGGGCGCCGCGCGTTATCTGCGCGCCGACGGGCAGCTGCTGCTCTACGGCCCGTTCAAGCGCGACGGCCGGCACACCGCGCTCAGCAACGCCGTGTTCGACACCAGCCTGCGCCACCGCGACCCCGAATGGGGCGTGCGCGAGATCCAGGACCTGGAGAAGCTGGCGGGCCATGTCGGGCTGGCGCTGACCGAGGTCGCCGAAATGCCGGCCAATAATCTGGTGCTGGTGTTCGAGCGCGCGGAGCAGGCCCGGCCGGGCTCGCCATCGCCCGTCCACATGTGACGTTGATGGACCTACGCCTGGTTCTCCCGCCAGCCGATCGTGTTCTTCAAAAATGCATAACCCAGCGCGGTGAACGCGGCGCGTTCCTTGTTGTCCTTGCCGTAGCCGTGGCCCCCCGCGGCGGGCTCGTAGAGATACGCTTCATATCCCATCGCCTGCAACTTCGCCGTCATCTTGCGGGCGTGGCCGGGATGGACGCGGTCGTCCCGTTTCGTGGTGGCGATCAGGATCGGCGGATAGTTCTGGCCGGGCACCGCGGTGTGATAGGCCGAATAGGTCTGCAGCCAGGCCCATTCCCCGGGTTTGTCGGGATCGCCGTACTCCGCGATCCAGCTCGCGCCGGCCAGCAGTTTGGTGTAGCGGCGCATGTCGATCAGCGGAATCGTGCAGAACAGCGCGCCGAAGCGCTCGGGATAGCGCGTCAGCATGTTGGTGATCAGGATGCCGCCGTTCGATCCGCCCTCCGCTGCGATCCGGTCGGGCCGGGTGACGCCGCGCCGCACCAGGTCGGCGGCGACCGCGGCAAAATCATCATGCGCCAGCCGCTTGCCGGCATAGCGGCCGGCGTCGTGCCAGCGGGTTCCGAACTCGCCGCCGCCGCGGATATTGGCGATGACGCTGGTGCCACCCTGTTCGAGCCACAGCTTGCCGATCGCGGACTGGTAATAGGGTTTCACCGAGATGCCGAAACCGCCATAGGCGTTGAGGTGCACCGGCGCCTCGCCGGTCTCGCTCGCCGGTCCGGTCTGGACATAGGGAATGCGCTCGCCGTCGATCGAGATCGCCTCGTGCTGCGTGACCGCGAGTCCTTCCGCCGAGAAGGTGCGCGGCGCCCGCTTCAGCACCGCGGGAGCAGCGACGCCCTCGATCAGCATCAGCGAGGCCGGCGTGACCGGATCCTGGACGTTGGCGAGCAGGTCGCCGTTGCTTTCGGCTTCGTCGGCATCCAGCCGCCAGACGTCGGCGACGCCGATCTCGGGCAATCCCGCCAGTTTGCCGGGGGTCCAGCCATCGGCCGCGGGCGTCCAGACTTCGAACACCGGCCGCAACTCGTCGAGAATGGAGATCACCAGCCGGCCGCCGGCCCAGAAGAAGTTCTGTACCGCGCGGCGCGGTCCCGCCTCGCACAGAATCCGGAAATCGCGTTCTCCCGCCAGGAATTGCGACAGCGACATTCCGAGCACGGTGTCGGGTGCGTAGGTCAGCGTTCCCGCCGTCCACGGCTTGCGCGGCTTCACCGCGAGCCAGTCGCCATGAAATTCCACCTCGGCGTCGGTCGGAAGATCGAGTTTCG
Organism: Bradyrhizobium sp.; assembly: GCF_030697065.1. Taxonomy (GTDB): domain Bacteria; phylum Pseudomonadota; class Alphaproteobacteria; order Rhizobiales; family Xanthobacteraceae; genus Bradyrhizobium. The sequence goes on from NZ_JAUYQU010000276.1 coordinate 21,491, forward strand.
TCCGCGCGCCATTCTCGTCGCCGAGCCACAGATGGTGATTGAAGAAATCGAGCTGTTCGATGAACCACATGCGTGGTGCCGCGCCGGTGCGGTCGATGCTGGCATAGGCGACCATGTGTTCGGGCCTGGTCTCGAACAGCACCGGCGCCTGGCCGACGTCGGTGCCGCGCCGCCAAAGCCTGACGGTTCGGGCGTAGCCGGAGGCGGTCGCCATGCCCTCGCCATAGGCGCTCGACAGCAACAGCGTATCGGCATCGATCCACTCCACGCCGCCCTTGGCCTCCGGCAGCATGAAGCCGCCGCTGACAAAGGCCTTGGCGTCGATGTCGAATTCGCGCAGCGTGGCAGCGTCGCTGCCGCCGCGCGACAGGCTCACGATCCGCGCGCTGCTTCCCGGCAGCGCCTGCGCCCCGGCAAACAGCCAGTCCTCGTTTTCGTCGGCCGCCAACCTGTCGACATCCAGGATGGTTTCCCAGGCCGGGTCCGGCTTGCGAAATTCAGCCAGCGTGGTTCGCCGCCACAGGCCGCGCGGATTGTTCGCATCCTTCCAGAGATTGTAGACGAAGCCGCCGCGCCGGCTGACGAAGGGAATGTTGTCCGGCCGGTCCAGGATGTCGGCCAGCGCGTCGCGATCCCCGGCAAATCCGGCGTCGCCGAACTTTCGCAGCGTCAGGGCGTTCTGTTGTTCGACGAAGGCCAGCGCGCGTTCGCCCTCGATCTCCTCCAGCCACAGATACGGATCGTCGTCGGGGGCGGCGATCGTCGGCCTGTCGTCGATGGACATCGTTTGAACTCCTTGGGGCGCCTGCCGGGCACCCCGGGATCCGGCATCAGGGGCGGATGGTTGACTTACGCGGCTGCGCGTGTGCTGTCCAATGTGCGCGGCCTGCATGGCGCGCGCCCGTTTGCGTCGGTTGATCGGGCAGGGGCTTGCCGCCATAGTGTCGGGAATCAATGCAGCCGAATGCTTCGGGCCGCATCCGGGCAGAAAACAGCAAATGATCGACGTGACTGCAGCCGACGAGATCGCGGGTGACGCCCGCGCGAGATCCAATGTGGCGCGGCTGGCGGCGGCGCAGGCGCTGACCGGCGCGAATTCGGCCGTCATTTTCGCCACCGGCTCGATCGTCGGCGCGACGCTGGCGCCGGACCTCTCGCTCGCAACCGTGCCGCTGTCGATGTATGTGGTGGGCCTGGCCGCCGGCACCTTGCCGACCGGTGCGATCTCGCGCGCCTATGGCCGCCGCACCGCCTTCATCATCGGCACCGGTTGCGGCATGCTGACCGGCCTGCTCGGCGCCTACGCCATCCTGCGCGGCTCGTTCGTGCTGTTCTGCGTCGCGACGTTTCTCGGCGGCCTCTATGGCGCGGTGTCGCAATCCTACCGCTTCGCCGCCGCCGACGGCGCCAGCGCCGCGTTCCGTCCCAAGGCGGTGTCGTGGGTGATGGCCGGCGGCGTGTTCGCTGGCGTGCTCGGCCCGCAGCTCGTGCAATGGACCATGGACGTCTGGCCGCCCTATCTGTTCGCCTTCAGCTTCCTGATGCAGGCCGTGGTCGCGCTGGTCGCGATGGCGGTGCTGGTCGGGGTCGATGCGCCGAAGCCGGCGCCGGCGGATCTGCATGGCGGCCGGCCGCTGTTCGAGATCGCGCGGCAGCCGCGCTTCATCGCCGCCGCGTTTTGCGGCATCGTCTCCTATCCCATGATGAATCTGGTGATGACCTCGGCGCCGCTGGCGATGCAGATGTGCGGGCTCAGCGTCAGCGATTCCAATTTCGGCATTCAATGGCATATCGTGGCGATGTACGGACCGAGCTTCTTCACGGGCTCGCTGATCGCCCGCTTCGGCGCCCCGAAAATCGTCGCGGTCGGGCTGGCGCTGGAAGCCGCCGGGGCTGCGATCGGTCTGTCCGGGATCACCGCGATGCATTTCTGGGCCACGCTGATCGTGATCGGGGTCGGCTGGAACCTGAGCTTCATCGGCGCCTCCGCGCTGGTGCTGGAGACGCACCGGCCGCAGGAGCGCAACAAGGTGCAGGCCTTCAACGATTTCCTGGTGTTCGGGATGATGGCGGTGGGTTCGTTCTCGTCGGGTCAACTTTTAGCGAATTACGGCTGGTCCGCGGTCAACATGGTGGTGTTCCCGCCGGTGCTGCTGGGGCTCGCGGTGCTCGCTTTCGCGTCCTTCGCGAGACGGCGGGCGAGGCGGGCCGTGCCGGAATTTCCCGATCCGGGTATGTGATTGCTGCTCAAGCGTGGGGGATGTGATGCCGTCGCGAGCCCGTCTCGATGAGTTCATCGCGGTCGTCGTATCCGGCGATCATGCCGGCGCCATCGAGCGCTATTACACCGAGGATGCCAGCATGCAGGAGAACGCCGCGCCGCCGCGCGTCGGCCGCGACCTGCTGGTGGCGCAGGAGCGCGCCACGCTGGAACGGGTCAAGACCGTCGTTTCGACCTGCGTGACCTCGATCCTCGAAGGCGACCGCGTCGCCATCAACTGGATCTTCGACTTCACCTACCTTTCCGGCAGGACGGCCCGGATCGACGAGGTCGCGCTGCAGGAATGGCGCGGCGACAGGATTTTCCGCGAGCGGTTCTTCTACGATCCGCCGAAACCGAAGACCTGATGACAACTGCTGACACTTCGTCGGTGGTCGAAGCGTTTGACGTCGTGACCTGTTAGGTAGGTCGTCATGGCCGGGCTTGACCCGGCCATCCACGTCTTTGGCTGCCGCTCGAAAGAAAGTCGTGGATGCCCGGGTCAAGCCCGGGCATGACGATCCGAGAGAGAAGCCCAACTTGCCTGATCACACCAACAACGCCGCAATCGACGAAACCTCCGCCCGCTATGAAGGCTGGCGCATCGTCGTGGTCTGCTTCCTGGTGGCGACCTTCGGCTGGGGCCTCGGCTTTTATGGCCAGAGCGTCTATGTCGCCGAGCTGCATCGGCTGCACGGCTGGCCCACCTCGCTGATCTCGGGCGGCACCACGATATTCTATCTGTTCGGCGCGCTGCTGGTGGTCTTCGTCAGCGAGGCGATCAAGTCGATCGGCCCGCGCAACTGCCTGCTGGCCGGCGTCTTCACGATGGCGGGGGCCGCCGCGCTGATCGGCCGGGTCAGCGAGCCATGGCAGCTCTATGCCGCCAATGCGCTGCTGGCGTTCGGCTGGGCCGGCACCAGCCTCGGCATCATCACCAACACGCTCGGTCTCTGGTTCGACAGGAAGCGCGGCATGGCGATCAGCCTGGCGCTGAACGGCGCCAGTTTCGGCGGCATCATCGGCGTGCCGCTGCTGGTGGGGGCGATCGGATATTTCGGCTTTGCAAACGCCATGATCGCGGCCGGGATCGCGATGGTGCTGGTGATGGTCCCGGTCATCCTGATATTCGTCGGACGGCCGCCGCTGCATCCGAGCGCCGCGGTTGCTGCATTGCCGGCGCATGCGCCGTCGGCGACGCGGGTGCGGGCGCAGGCGTTCCGCGACATCGGCTTTCTCTCGATCTCGGCCTCTTTCGCGCTGGTGCTGTTCGCGCAGGTCGGCTTCATCGTCCACCTGATCACGTTCCTGGATTCGGTGGTGGGCCGCGAGCAAGCAGCGTTTGCGGTCGCATTGATGACCGCGATGGCGGTGGTCGGCCGGGTGGCGTTCTCCTTCGTGATCGACCGGCTCAACCAGCGGCTGGCCTCCGCGATCTCGTTCGTCAGCCAGGCCGCGGCGCTGCTCGTCATCATCAATCTGCAGAACGACATCGCGCTGATTGCGGCCTGCGCGCTGTTCGGCCTCTCGGTGGGCAATCTGATCACGCTGCCGGCGCTGATCGTGCAGCGCGAATTCGACCCGCGTTCGTTCGGCGTCCTGATCAGCCTGATCACCGCGATCAACCAGGTGACCTATGCGTTCGGCCCCGGCGTCATCGGCCTGCTGCGCGATGTTTCGGGGAGCTATTCGCTGCCGTTCTACATGTGCATCGGCCTGGAACTGGTGGCGGCGGTCCTGATCATGATTCGCGGGACCACGAAGGTGTCGTCACCCGGCTTGACCGGGTGATCCAGTATTCCAGAGTCGTGTGATATCATCCGAGACACCGCGGCGGACTGGATCGCCCGGTCAAGCCGGGCGACGACAAGGGATCAAATCCCCCTCTGCCGCAGCAACTCCTCCAGATCCAGCCGTTTCGTGAACATCGCCAGCGATCCGTCCTCCTTGCGCGGCCAATCCGCCTCCGGCCGGTCCCAATACAGTTCGACGCCGTTCTCGTCCGGATCGCGCAAATACAGCGCCTCGCTGACGCCGTGGTCGCTGGCGCCGTCAAGCACAATGCCGGCCGCGATCAGCCGATGCAGGGCGTCGGCCAGCGCAGGCCGGGTCGGATACAGGATCGCGGTGTGAAACAGGCCGGTGGTGCCCGGCGGCGGCGGATGGCCGCCCCTGCTTTCCCAGGTGTTGAGCCCGATGTGGTGGTGATAGCCGCCGGCCGCGATGAATGCCGCGCCCGAACTCAGCCGCTGCGTCACGTGAAAGCCGAGCACGCCGCAATAAAACCCCAGCGCGCGATCGAGGTCGGCGACCTTGAGATGAACATGTCCGATCCGCGTGCCGGCTATGATGGGGGGATTGTCGGGCATGCTCTCTCCGTTCCGCTGCGATCGCCTCGCCACGATCTATGCAGCGAGTATCGGCTACGCAAGCTCCGAGACTTCCCCCTCCGGCAGCTCGAACTCGAACGTGTTCAGCGTCATCGCCACCAGCGTGTAATAGCCGCACAGCCCGATGATTTCGACGACGCCGCGCTCTCCCAGCAATTTCACCGCCTCCTGGTAGAGCGGCCCGGAGACGCCGTGGCCTTCATGCAGCGATCTTGCGACGTCGTAGATCATCTGCCCCTTGGGATCGTCGAAGACAGGCGTGCGGCGGTCGCGGATGTCTTCGATAGTCTTCAGCTCCATGCCGCCTTTCAGTGCCAGCCGCTTGTGGGCCCACCATTCATAGTGCGAGGTCCAGTGGCGGGCCGTGACCAGGATCGCGATTTCCGAAAGCCTGGCCGGAAAAGACGTGTTGTAGCGGATCACTTCGCCGAGCCGGGTCGCGTGCCTTGCCATTTCGGGACTGTTGAGCCAGGCCATCATCGGCGCCGGCGGGGCGCCGCGCTTGCCGGCGATCGACTCGTCGTAGGTCTGTTTCTGGTCCGCGTTCATTTCGCCAGGCGAAAGCAACTTCAGCCGCATCTTGGATTCCCTTTGCTTTTTTCAATCGTTGCGGCGCCCGCGACGCCGGACCGTTCAGTCCTATCATATTCCGCACCATGATCCGGTGCGCCAGAGATATAGAGATATATTGAATTCCGCGATACGACGGCTAAGGTCGATCCAGCATCGCAAAATGGAAACGCCATCATGTCCGATCTGGAAAAATTCCGCAGCGAGACCCGGGCCTGGCTGCAGGCCAATTGTCCGCCGGAAATGCGCAAGCCGATGACGTCAGAAGGAGACACGTTCTGGGGCGGTCGCAACGCCAAATTCTCTTCCGAGCCGCAGCGCATCTGGTTCGAGCGGATGCGCGACAAGGGCTGGACCGTGCCGGATTGGCCGCGGGAATATGGCGGTGGCGGCCTCGATGCCGGCGAGCACAAGGTGCTGCGCGAGGAGATGGCTGCGATGGGCGCCCGTTCGCCGCTGTCGAGCTTCGGCATCTGGATGCTCGGGCCGGCGCTGCTGAAATACGGCACCGAGGCGCAGAAGAAGGAGCATCTGCCGAAGATAGCCGCCGGATTGATTCGCTGGTGCCAGGGCTACTCCGAACCCAATGCCGGCTCGGACCTTGCCTCCCTGCAGACCCGCGCCGAGAGCGACGGCGACGATTACGTCATCACCGGCCAGAAGATCTGGACCTCCTATGCCAACTACGCCGACTGGATTTTTTGCCTGGTGCGCACCGATGCGTCGGCAAAGAAGCATGACGGCATCAGCTTCATCCTGTTCGACATGGCCTCGAAGGGCGTTTCGACCAAGCCGATCCTGCTGATATCGGGCTATTCGCCGTTCTGCGAAACCTTCTTCGACAACGTCCGTGTGCCGAAGTCCCATGTCGTCGGCACCGTCAACCGCGGCTGGGACGTTGCCAAGTATCTGCTCCAGCACGAACGCGCGATGATCTCGGGCATGGGCGAGCGCGGCGTCGGCCGGCCGCTCGGCCAGGTCGCCGCCGATTCGGTCGGCAGCGACGAGCAGGGCCGGCTCGGGGATCCGATGCTGCGCGGCCAGATCTCGACGTTCGAGATCGACGAAGCGGCGCTATCCGCCGCCGCCGAGCGCGCGGTCGATCTCGCCAAGGCAGGCCAGGCGCATCCGGCGTTTTCCTCGGCGATGAAATATTACGGCACCGAACTGAACAAGCGCCGCCACGAGATCCTGATGTCGGCCGGCGGCATCGATGCGCTGGAATGGGAAAGCGAGCGCTCCAGGGGCGGCGCCCGGCCGCGCGCCTGGCTGCGCACCAAGGCCAACTCGATCGAGGGCGGCACCTCGGAAGTGATGCTCGGCATCGTGGCCAAGCGTATTCTGGATTTGCCGGGGGCGTAGCAGCGCACCCGTCATTCCGGGGCGCGTCGAAGACGCGAACCCGGAATCTCGAGATTCCGGGTCTGGTCCTTCGGACCATCCCGGAATGACGATCCCAACAGACATCTCCAAACCGGAATCCCTCTCATGGCACTCGTCCTCAACGAAGAACAATCGATGCTGCGCGACAGCGCGCGGGGCTTTATCGGCGACAAGGCGCCGGTGTCGCATTTGCGGCAGCTGCGCGATGCCGCAGACGCGACGGGATTCTCCCGCGAATTGTGGAAAGCCTTTGCCGAGATGGGATTTTGCGGCCTGCTGGTGCCGGAAGCGTTCGGCGGCAGCGGGCTCGGCTGCGTCGAGGCCGGCATCGTGTTGGAGGAAATCGGCCGCACCTTGATGCCATCGCCCTATCTGGCGACATCGGTGCTGGCGGCGTCGGCGCTGTCGCGCGGCGGCAGCGACGCGCAGAAGTCGCAGTACCTGCCGAAAATATCGGACGGTTCGCTGCTGGCCGCGCTCGCGGTTGACGAAGGCACCAAACATCGTCCGCTGATGACCAGACTGCGGGCGGTGCGTTCCGGCAACGGATTCAGGCTCTCGGGTGACAAGGCCTTTGTGGTCGACGGCCACACGGCTGATCTGTTGATCGTGGCGGCGCGCAGCGCGGGCTCGGCTGGCGAGCGCGACGGGCTGACGCTGTTCCTGGTCGATCCCGGAACCAAAGGCATCGCGATCGAGCGTACCGCAATGGTGGATGCGCACAACGCCGCAAGAATCGTGTTCGACAATGCCGAGGTCGATGCCGACGGCGTGCTCGGCGAGGTCGATCAAGGGTTCGCCCTGCTGGACGGCGTGCTCAATATCGGCCGCGCCGCGGTGGCTTCCGAGATGGTCGGGCTGAGCGAGGAAGTGTTCGGCCGCACCGTCACCTATCTGAAGGAGCGCAAGCAGTTCGGCAAACTGATCGGCGAGTTCCAGGCGCTGCAGCACCGCGCCGCCCAGCTCTATGTCGACATCGAGATCACCCGCGCCGCGGTGCTGAAGGCGCTGCAGACGCTGGACGGCGATTTCGACAAGGCCGCCGCGGCGGTGGCCGTTGCCAAGGCGCGCGCCGGCACCACCGCGACGCTGGCGGTGCAGGAAGGCGTGCAGATGCACGGCGGCATGGGCATGACCGACCAGTTCGACATCGGCTTCTTCATGAAACGCGCGCGGGTCTGCCAGGAATTGTTCGGCGACAGCAACTTCCACGCCGATCAATTGGCGCGGATGAAGAGCTATTGAACTCTATCCACGTCATTGCGAGCGAAGTGAAGCAATCCATCTTTCTTTGCGCTGGGACATGGATTGCTTCATCTTAAGGGCTCCTCGCAATGACGAGGGCTGCAGGCGCATCACAACAGGTCGTCATCGCCCGGCTTGACCGGGCGACCCAGTACTCCGAGGTCTATCGATTGATCATTATCGTCTCGGGAATACTGGATCGCCCGGTCAAGCCGGGCGACGACAGTTGTATGTATAGCGGCACCGCGGCCAATCGTTCGTCACCGGATCGGCGGGGCGTACTGGATGCCGCCGGCGCTCCAGAGCTGGTTGAGGCCGCGCGGAATCTTGAGTTTCGATCCCTCGCCGACGTTGCGCTCATAGACTTCGCCGTAATTGCCGACGTGGCGGATGATGCGCGCCGCCCAGTCCCTGGGGAGCCCGAGTTCCTCGCCATAGGCGCCTTCGGTCCCAACCAGCCGCATCACGTCGGGTTTTGTCGACTTCAGCGCCTCGTCGATGTTCTTGGAGTCGATGCCGAGCTCTTCGGCGTTTATCATCGCGTACAGGGTCCACTTCACGATCATCATCCAGTCGTCGTCGCGCTGCCGCACCACGGGTGCCAGCGGCTCCTTCGAAATGACGTCGGGCAGGATGACGTGGTCGCCGGGTTTGCCGAGGTTGAGCCGCAGCGCGTAGAGCTGTGAAATGTCGGCGGTGAAGGTGTCGCACTGGCCGGAATTGTAGGCCTTGAAGACGTCGTCGAACTTGTCGAACTTCATCTCCGTGTATTTCATGTTATTGGCGCGAAAATAGTCGGCGAGGTTGAGCTGCGTCGTGGTCGAGGCCTGTACGCAGACCTTGCTGCCGTCGAGTTCCAGCGCCGAGTCGATCTTGCGGGTCGCGGGCAGCATGAAGCCTCCGCCGTCATAATAGGCGACGGCCGGGAAATACAGCGCGTTGGACGTCTCGCGCGACATGCTCCAGGTCGTGTTGCGGGCGAGGATATCGACCTTGCGGCTCTGCAACTCCTTGAAGCGCTCGCTGGCGTCGAGCGGGATGAACTTGATCTTCTTCGGATCGTCGAAGATCGCTGCCGCTACCGCGCGGCAGAAGTCGACGTCGAAACCGGTCCAGTTGCCCTTGTCGTCCGGAATCGCGAAGCCCGGCAAGCCCTTGTTGACGCCGCACAGCACCTCACCGCGCCGGATGGTCCGCTTCAGGGTCTTGGTGTCGTAACGCTCATAGGTGATGGCAATAGCCGCGATCGCGATCGCGGCCGCCATTCCAATCAGGAGGCCGCCTCGGAATGTACGAAACATCATTTTCTCGCCAATGTCAGGGAAACGGGACGGCCGTGAAACGAACCGCTGCGGTCTACAATTGGGGCTTCTGCCGCACGATCACCTTGGTACCGACCGGGACACGCTCGTAGAGGTCGGCGACGTCGGCGTTGACCAGCCGGAAGCAGCCGGAAGAAACGGCGGTGCCGATGGTATCCGGCCGGTTGGTGCCGTGGATGCGGTAGACCGTGGTGCCGAGATACATCGCGCGGGCGCCGAGCGGATTGCCGGGTCCGCCGGCCATGAAACGCGGCAGATAGGGCTGGCGAACAATCATCTCCGGCGGCGGGGTCCAGTCCGGCCACTCCGCCTTGCGGGTGACGTTCAACAGTCCCTGCCACTGGAAGCCTTCGCGGCCGACGCCGATGCCATCGCGCAGCGCGCGGCCGCCGCCCTGGACCAGATAGAGATGACGGTCTTTCGTGGAGATGATGATGGTGCCCGGCGGCTCCGAGGTGCGGTACAGCACCGCCGTGCGCCTGAATTGCGGGTCCAGTTCCACATTGTCATCGGCGATAAGGCCGGGCTCGTCGCCGACATCGGGTTTTTGCGCAAAGCCCGGCGAGGCCGCAAGGAGCAGTCCGGCCGCGGCGGCCAGGGTCCAGATCAGGTGGCGAAATTTCGTCATTGCAGAGCTCTCCCGGTGGCGCATTCGCCAATGATGGAACCATCAAATCTCAGTGGCAACTTGATGGCAAGTTTGAGGCAGGCCGGCCCCCATATGTGTGGTGGTCCCGGTTTTTCGCGGGGAAAGCATCCCTGCGGGCGCCCGGTGTTCATTGCATGGGGTTGTTTTCGATATTTTGGTTCGGGTCGAAGCGGGCGGCGCCGAGCCTCGGCCGGACCGCCTTATTTCGGTGCGATCCACAGCCTCAAACCATAGGAGAGCAGGGTGACGGCGCCGACCCCGGCGAGCCAAAGCGCCGCGAACCACAGCAGGCGCCGCGCCAGCGGCCGCGGATTGGGCTCTGGCGGCGTCAATGATAGCCGCTCCCGGGCTTTACCTTGCCGCGGAACACCCAATAGGCCCAGCCGGTATAGCCGAGAATCAGCGGGATCAGCACGGCCACGCCGAACAGCATGAAGACCTGGCTGTTCTCCGGCGAGGCCGCCTGCCAGATGGTGATGCTCTGCGGCACGATATAGGGCCACATGCTGATGCCGAGCCCGGCATAGGACAGCGCGAACAGCGTCAGGGTCAGCAAGAACGGCTGATAATCCCGTTTGCGGGCGAGGCTGCGCAGCAGCAGCACGGTGACGATGGCGACCGCGACCGGCACCGGCGCGGTCAGGGCGATGCCCGGCCAGGAGAACCACCGCTCGGTATACTGGATGTGCAGGAACGGCGTGGCGAGGCTGACCGCGCCGATGGCGCCGATCATCGCAAACAGCAGAAACCAGCTCAGGTGATAGGCCTTGTCGCGCAGCTCGCCCTCGGTCTTCATGACCAGCCAGGTCGCGCCCAGCAGCGCGTAGCCGACCACCACCGCGACCCCGGTCAGCATGCTGAACGGCGTCAGCCAGTCCCACCAGCCGCCGGCATATTGCCGGCCCTCTACCTGCACGCCCTGCAGGATGGCGCCGAGCGCGACGCCCTGCGCCAGCGCCGCCACCAGCGAGCCGGCAAAAAACGGGATATCCCAGCGATTGCGCTCGCTGGGTCTGGTCCGCCAGCGGAATTCGAAGGCGACGCCGCGAAACACCAAGCCGATCAGCATCGCGATCATGGGGGTGTACAGCGCCGGCATCAGCACCGCATAGGCCAGCGGAAACGCCGCCATCAGGCCGCCGCCGCCGAGCACCAGCCAGGTTTCGTTGCCGTCCCACACCGGCGCGACGCTGTTCATGATGACGTCGCGATCGGCCTTCCTGGGAAACAATGGAAACAGAATGCCGAGGCCGAGGTCGAACCCGTCCATGACCACATAGACGAAGACCGCAAAGGCGATGATGAACGCCCAGACCGTGGCGATATCGATGGCGGCGGTCATGCGGCGGTCCCCCGCGCGGCTGCTCCGGCGGCAGGCGTGATGCCGGCGGCGCGCGCCGGCTTATCGCCGCTCGGTCCCTGTTCACCTTGATGCGGCGGCGCCGCCATCAAGCGGAGCATGTAGATCACACCGGCGCCGAACACCAGGAAATACACGATGATGAAGGCGATCAGCGACGAGGCGACTGCCGGAGCCGCCAGCGGCGAGGCGGAATCAGCCGTCCGCAACAGCCCGTAGACCGTGAACGGCTGACGCCCGGTCTCGGTGGTGATCCAGCCCGCCAGCACGGCGATGAAGCCCGAAGGCGCCATCGCGATCGCCGACATCAGCATCAACCGCGAATGATAGAGCGTGCCGCGCCAGCGCGCCCACAGGCTGAGCAGGCCGAGCCCCAGCATCAACAGGCCCATGCCGACCATGATCCGGAACGACCAGAAGGTGATGGCCACCGGCGGCCAGTTTTCGCGCGGCACGGTGTCGAGGCCGGCCATCGGCGCATCGAGTGAATGTTTCAGGATCAGTGAGCCCAGCTTCGGGATTTCGACGGCATATTTCACCTTGCCGGCGGCCTGGTCGGGCCAGCCGAACAGGATCAGCGGCGCGCCGTCGTTGTGGCTGTCGAAATGGCCTTCCATCGCCATGATCTTCACCGGCTGGTGCTCCAGCGTGTTGAGGCCGTGCTGGTCGCCGGCGAAAATCTGCAGCGGCGCCACCAGGGTCGCCATCCACATCGCCATCGAAAACATCACGCGAGGGCCCGCGAGATGCGGGTCGCGCAGCAGGTGAAACGCAGCGACGGCCCCGACCACCAGAGCGGTGGTCAGATACGCCGCCAGCACCATGTGCACGAGGCGATAGGGAAACGACGGATTGAAAATCACCTTGAACCAGTCGACGGCGATGAACTGGCCTTCGGCATTGATGCCGTAGCCGGCCGGCGTCTGCATCCAGGAATTGGCCGACAGGATCCAGAACGTGGAGATCAGCGTGCCGATCGCCACCATCAGGGTCGCGAGGAAATGCAGCCGGGGGCCGACGCGATCGAGGCCGAACAGCATGACGCCGAGAAAACCCGCCTCGAGAAAGAAGGCGGTCAGCACCTCGTAGGCCATCAGGGGCCCGATCACCGGGCCGGCCTTGTCGGAAAACACCGACCAGTTGGTGCCGAACTGGTAGGACATCACGATGCCCGACACCACGCCCATGCCGAATGCGACCGCGAAGATCTTCAGCCAGTAATTGAACAGGTTGATGAAGACTTCACGCCCGGTCCAGAGCCAGAGCGCCTCCAGCACCGCGAGGTAGCTGGCAAGCCCGATCGAGAAGGCCGGAAAAATGATGTGAAACGACATCGTGAAGGCGAACTGCGCCCGCGCCAGCACCACGGCATCCCAGCCTTCGAACATCGGCACCATCCGTCAAGGTTGGATCGTGCCGTCTGGATATCACGCCGACCGGAGCAGGGAAATCACGAACGAACGATTGGCAGGTTCCCGCGCGGCGCCCTTGCATGCGCCGCGCGTTTTGCCGATTCGCTCAGCCGTTCGCGTCGAGCAGCCGCGCCACGGTGCGGTCGATCTGATCGTACTGGCCTTCGCCGGCGTGCTGGAACACGATCCTGCCGTTCTGGTCGATGATGTACTGGGCCGGCCAATACTGGTTGCGCCAGGCGTTCCAGGTCCTGAAATCATTATCCTGTGCCACTGGATAGGTGATGCCGTGCCGTTTCAGCGCGGCCTGCACGTTGGAACCCGATCGCTCGAACGGGAACTCCGGTGTATGGATGCCGACCACGACGAGGCCGCGGTCTTTGTATTTTGCATTGAGCGCGACGACGTGCGGCAGCGCATTGATGCAGTTGACGCAGCCATAGGTCCAGAAATTCACTAGCACCACCTTGCCGCGAAGGTCCGCGAGCTTGAGCGGCGCCGAATTGAACCAGTTGCCGATGCCGGTGAATTCAGGCGCCGGGCCTTGCGCCGCGGCGACGGCAATCGGTGCGATCGTGTCGCGCGCGACCCCGCCGCCGATGCCGAGGCTGACGGCGCCGATCAGGGCGAGGGCGAACACGGAAGCGGTCGCGGCGAGGAAACGTTTGGTCATGGAAAGCTCCGTTCGGGGTGGATCCGGGGGTTAGAGGCCGAGCTGGCCGTTCGGATAAAATCCGGTCAGCCACGCCACGATCAGCGTGTCATATTGAAACCAGGAGGCCACCGCGAAGGCGATCACGATGGCGCCGAACCCCTGCTGCAGCCGGGGGGAGATCGCCGCGATGCTGCGGACCCGGGTCGTGACGGCTTGGCCGCCATAGGCGATCGCCAGCATCGGAATCGCGGCGCCAATCGCGTAGACCACCAGCAGCACGCTCGCCCATGCGGTGTCCGGGGAGGTTGCGACCACCGTCAGGATCGAACCCAGCACCGGACCGGCGCAGGGCGTCCAGACCAGGCCAAGCGTGGTGCCCAGCAGGAATCCACCGAGATTGCCCTGATGCGCCGCGAAGCTGCCGGCGTGACCGGACCCGATCATCCCGTTGAGCCGGACCGACAGCCATTCGTACGGCCTGGGCCAGATCATCAGCAGCCCGAAGCCGAGCAGCAGCACAGTCGCGGCGGTGCGCAGGTTGTTGGGGTCGAAGTCGAAGATGCGGGTAACAGCGCTGAGCGCCAGCGCGGTGGCGGAAAACGACATGACAAAACCTGCCGCGATCATCGCCGGGCGCAGCTTGCCGGTCTGGCCGACCGAAGCGCCCAGCAGGATCGGCAGCATCGGCAGCGTGCAGGGAGCTGCGACGGTGACGACCCCGGCGAGCAATGCGAGAACGAGGTTGAGCATCGAACGGGACCTGTCGGATGATCCCGACCGTGCCGTGTGGCCACGCGAGAGATCTCGATCGTCCTTCGGGCTGGCGGGCCGCGGCGTTACACCGGCGACGCCGGGGCGGCGTCACGTGTTGGTGAGGAAATCGGCGGCTCCGCTCCCGGCGCCGTCAGCGCCTGCCAAAAACAGAGCGACCCGGAGGGGGCATCCCGTCCGGGTCGTTGGAGGTAACTTGGCAGGTAGAAGGCTTGGTCGTTGGAAACCTGAATTCAGCGGGTGGTCTCGCTGTCGTAGGAGATCACGCAGACCTCCGAGGGATTCCTGGTGCTGCAATCGACCACTTGCTCGCGGACCAGCATCGTTCCGGTGCCGCGCTCGGCGCGGGGCGCGGTGTTCTGGGCGGAGAGCGAGGCCAGGGTGCAGACCGCGCCGAGCGGGATAATGAAGAAGCGGAAGGAAGGCTTCAGCATGTTCGTTCTCCTGTTCGGCGTTGGCGTTGCGTTGATGATTGCGGGTATAGGGGAAGAAATTTTCCGGGTGATGTCGTGGATTGTTTCAATTGTTTCGTCGGAGGTAATCTCTTCCGTCGTCACAAAGCCGGTTTTTCGTCCCTATTGTCCTTTCAACCAGTTGAAATTACTCGATTTTATGCCGCGAGGCTGTCGACGCCGGCGCCC